>JAZNOA010000009.1:0-6517 GCA_045580545.1 Acutalibacteraceae bacterium | reverse complement strand
GATGAATTGAAGAAATATATTTATTACTACAACAACGAAAGAATTTCCTTAAAACTAAAAGGAATGAGTCCGGTGCAATACCGAACTCATTCACAAGCAATTTAATATTTAATTTTGTCTAAACTTTGGGGTTCACTTCATCAGTTGACCGGTGGTTTAAATTTAGTTTTTATAACTGTATCTCTTAATTGCTTTATCCAAAACGTTTGTTAAGGGATTGAACAGGATAAAGGTCAACACTAAGTTTCCCACGCAGTGGAGAATGTCAAACCAGAAACCCTGAATAATGTTGACTATTCCCCCTTCAAAACCGCCCATTATAAAATAGGGGATAGAGCAAAAAGTTCCGAACAGTAAACCGAAAATTGCCGACAGTAAAGCAAAATACTCTCTGCTTGCAAATTTTCTGGTACACAACACGGCAATAACAAGTATTGCCCAGACATATAGGTAGTTTATTGACCAAATATGCAGTCCGTAGGTAAATATTTCACATATAACAAAAATGTATACCGAAAATAAAGCCTTAACACCCAGAAGGCAGGTGGTAACTATTATTAAAAGGGATACCGCCTCAATATTCGGCAACTGGGACATAACTACCTGAGTTACATACATTAAAACCCCTAAAAGGGTTAAAAGAATGTAATTAAAAAGTTTAACTCGGCGTGTTTGTGATTTCAAAACTGTCACCGTCTGCAATGGGTTGCTCGTTCATACCCACACTTGTCATTTCTCCGTCTTTGGTTACGCACCACCAAGAGTTGTCAAGTGTGTAATCGGCACGTTCACCTGCAATAACGGTATACATTCCGTCGGTTGCCTTTTCCGTAATAACGCCTTCCTCTAAAAGTGCATCGGCAAGATATTCGGCATCGGTGTGAATTTCGTATTCCTTTTCTGTTTTATCGGCGAAAACTACCGTAACACCGATTTCCTTTGAACCCTCTTCTGTTTTGGGTCTGTTAAGGCAGAAAACAGCGGCGAAAACCGCTATAAGCACAATAAGAACTGCACCCAACCCTAAAATTAACTTCTTGTTTTTCATAAAAAAACTCCTTTTTGTATTGTTGTTTTAACAAGTCAATACTAAAAGGAGAATATGCAAAATCTGCACCTTATTCACAATACAGAATAAGGTGTTTTTTCTACACAGTCAATTACTCGTGACCCCATAGTACCGACAGTCTAAGGCGAGTATTCCGACTTATTATGTGAGGGTGGGTGTTATATGCCCTCAGACCTTCCGCCTTCCCGCTTTCGGCAGTGACATAATGAAAAGCCTATCATAAATTACGGCGACGAGTTCGCAGAGGAATTGCACCTCTATTCCAGTTTAAAATTCTCTGATTAAGAGAATTACCAAAGACCTTTTTGTTAAACTTTATATCGACACCTTAAAAAGGTGACAATACCAAACTAATTCTCGAAAATGCTGTTGCCTTTTGAGTCAATTCCCACATATAGAGGAAAATCCTTAAAGGTGAGCCTTTTAACCGACTCGCATCCCAAATCCTCAAATGCTATGACTTGGCAGTAGGTAATGCTTAAGGATGCCAATGCACCTGCTCCTCCGATGGCACAAAGGTAAATTCCGCCGTTTCGCTTTATGGCGTCAATAACCTCTTTGGAGCGTTCGCCTTTGCCGACAGTGGCAGTCATTCCCATATCATAGAGTTTCGGAGCATAAGAGTCCATTCTCTGGGATGTTGTGGGTCCGCAACTTCCGATTGCCATATTCTGAGGCGTGGGCGTGGGGCCGGCATAATATATAACCGAATTTTCAACGGGGAAGGGGAGAGTGTCACCCTTTTCCATTAACTCGAAAATCCTCTTATGGGCAGCGTCACGGGAGGTATAAACCGTTCCGCTTAACAGCACTTTATCCCCAACATTTAATTCGGGGATATGGGATTTTAATTCATCAACACTTATCTTTAACTCTTTCATTTTGAAACAACTTCCAGTAATGCGGTGAATTCTTCGGAAACCTCACCGTTTTTAATATTATCCGCAGAAAACTTTTCCTTTGCCTCTTCAAGAGAGTGCATAAGAGATTCAACCTCTTTTGTAAAGTTTTGAGAGGTTTCGTTAATGCTTTGTTTTAAACCTTCCAAAGCCTTATGGGTTTCCTCAATGGCAGAAACATTTTTTTCAATTTCCATATTGGCGATTTTTGAGTTCTCCTCTGCATTTGCCATAATGGTTTTAGCATTTGCCTGTGAAACCATATAAAGTTTGCCTATATTTTCACTAAGGCGGTCCATTTCGGACTTTTTGGCGTTATATTCCGAAAGTTTTTCACTTAAACTTGCTTTCTCATTTTCAAGAACTGCCAAATCTTGGTTTAGCCCGTTGATTTTGCTTTCCAAATCGGCTAACTGCTTCTTAAAGGCATCTTCCTTTAAAGAGAAGTTGTTATGGAGTTTTTTAACGTACTCAATAACATCGTCCTGATTGTAACCGAAAAGGCTTTTCCTAAATCCTACTGACATTTTTAAAATCCTCCGAAACGGAAATTTTGTTATATACAAATCTATATTATCAAAAACCTTTAAATAACGCAAGGCTTTTTTAAAAAATCAATGAGTTTTGTGTTAAAATGCATAATTTTATGGTTGAAAAAATAGTTTTACCTATAAAAATCAACTTTTTTTATAAAAATTGTATTTTTTGAGAAAAAATGCTTTATTTTTTGAATTAAAAATGGTATAATGTAGCAGATACTTAAAATGCTTTAAGTATGTCATTAGTTAACAATGGAGTTTTTCCATAATAAAAATCAGGAGGTTGACTTAAATGAGTCACAAGTACGTTTACCTTTTCTCAGAAGGTGATGCCAGCATGCGTGAGCTTTTAGGCGGTAAGGGTGCTAACCTTGCAGAAATGACCAAAATCGGTCTTCCTGTTCCCCAGGGTTTCACCGTTTCTACCGAGGCTTGCACACAGTACTACGAGGATGGCAGAAAAATCAATGACGAAATCATGGCACAGATCATGGTTGGAATCGACAAGATGGAGGAAATCACCGGCAAGAAGTTCGGCGATAAAACAAATCCTCTTCTCGTTTCCGTTCGTTCCGGTGCCCGTGCTTCCATGCCCGGGATGATGGACACTATTCTTAACTTAGGTCTTAATGAAGACGTTGTTGAAACAATGGCTGCTCAGTCCGGCAATGCCCGTTGGGCTTATGACTGCTACCGTCGTTTCATTCAGATGTATTCTGACGTAGTTATGGAAGTTGGTAAGAAGTATTTCGAAGAACTTATCGACAAAATGAAGGAAGAAAAGGGCGTTAAGCAAGACGTTGAACTTACCGCTGAAGACCTTAAAACACTTGCAGAACAGTTTAAGGCTGAATATAAGAGCAAGATCGGTAAAGATTTCCCCTCTGATCCTAAGGAGCAGTTAATGGGTGCTGTTGAGGCTGTTTTCCGTTCTTGGGACAACCCCCGTGCAAACGTTTACCGTCGTGACAATGATATTCCTTATTCTTGGGGTACCGCTGTTAACGTTCAGATGATGGCATTCGGTAATATGGGTGACGATTGCGGTACAGGTGTTGCCTTTACCCGTGACCCCGCTACCGGCGAAAAGGGTCTTATGGGTGAGTTCTTAACCAACGCTCAGGGTGAGGACGTTGTTGCAGGCGTTCGTACTCCTATGCCCATCGCTGAGATGGCTGAGAAGTTCCCCGAGGCTTTCGCTGAGTTCAACAAGGTTTGTGCAACCCTTGAAGACCATTACCGTGATATGCAGGATATGGAGTTCACCGTTGAGCACGGCAAACTTTATATGCTCCAGACCCGTAACGGTAAGAGAACCGCTAAGGCTGCTCTCAAAATTGCTTGTGACTTGGTTGCTGAGGGTATGATTGACGAGAAGAAAGCCGTTGCTATGATTGACCCCCGCAACCTTGATACTCTTCTCCATCCCCAATTTGACGCTAAGGCTATCAAATCTGCAGTTCCCGCAGGTAAGGGCTTAGGCGCTTCTCCCGGTGCCGCTTGCGGTAAGGTTGTATTCAACGCCGATGATGCTGTTGAGTGGAACAACCGTGGCGAGAAGGTAGTTCTTGTTCGTCTTGAGACCTCTCCTGAAGATATTACAGGTATGAAGGCTTCTCAGGGTATCCTCACCGTTCGTGGCGGTATGACCTCTCACGCTGCCGTTGTTGCACGTGGTATGGGTACTTGCTGCGTTTCCGGTTGCGGCGATATCGTTATGGACGAAGAAAACAAACAGTTCACCTTGGCAGGTAAGACCTACCACGAGGGCGACTATATTTCTATTGACGGTTCTACCGGTAATATCTATGACGGTATCATCCCCACCGTTGATGCTGAAATCGTTGGCGAGTTCAAGACCATTATGGATTGGGCTGATAAGTTCAGAACTCTTAAGGTTCGCACTAATGCCGACACTCCTGCTGATGCCAAGAAGGCAGTTGAACTTGGTGCTGAGGGTATCGGTCTTTGCCGTACTGAGCATATGTTCTTCGAGGCTGACAGAATTGCTGCTTTCCGTGAAATGATTTGTTCTGACACTGTTGAAGGCAGAGAAGCAGCACTTGCTAAAATACTTCCTTATCAGCAAGGTGACTTTGAGAAACTTTATGAGGCTCTCGAAGGTAACCCCGTTTGCATCCGTTTCTTAGATCCTCCGCTTCACGAGTTTGTTCCCACCGAGGAAGCAGACATTGAGGCTTTGGCTAAGGCTCAGGGCAAAACTGTTGCAGAAATTAAGAATATCATTTCGTCTCTCCATGAGTTCAACCCCATGATGGGTCACCGTGGTTGCCGTCTTGCAGTTACCTATCCCGAAATTGCAAAGATGCAGACCACCGCTGTAATCCGTGCCGCTATCAATGTTAAGAAGGCTCACGCTGACTGGAACATTGTTCCCGAAATTATGATTCCTTTGACCGGTGAAGTTAAGGAATTGAAGTTCGTTAAGGATATCGTTGTTGCTTCTGCTGATGCTGAAATCGCTGCTGCAGGCGTAGAACTCAAGTATGAAGTTGGTACAATGATGGAAATCCCCAGAGCTTGTCTTACTGCTGACGAAATCGCGAAAGAGGCTGAGTTCTTCTGCTTCGGTACTAACGACCTTACCCAGATGACCTTCGGCTTCAGCCGTGATGATGCCGGTAAGTTCCTTGATGCTTACTATGACCGTAAGATTTACGAGAACGATCCTTTCGCAAAACTTGACCAAACCGGTGTTGGCAAGTTGATGGATATGGCTGTAACAATGGGTAAAAAGACCCGTCCTGAGATTCACTGCGGTATCTGCGGTGAGCACGGCGGCGACCCTGTTTCCGTTGAGTTCTGCCACAAAATCGGTCTTGATTATGTATCTTGCTCACCCTTCCGTGTACCTGTAGCCCGCTTGGCTGCCGCTCAGGCAGCAATTAAAGACAGCAGGAACTAAGCAAAAACCCAGTAATATCAAGGGTTTTCAGGCTCTTAACTGCTGATTGCAAAACAATCAAATAATCGCTATTTTGAAGGCGTATCATCCCAAAAAGATGGTACGCCTTCTTTTTTTGTCTATTTTTATGTCGTGCAATTCCCCGTGAGTTGCACGGCATTTTTTTGTTTGGAGGTTCGCTATGAAAAACTTTTTTCAACTTTTTTTCAAAACTACGCATAAAAACCGTTTTCTCGTGCTCTACCCCTTGAGGAACAAAACCTCAAGCACCTTGACAACCGAATACACATTCAACAAGTACATTCCTGAACGGGGTTGAAAGCTCAGCCGAATGAAGGTACGCCAAGAACCACCTGCCCTTTGGGGGTTATCACGGAAAGCAAGGTGGGTAGCGATTCCGAACTGTTCTGAAATATCCGATTGCTACGGATAAGGCGATGAAACGTGTCAGGGACAATGATACTTCTCTACGGAGCTGGCGGAGAACCCGGCAGAGGTGAAATTCCTATGAGTTCGGTTAGCAACTGAACGCTTGTTGATTTCCTTTTACGCATTTGGGGGATGAGATCGAATTAAATGCGACCACGAAAGCACAAAGACATAGTGCTTTGTGTTTTCGTGGATCAAAAGATTCAAATAACGAGAAAGGAGAAAGCGAAATGTCCCAATGTAACACGATTGCTATATGCAATCAAAAAGGCGGTGTCGGTAAAACCACAACCACCGTCAATTTAGGCGTAGGGTTAGCAATGCAAGGGAAAAAGGTACTCCTTGTAGATGCCGATCCGCAGGGCGACCTCACAACTTGTCTTGGATGGCGAGATACGGACAATCTACCTATTGCATTACCGGACAAAATGGTTGAAGTTATGCAGGACAAATGCAAAGAGCCAATGAAAGGTATTCTACATCATAAAGAAGGTGTTGACCTCATTCCCTCTAACAGTGACCTTTTCGATTTTGAAATCAGTCTTGTAACTGCAATGAACCGTGAAGCCATTTTGAGAAACTACCTGAACGAAGTAAAGCACAATTACGATTATATTATTATAGACTGCTCACCTTCGCTCGGTATGATGACTCT
>JAZNOA010000008.1:0-39502 GCA_045580545.1 Acutalibacteraceae bacterium | reverse complement strand
ATGAATTGAAGAAATATATTTATTACTACAACAACGAAAGAATTTCCTTAAAACTAAAAGGAATGAGTCCGGTGCAATACCGAACTCATTCACAAGCAATTTAATATTTAATTTTGTCTAAACTTTGGGGTTCACTTCATTTGGGAGTCGGTTGTTTTTATGTGTTTTTTTAATCTTTCACATTAAATGAAAAGACAAATGCCGCGGCAAATATTCCGATAAATAAAACCGTAATGCCGGAGAAAAGGGAAATGTGGTCATAGCCATCAAAAATAGTGCTGAACAGCAAATTCGGAACAGAACTTGTAAAACATAAAACCGAAAGGGTAAGTCCGTAGGAAAGGATTTTTTTGTAGTTCTTATCGTCATCTATTCCGTTATAAAGTTTGGCAAAGTTTAAGAAGAAGAACATAGACACGGAATATACCGCAATTAAAAGTATGTTATCGGATATAATAGCGAGTTTTGAAACTAAGGTGAAGTCGCATATTAGTCTTATTATTGAATAAATTACCGGCAGTGTTGCAAGTATCGGTTTGATTTTGAATCCTAAAAAGGGAGAAAAAGCAAAGGCGAGCAGATAAATTGAAGTACACACCGAAACTATCTTTAAAAGTATATTTTGCCAACCGAGTATTGGAAGGGAAAGGTCTGTAAAAAATGTTTCTGAGATTATACCGGCCGCCAGCAGCACCGAAGAGACGGACAACCATATATTTATTTTTGGTAAACATTCAGGTTGTTTATAGGTGAGCCTCGCAAATAATGCAACAAACAGCGAACATAGCAAAATAAGAATTAAAAGGGCAGTTCCCATACCTTTGCTTTCGGGTATGTAAAATCCCGATTTGGGTTCTACGGTAAACATCAACTGTAGGCACCTCAAACATAAACTGATTGGCAGTGCCGCAAAATAAAACGTAATTATTTTGTTATATTTCATAAAGTCACTCCGAACATTAAATTGTAATTTTCAGCATATCTATAATTGTATATTCTAATTTGGTTTTTGTCAATAAAAAGGTGACTTTATGAAGAAAACATTGATTATGGGTTTAATTTTGGCAGTAGTTATGATTTTGACACCCCTTGCGGTTCAAGGAACGGTGGAAAAGGAGGAGACTGTGGTTTTTGAAACTCTTGCAAAGCCTAAAACCGAAAAAACTAACGGAGATGACTGTTTTAGAATTTTTAATACTGAAACAAAAGAGATAAATACAATATCTGCTCTAAATTATATTTTTGGCGTTGTGGCTTCCGAAATGCCCGCCCTTTATGAGGAGGAGGCACTTAAGGCACAGGCGGTAGCATCCTACACCTATGCCTGTTACAAAAGAATTGAAAATAAGGATAAGGATTACGATTTAACAGACGATTTCAGTCTCGACCAATGCTATGCAACTGAGGAAAATCTGAAAGAAAAGTGGGGAGATAGTTTTGAAGAATACAGCAAAAAAATAAAGTCGGTTGTAAATGAGGTTGCAGGAAAAATTCTCACATATAATGATGAACCCATACTGGCGGTCTATCACGCTTTGTCAGGCGGATATACCTATTCGGCAAAAGATGTATGGGGAAAGGATATAGAATATCTTAAAGGTGCAGTTTCAGAATCGGATACTTTAGAAGAAAACTATATAACCGTTAAGGAATTCTCTGAAAAAGAAATTAAGAAATGCTTTGAATATAAAAAAGGAGAAAAGGTTTTCGGTAAGAGCGAGTCCAATTCAAAAGGTTTAGTGGAAAAAATCTTAGTGTACGGCAAAGAGATAAGCGGTAATGAAGTGCGGTCTAAATTAGGTTTACCCTCGGCAAATTTTACCGTATCTGAAAAGCAAGGAAAATATGTTTTCACCTGCAAAGGTTACGGACATGGAGTTGGAATGAGCCAAAAGGGTGCAAATTCCATGGCAAAACAAGGGTTTACATACGAAGAAATTTTGTTGCATTATTATAATGGAGTAAAGTTGGAATAATTTTTTTGTTTACAATTTGTTAAAAAATATTGTAAAATGTCGAAAAGTGTGGTATTATTATATAAAAATAATTTGTTGTATTAAATTGCAACAGTTGGGAGTGCTTATGAGAGCAGACGGAAAAAAACTCAAACATATTGATCCTATGTATAAAATCGTTCCGCATATTATGACCAAGCGTTATGATGCAATGAATATGATTACAATTGATTTGCCTTATGAAACTATGCAAAAATATATCAACGATAAACGCAAAGAGGGTATTGCCATAAGCCATATGGCGGTTATTATTGCGGCATATCTCAGGACCTGTGCTAAGTATCCCGCTTTGAACCGTTTTATTATGAATAAAAAGGTTTATGCGAGAAATGAGTATGCCGTTTCAATGGTTGTTTTAACTCCCGGAACCGACGGTGAGGAAACCGAGTCTAAGATGTTCTTTGACCCGTCAAACACCATTTTTGACGTTAACAATATTATTACTAAGTTTGTTGAGGATAATAGAAATGCACCTAAAGACAACGGAATGGAAAAGTTTATGAATGCCATTTTGAGCGTTCCGGGTCTTTTAACCGTTGGTGTGGCATTTTTAAAAATGCTGGATAAATTCGGCTTGCTCCCTAAATCCATAATCGATATTTCTCCTTTCCATAACAGTCTGGTTATTTCAAATCTGATTTCCATCAGAACAAATCATATTTATCACCATGTTTATGAGTTCGGAACAACGGGAATTGTTATCACTATGGGAAATCTCAGAGAGGTTGCCAAACGTAAGGGTGACGAAATCGTTTTCGAAAGAACAATGCCTTTGGGCGTTGTTATGGACGAGAGAATATGCTCCGGTTATTATTTTGCCAGAGCATTCAGAACAATGCAAAGATATCTTAAAGACCCAAGTCTTTTAGAAACACCCCCTGAAGAGGTTTTGCAAGACCCCAGTTTATAAAAATACCCCCTAAGGCTGAACCTTAGGGGATTGTTGTTAATATATAGGGTGATAGTGTTAACGGAACATTGTTTGAACACCGTCAACAAACTCACCAACGGCTTTAACAAGCCTTGCAGAGCCTTTGGTGATGTTTTTATGGTCTTTCATCATAACCGTTCCCACTGCAAATGCGGCGGCACCTGCCACCATACCCGCACCCAAGCCTTTTATGAATGACATTGAACTGTTTTGCATAATTTTTTCTCTCTTTCAAACATTAGGTTACTCATTGGCTGTAACTGCATTTTCTCTGAAAAGAAGGGAAATGCACCAAATACCCGCAAGGGCTATAACTGTGTAAACAATTCGGCTTATTATGGCTGTGGGACCGCCGAATGCCCAAGCAACAAGGTCAAATTCAAAAAGACCCACAAGACCCCAGTTGAGACAACCTATAATGCTCAAAATCAGGCAAATTTTATCAAACATATTTTTTCACTCCTTTGAGTTTAAAAGTATGTTTTTATTTTGCCATGAATTTTAAAATTTATGCAAAATATTCGTATCAATGAAATTTATTATTCAAAACTTATTATGGAATTCATATCGTAAAGACCGGCAGGTTTTTCCGCCAAAAATTTTGCTGCTTTAACAGAGCCTACCGCAAAAACTTCTTTAGACTGGGCAGAGTGAGAAATGGTTACGGTTTCGTCGTGTCCTGCAAATATAACATCATGTTCACCCACAATGGTTCCGCCTCTGACGGAATGAATACCGATTTCTTTAGGCGAACGCTTTTGGCGTTTTGAGTGACGGTCATATTCATATACCTTTTCACCGCCGAAACAACTGTTAACCGCATTTGCCAGCATTATTGCAGTGCCTGAGGGAGCGTCAATCTTTTGATTGTGGTGTTTTTCAACAATTTCAATATCAAATCCGTCACCCAAAACGGCGGCCGCTTTTTTGGCAAGACTGCAAATAAGGTTAACACCTAAGGACATATTAAAGGAGAAGAAAACAGGGATTTTTTTTGATGCTTCCTTAATTTGCTCTATTTGGCTGTCGCTGTAACCGGTGGTGGCAAGAACAACTGCAGTATTTGTTTTAATGGCATATTCTAAAATACTGTCAAGCAAAATAGGGTTTGAAAAATCAATAATAACGTCTGCATCGGTATTTATGCTTTTAAAATCGCCCCAAATAGGGAAGTTTTGACCCAAATTTATTTTATCAACACCTGCAACCACCTGAATGTCGCCGTCTGACTTGCAGGCATCTGCCACAAATCCTCCCATTTTGCCGGAGGCTCCGCATATTATCACTTTAATCATTTTGTTACACATCCTTTAAAAAACGGCAGAAACGTTTAAATCTCTGCCGTAGAAAATATTAGTCCATATAGCCCTTGGCACAAAGAAGTTCAGCCAAAAGAACTGCGCCGCCTGCGGCACCGCGAAGTGTATTGTGGGACACACAAACGAATTTATAATCATACTGAGTGTCTTCACGAAGTCTGCCGATAGAAACCGCCATACCGTTTTCCAAATTGCGACAAAGTTTGGTTTGCGGCATATCGTCCTCAGTGTAATAATTAAGGAACTGTTTGGGAGCATGGGGAAGTTCCAACTCCTGAGGGTCGCCCTTAAATTCGTTCCAAGTATTTATAATTTCGTCCTTAGTGGGTTTGTTCTTGAATGTCACATAAACTGCAGCCAAGTGACCGTCAGACACGGGTACACGGATGCACTGAGCGGTAAATTTGGGAGAGTCGGCAAGTTTGATTTCACCGTTCTCCACCTTACCCCAAATTTTAAGAGGCTCCTTTTCGCTCTTTTCTTCTTCGCCGCCGATGTAGGGAATAACGTTATCAACCATCTCGGGCCATCTCTCAAAGGTTTTGCCGGCACCCGAAATTGCCTGATATGTGCAAACCAAAACCTTGTCAACACCGAACTTTTCATCAAGAGGGAAAAGGGCTGGAACATAGGACTGAAGGGAGCAGTTGGACTTAACTGCAATAAATCCTTTCTTGGTGCCTAGACGCTCTCTCTGAGAGGGAATAACATCGAGATGCTCCGAATTGATTTCGGGAATAATCATTGGAACATCGGCAGTAAATCTGTGAGCCGAGTTGTTGGAAACCACAGGACATTCTTTTTTGGCATACTTTTCTTCAAGTGCCTTGATTTCGTCCTTCTTCATATTAACGGCACAGAAAACAAAATCAACCTTTGAAACAATTTCGTCAATATCCTTTTCGGCATCTAAAACAACCATATCCTTAAGGTTTTGGGGAATTTCTTCGGTCATAGCCCAGCGACCTTCTACTGCTTCACCTAAGGTTTTGCCGGCGGAAGAGGAACTTGCCGCTAAAGCGGTTACATTAAACCAAGGATGGTCGGAAAGAAGCAGAGAAAACCTCTGCCCCACCATACCGGTAGCACCGATAATGCCTACATTATATTTCTTCATTATTATCATCCTTCCGTGAAATTTAACTTGATTTTTTGTTTTAGTTAAATATAATATAATATGATACCATTTGAAACTTAGTTTGTCAAATAATTTTATGTAAAAAAATACTATAAAATACCGAAAGATAAAGGTGTATATGAAAACAAGTGACTTTTATTATGATCTGCCCGAAGAACTGATTGCCCAAACCCCATTGGAGAAAAGGGATAATTCAAGGCTATTAAAACTTGACCGCCAAACGGGGAATATAGAACATAAAAATTTCTTCGACATCAAGAACTATTTGAAAGCGGGGGACTGCCTTGTTCTTAATAACACAAGGGTGCTTCCTGCCCGAATTTTCGGAGTTCGTACCGATACCGGCTCGGTTGTGGAATTCTTGCTTTTAAAACAGAAGGATACCGATATTTGGGAGTGTTTGGCAGGTCCCGGCAAAAAGGCTAAAATCGGAAAAGAATTCAAGTTTTCCGAAAAACTTAGTTGCACAGTTATTGATGTGACGGAAGAGGGCAACAGAATTGTGCAATTCACCCACGAGGGGGAATTTTTCGGGGTGCTTAGCGAAATCGGTCAAATGCCGTTGCCGCCATATATCAAAGAAAAACTTAAGGACAATGAGCGTTATCAAACCGTTTATTCCAAGGAATTAGGCTCTGCCGCCGCACCCACAGCGGGACTTCATTTCACAGGCGAACTTTTAGACGAGTTAAGGGAAATGGGGGTTAAAATCGCATACGTGACGCTACACGTGGGACTGGGTACTTTTCGTCCCGTTAAGGTGGATGATGTCACAAAACACAAGATGCACACCGAGGAGTATTTTGTAACACAGGAAACAGCGGATATTATCAACCAAACCAAAGCAGAGGGCGGTAGGGTGATCTGTGTCGGAACTACTTCCTGCAGAACGGTTGAGAGTGTTGCCCTAAAATACGGCAAAATCGCTGAGTGTTCCGGAAATACGGATATATTCATATATCCGGGATTTAAGTTCCGAATTATGGATGGGCTTATTACCAATTTTCACCTCCCCGAAAGCACCCTTATAATGCTTGTTTCCGCCTTCGCAGGATACGATAATGTTATGAATGCATATAAAACCGCAGTGAACGAGCGTTACAGGTTCTTTAGTTTCGGGGACAGTATGCTCGTTCTGTAAGTGTGAGCCGGAGAACAGTGAAAATTAACTGCCTATTTTGACTATATTCATTATTATAATTTAAGTTGGTAAAAATATGTACAATTATATACTTTTTGATTTGGACGGAACAGTTTCAGATACCGGTGAGGGTATATATAACGGTGTTAAATATGCCTTGGAAAAATACGGTATAACCGAAAATAATGAAACCACATTAAACGGTTTTATAGGACCTCCGCTTGTGGATTCTTTTATGAAGTATTATTCCTTTTCACAAGAAAAGGCCTTGCAGGCAGTTGAATATTACCGTGAATTTTATAAGAGTAAAGGGATATATCAAAACACCTTATATGAGGGAATTTCAAATCTTATTAAAACATTAAAACAACAGGGAAAAACCGTTATTTTAGCCACATCAAAGCCTCAGTTCTTTGCAGAAATCATTCTTAAGCAGTATGATTTATTAAAGTATTTTGACTGCGTTGTAGGGGCTACTTTTGACGGTGCTTTAAATTATAAATCGGATATTATCCGTGTTGCCCTTGAACAAAGCGGTGTTGCCGATAAAACCTCGGCGATTATGATAGGCGACCGCCATTACGATATTGAGGGTGCAAAGCAAAACAGTATTGATTGTATAGGTGTGCTTTACGGCTACGGAGATTTAGACGAACTTAAAAATGCCGGTGCGGATTATATTGCCGAAACCGCCGAAGAGATTTTAAGAATTATAAATAAGAATTAGGTGTAAAGATGTATAAATTATTAAAGCAAGAGGGAAGTGCCAGACGGGGCGAGTTTGTAACCAACAGGGGAACTGTGCAAACCCCTGCATTTATGAATGTTGCCACGGCGGCTGCCATAAAGGGCGGACTTTCCGCAGAGGACTTAAAAACAGTTAACTGTCAGGTAATGTTATCAAATACCTATCATCTGCATTTGCGACCCACAGATGAGGTTGTCAAAGCCTGCGGAGGACTTCATAAATTAACCACATGGGCGGGACCGATTTTAACCGACAGCGGCGGATTTCAGGTTTTTTCTTTAGCGTCACTTCGGAAAATCACCGAAGAGGGTGTGGCTTTTCAAAGCCATATTGACGGTAAGCGGATTTTTATGGGTCCTGAGGAAAGTATGCAAATTCAGTCAAATTTAGGTTCCACCATTGCTATGGCCTTTGACGAATGTGTGGAAAATCCCGCTGAATACTCCTATTCTAAGGCATCTTGCGAAAGAACGACCCGTTGGCTTAAACGCTGTCAGGCAAAAATGAAAGAACTTAATATGCGGGAAGGCACAATAAATCCCGAACAGTTGCTTTTCGGTATAAATCAGGGATGCACCTATAGAGATTTGCGTGTTAACCATATGAAAGAAATAGCCGACCTTGATTTGGACGGTTATGCCATCGGCGGTTTGGCGGTGGGGGAGACTACCGAGGTTATGTATGAAATTATTGAAAATGTAACCCCCGAAATGCCCAGAGACAAGATTCGTTATTTAATGGGTGTGGGCACTCCCGTTAATATTTTAAATGCGGTTGAGAGGGGAATAGACCTTTTCGACTGCGTTATGCCCTCCCGTAATGCCCGACACGGACATCTGTTTACCACTAAAGGCATTATCAACATCAACAACCAAAAATATGAGCGTGATATGACCCCCATTGACGAAGAATGTGACTGTCCCGTTTGCACACAGTATAGCAAGGCATATATCCGCCATCTTTTAAAGGCAAAGGAAATGCTTTCTCAAAGGTTATTGGTTATGCATAATCTCTGGTTTTACAATAAACTTATGGAAGATATCCGAAATGCCCTTGACAGGGGTCAATTTTCCGAGTTTAAAAAGGAAAAGCAGGAAATCTACGGTAAGAGAATATAAAACAAATATTTTTCTTGCAATAGCGGAAGAATTAAGGTATAATATACTTTAGTAATTTTTGGAGGATTTTAAAATGTTTAATTTAACTTTATTAGAAAAAACTGCCGAAACTTCCGGTGGCGGTCTTGTGGGTCTTTTGCCCATGGTTGTGATTTACGGTCTTCTTTTCTTCGCACTTTGGTTTTTTATGATTCGTCCTCAGAAGAAAAAGCAAAAAGAAGAGCAGAGAATGCGTGAAAATCTTCAGATTGGTGACGAGGTTATCACCATTGGCGGTATTCACGGCAGAGTAATCTCCCTTAAAGAGGAAACTTTTGTTATCGAGTCTTTGAGTGACCACAGCAAACTTACCTTTGCACGTTGGGCTTTGCAGACCAATTTGACCGTTCATGACGATGCACCTGCAAAATAAGGAATAAAGCACACAACCTCCCGCATAACTTTTAGTATGTGGGAGGTTTTTTTATGGAAAAAGAGAAGATTAAGATTTGGCCGTTGATAATTTCTGTTTTAATTCAGACGGCAGTAACCTTCATACTGGTGGCGGTTTTTGCCCTTATTATAAATTTGGCGGACCTTGATTATAAATACGCACCCGTTTTCGGGAGCGTGGCAGTGGGACTTGGAAGTCTTGCGGGTGCATTGCATCATTCTGCCAAAAAGAAAAGCAAGGGCTATTTGATAGGCTTGGCTTTCGGAGGGGCTACATTTTTGATTGTAACCCTAATCGGTTTGATTTTGAACGGCGGTGGGCTTACTTTAAATACCCTTTTTCACTTGATAATTATAATGCTGTCGTCTCTTTCAGGGGGTATAATAGGTGTGAATAAGGGCGGCAAGAAATATATTTAAAGCATTTCGGAAATCTGTGCCAATTCTTCCATTGTGAGTTCTTCGCCTCGGACAGTTTCCTTGATTTTCAAGGAGGCGAGAATGTTTCTCAATTTTTCTTTCGGAATGTTTTGGGTATTACAAACAGTGTTAACAAGGGTTTTTCTTCTTTGAGCAAAGGCAGACTTAACAAAGGAGAAAAACCTTTTTTCGTCACTCACCATAATGGGAGGCTCAGGTCTGATATTGAGTTTAATAACCGCAGAGTCCACATTGGGTGGAGGCATAAAGGAGGAGCGGTCAACCGTGAAAAGTATTTCCTTTTTGGCATAATATGTAACCGCAACCGTAACGGCACCGGCATCCCTGCTTCCAACTTCGGCACAAAGGCGATCGGCAGCCTCTTTTTGAACCATAACAGTTATGGAATTTATGGGAAGTTTGCTTTCGAGCAGCATCATAATAATGGGGGAGGTTATATAATAGGGCAGATTGGCACAAACGCTGACGCTTTCGCAATCCTCAAAATGTTCCTCGATTATTTTTCTAAGGTCTAATTTCATAGCGTCGCCGAATATTACTTCAACGTTGTCTAAATCCCCTAAGGTTTTAGGTAGAATTTTTTTAAGCCGCTCATCAAGTTCAATAGCAACAACCTTTTTTGCCCGTTTTGAAAGTTCTCGGGTCAGCACACCGACACCGGGGCCTATTTCTAAAACACCGGTGTTGTCGTTACAGGAATTTTCCGCCATTTTAGGACAAACGGTTTCGTCAATAAGGAAATTTTGACCTAAAGATTTTTTGAATGAAAAGCCCTCTTTCAAAAGAAGGGATTTCAGTGTATTTATATCTGCCAAATTCATAAAATCAACCTCTTAAATTATCTGAATTTAATTATACTGTAAATTTTTATCTGTTGCAATAAAATTTTAGGTGACAAACGGAAAAAAATGTGTTATTATAGTATAAATTATGAAATTTGGATGTGAATTTAATTGGATAACAGATATTATGACAGCGTTATAAAGGAAATGAAACCTTTTTTGGACGAAAACGGTTTTAAAGAGGTTGAGGGCGGTTTTTTGGGTGAAACCAAAAAAATCGCCGTTAGGTACGACGATGCAAAACAAACCTATTCTCTGTTTGTGGCGGATAAGGGTGATGAGGGCAATTTCGGCGAAGAAACTGCTGTTAATACCTGGCTTTTTGACGATAGCCAAACCGAAAAGGATGCAGTATCCGTTGGCATTGACTTTGTTAACTCCTTAAGAAAAGAGTTAGGGGTGAAAATGGCTAAAAGGGGTGCAGAGGTTTCTCTTCCCACCGCCTCTAAAAACGGCGGTATGAATGTTACAGGTTTTTCTAAGAAAATGCTTGATGTTTTCCCCGTTTTGAAGGACGATTACAAGGAGCATATTGCAGTATACGGCAATTTCCTTTATCTTAATTTCTTCGGTGAGAAGTTGGTTCCTCAAATGGTTTCCCTCTTTGAAAATGGCACCAAGAAACAGATTAAAAAACTTTATGATGTTTTTGAAGATGCCTATGTTAAGGGGGATAAGGATACCGTTAATGTTATGATAGCCGTTATCTCAGCCTGCGGTTGTAAGAGCAGTGAAAGCGATACTGCAATTAAAGAAATGCTGAGTGAAAACAAACATTTCTTGCAGGTCTACGAGAGTTTTAAACCCATGCTTATAAGGGACAAAAAGTTATATTCCGCTTTGGTAAAATAATTATCAAAAAACTCCCATATCGGGAGTTTCAGTCTGTCGAAAAAGCCTGTTTTCGGCTCCCCTTTCGAGGAAACTATCTCGGTTCCGCAATTACAGTGGGTCAAGGGTGAAACCCTTGTCGTAGGGGGGTTGGAATTGTCGGACTGCAGTTTTTTAGTTTTAATTATACTTGTCTTTCAATTGGCGAAGCCACGCTTGAAAGACTTTGAGTAGAGGCTTTAATCCCGACAATTCAAAGGGGGAATCGAAATCCCCCTTTAAAGGCGAATCTTTCCGCCCTTTCTTTTCGCCTACACAAGAAAGGGCGTGCCTGTCGCGGCATGAGCGACAAAGTAAAAATAATATATAATTTAATTGACGTGCTGAATTGCAACCAGCATAGTTACAACCCCTCCGACTTCGCTACGCTCAGCCACCCGCTGACGGCGGCGGTCCCCTCTGTCACTTCGTGACATCTCCCCACACTGTGGGGAGTCACCCCTTACACAGGAGAGGCTGGGGGAAGTACCAATTTGCGACCCTCGTCAGAGGGAGGCAAAAGATGGTTTATCGACACGCTCAAACTCCCATATCGGGAGTTTTTTGTTTTTATCCGTCATAGTCTTCTATGGCTGAAACCGCCTCTTCCTTTGTTAGAAAGGAAAGCCCGTTATCTAACATTCTTTTATCCTCTTCGGGGAGGGTGTCTAAAACAATAGTGCCGTATACCTCCACAATTTCGTCTCCGTTATAGAGTGCAACACTGTTTCCGTAGGACTGCAAAACCCAAGGTTCTCGGGTGTCTTTACGGTACTTTATGGTAATACCTAATGTGATAAGTATCAGTGCTATTGCCACGGCAAAGGATAAAACCGAAATAACAGTAACCGTTTTTGTGAACTTTTCCATTTGCTCATCTCCTATGTTTATTTTGACCTAAAACCCACTGTTTAATGCAATTTTTTGAATATTTTGTATTATCAGTATATCTGATTACGATGTTTTTGTGATAGATAGGAAAAGGAAACACCCAAAAGGCACAGCACCGAAAAACTTAAAAGCACGGCACATAGGGAATACTCCTTTTGAAAATTAAGTTTAACATCAAAGGGCAAAATTTTGTTGCCGTTTATATCGAATATTTCTCTTTGAAGCGTGAGAATAAATTCTTTTTCGCCAATACTTGAAAAGGTGACTGTGTTCTTGTGGGAAATTCCGCAGGTTAAAGCGGGGAGATGATTTGATTTGAATAGGCTTAAGGCAGAGGTGTTACTGTCTTCGCAAATTCCGATAATTCCGTCGGGAAATATTTGCCTCTCAAATCTTTTGGTATCGTCTAACATTAGGGCGATACCTTTTTTTATGTTTATTTCGGTTTTTTTATAGCAAACCGCAACGGTAAAAAAACCGCCTGTGGCTGAAACCGATTTGTCTGTTATAAAATCGGCGCCAAAGGCGGTTAAAATGTCTCTGATTTCTTTCTCTAATTTCGATTTTCTGTTAGAAAAAAGAAGAACCATTTTGTTCACCCGAAGGTTATTTTTTCATAAAACTTCGGGTTTATTCAAATTTAATTGCTTTAGAGTGAAAGGTTAGAAACTCAGTTTCTTTAAATTCTTTCGCAAGCAGTTCCTTTAAAGGCTCTGTCACAACGTCCTCTGTGTTGAAATGACCCGCATCGTAAAGGGAAATTCCGTTGTCATAAGCCATAAGAAAGTGGTGGTGTTTAACATCGGCGGTGACCAGAGCATCAACACCTAAGCGGACGGCATCTTCAATATAATTTCCTCCGCTGCCCCCACAAACCAAAACTTTGGTTATCTGGGATTTTCCCTCGACAAATTTTACGCATCCGCCGATTTTCGATTTAATGTGGCGGGCAAAATTGCAGGGGTCGGTGGGGGAGACGGTGGCTGATTTAACGGTATAACCGTCATAAGCGGTGATGTTTTCGGTATCCTTCAAACCTAAAACTTCGCAAAGACAATCGTTTACACCGCCCACACCTATATCAAGATTTGTGTGCATTGAAATAACCGACAAATTATGCCTTAAAACTTCGTATTGGACACTGCCCTTTAAAATACTTTTTAAAGGTGAAAAGATAACGGGGTGGTGGGTGATAATCAAATCACAGCCCTTTTCTTTTGCATAGTTTATAGCCTCAAGGGTGCAGTCAAGACAAACAAGTGCTTTTTTTATCTCCATTTCGGGGTCGCCGATTAAAATTCCCACATTGTCAAAATCCATAGCATCTGACACGGGAAATCGGCTGTTCAGAAACTCAAATATACTTTTTACTGTCATAACTTTAACCCTTTTTAACAAAGGAATCTTTAAGGGCGACCGTGCGGTTAAAGACTAACTTATCTGCATTACTGTCACTGTCCACCGTAAAGTAACCCTGACGCATAAACTGGAAGGTGTCTCCAACCTTGGAATCCTTTAAAGACTCGTCCAAACGGCAGTTGGAAAGAACCGTTAAAGATTCGGGATTAAGGTTATCGGCAAAGGAGGAAACACCCTCCTCGTCGCTGGGGTTGGGAACATTGAAAAGGCGGTCATAAAGTCTAACCTCTGCTGTGACAGAGTGGTCGGCACTAACCCAATGGAGTGTTCCCTTAACCTTTCTGCCGTCGGGAGTTTCACCGCCGAAACTTTCGGGGTCATAGGTGCAGTGAACTGCGGTGATATTGCCCTCTTCGTCGGTTTCGTGAGAAGCATATTTAATGTAATAAGCACCCTTCAGGCGAACTTCTTTTTGCGGACACAAACGAAAATATTTTCCGGGAGGGTCTAACATAAAATCGTCAGCCTCAATAAAGATTTCCTTTGAGAAGGTAACACTTCGTTTGCCGAGTTCCGGTTTTGCGGGGTTGATGTCAACTGCAATTTCTTCGGTTTTGCCCTCGGGGTAGTTATCAATAATGACCTTTAAGGGGCGAAGAACTGCCATTGCCCTGTCGGCATTCTCGTTAAGGTAATCTCTAACGCAGGACTCAAGAAGTGCATAGTCAATAACGCTGTATGCCTTTGAAACACCAATTTTATCAACAAAGGCTCGAACGGCTTCAGGGGGGAAACCTCGGCGACGCATTCCGCAGATGGTAGCCATTCTCGGGTCGTCCCAACCGGACACAAGATCGTCATTAACCAATTTTAAGCATTTACGCTTGCTGGTTAGTGTATAGTTAACGTTCATTCTTGCAAACTCAATTTGACGTGGAGCCTCGGGAATTTCCAAAACCTCTAAAAACCAGTTATAAAGGGGTCTGTGGTTTTCAAATTCCAAGGAGCAAAGCGAGTGGGTAACACCCTCTTTTGCGTCGCTTAAGGGGTGTGCAAAGTCATACATAGGATAAACACACCATTTGTCACCCGTTCTGTGGTGAGTGGCGTGCATAATGCGGTAGATAATAGGGTCACGCATATTGATGTTGGAGGAAGCCATATCAATTTTGGCTCTAAGCACCATGGCACCGTTAGGGAATTCACCGGCGGTCATTCGGCGGAATAAATCTTTATTTTCGTCTACAGGTCTGTCACGGTAGGGGCTGTTAACACCGGATTCGGTTAAAGTACCTCTCATTTCCCTTATTTGATCGGGGGTGGACTCGTCAACGTAGGCAAGTCCTAAATCAATAAGTTTTAAGGCACATTCATAAATATAGTCAAAATAATCGGAGGCAAAATAAACATTGTCCCAATGAAAGCCTAACCACTTAATATCTTCCTTAATGGCATCAACATACTCCACATCTTCCTTGGTGGGGTTAGTGTCGTCAAGGCGGAGGTTACAGGTTCCGCCGTATTTCTCGGCGGTTGCAAAGTCAATGCAGATTGCCTTTGCGTGACCGATGTGCAAATATCCGTTAGGTTCAGGCGGAAAGCGGGTTTGAACCCTTTTGTAAATCCCTTCTTTTAAATCTTCATCAATAAAGTCATGAATAAAGTTGGAGGGAGCAGCATTTTCCTCAATTTTAATATTTTCGTCCATAAACTTACCTCGCTATATGTTTTCTAACATATTGTCAATTCTTTTTATACATTTATCCTTGCCCAATACCTGCATAATGCTGCATAAATCGGGGGTGTTTCTTCTGCCGGTTACGGCAATTCGAAGCACAGAACTTAAATCTCCTGCGTGACCTTTATAGTTATCACGATTTGCTTTATATTCCTTGGTTTCGGCGGCAAAACCGATTTTGGGTGCAATGTCCTTAATTTTTTGGAACCACTCCTGACGGTCGTCGGCAGGGTTATAAACATTTTTGTATGCCGTCAAGAAAGTCTTTGCATCTTCGGAGTTTATGTTTTCGGGAAGTGAAAAATCGGGAACAAATAAATCATCAAACATATAGGAGAAATATTCTTTTACTTCATTCCACTTTGCAATGTCTTTTCGGGGTTTGGGAACATCCCTGTCAATAGCCAAAACCGACTTGGTGTATTCGGGGTCGGCGGTTAAAATGCCGAAAAACTCCTCGTCATATTCCTTTGCCCAGTCGGTAAGCATATTGTAAACCTCAACACTGTTAAGTTTAGCAACCATAGTTTTGCTCACGTCTAACAGTTTGTTTTCGTCAAACAAAGCACCCGAAACGCTCATTTTCTTAAGGTTGAATTTAAACTCTTTATAAGAAGTATCGGGATTGGCTCTTCTCCAATCCTCAAAATCAGAGGAGGCAACGGTCATAAGGTAGTTTATAACCGCCTCGCTCATATAACCCTGTTCGGCGAAGAAATGAACTGCGGCCTCGGGGTCTTTACGCTTGGAAATCTTGCGTTTGGCACCGCCGTCCAACTTCATAATGGGGGAAATATGACCGTATTTCGGCACCTTGAACCCTAAAAGTTTAAAGAGTTGAATGTGCTTGGGAACGGAGGAAATCCATTCGTCACCTCTAAGCACATGGGTGGTGTGCATAAGGTGGTCGTCAACAGCGTGGGCGAAGTGGTAGGTGGGAATACCGTCCGATTTAAGGAGAACAAAATCCTCGTCGTTTTCGGGCATTTCAATTTTGCCCTTAATTGTATCTTCAAATACAATCTTGTTTTCTTCACTTCCGGGGGATTTTAATCGGATAACAAAGGGTTTGCCCTCGCTTATCAGTGCCTTGGTTTCTTCTAAGGTAATATTTCTGTGCTTAGCCCATTCGCCGTGGTAACCGGTGCGGATTTTTTGAGCCTCTTGAATTTCTCTGACTTCTGCTAATTCCTCGGCGGTGCAAAAGCAGGGGTAGGCATGACCCTGACGAATGAGTTCCTTAACATAGGTCTTGTAAATCTCCTCACGGTGGCTTTGCTGATAGGGTCCGTATTCACCCCTTTGTTCGGTTCCCGAAATGAAGCCCTCATCAATGGTGATGCCGAAACGGTGAAGTCCGCTGATAATATCCTCAATTCCGCCTGCAACCTCACGCTTTTTGTCAGTATCTTCAATTCTCGTAAAGAATATGCCCCCTGTGGAGGTGGCAGTTATCCTGTTAACCAAAGCGGCGAAAAGCACGCCTAAATGAAGATATCCCGTTGGGCTGGGGGCAATTCTTGTTACCCTAGCCCCCTCAGGTAGATTGCGGGCAGGGTAGAGGTTTTCATAATATTCGGGTGTTTTATTTATTTCAGGCAGCAGTAAATCTGCCAATGCATTGTAATCCATAGTATCTCCTAATTGTTAGAAAGTAAATTATTGAGTTCTGCCATAAAGGTGTTAATGTCCTTAAACTGGCGGTAAACCGATGCAAATCGAACGTAAGCGACCTCGTCAACTTTCTTAAGTTTTTCCATAACGAGTTCGCCGATTTTCTCGGAACTTACCTCTCTGTCCAGAGAGTTTTGAATGATAACCTCAATCTCGTCGATTATATTGTCGAGAGTGTCAATGGAAACGGGACGTTTTTCGCAGGCACGAAGCAGACCTGTCATCAGTTTGTTGCGATTAAAGGTTTCTCTTGACTTGTCCTTCTTAATAACAATAATAGGTAGACTTTCAATAACCTCGTATGTGGTGAAACGTTTACCGCATTCAAGACATTCACGCCTTCTTCTGATACGCTGACCCTCGTCGGTGGGGCGGGAGTCGATTACCTTGCTTTCTTCAAAACCGCAAAAGGGACATTTCATAAAAATTTCTCCTTTATGTAAAATATTGCATATTTTTTATAGTATACTATATATAGTGGTGAATTACAAGGAAAATTTAAGATTTTCCACTATTTTCGCATTGTTTTCCTACTGCCTTCGCCTCGATTTTACAAAAATCGTCATTTTAACGAAAAGTTATAAAAAAATAATGAAAAAATTATTTATCTTTTTCGTAAAAAAAGTCTTTTTTTACGGTAAAAATTATGGTATTATATATTATATTAAAATTATATTTAAATTGCGGAGGTTGAAATATGGCAACTGTTGACTTTAAGCATTCTCCTTTTGGAGATATGGCTATTATCAGTATGCGCGGATGTGAGGACATTGCCTCAAATGTAGACTATTATCTGAAAAAAATGAGAGGAATTGAGGGGGATGCTTCCTTTGTTCTCCCTGCAAACTGTCCTCGCTTCGGAACAGGTGAGGCAAAGGCGGTGCTAAACCATACTGCCAGAGGTCTGGATGTCTATATCATCTGTGACTGCTTTAATTACAGTGTAACCTATAAGATGTACGGTCAAACCGTTCCCATGAGCCCTGACGACCATTTTCAAGATTTAAAACGTGTTATTGCCGCTCTCGGCGGAAAGGCAAGAAGAATCACCGTTATTATGCCCATGCTTTATGAGGGCAGACAGCACAGAAGAACCGCCAGAGAATCTATGGACTGTGCTATGGCTTTACAGGAACTGGTTGCCATGGGCGTTAAGAATATCATCACCTTTGACGCTCATGACCCAAGAGTTAACAATGCTATACCGCTTGACGGTTTCGATAACGTTCAAGCCGCCTATCAAATGATAAAGGCACTCATCAAAAATGTTCCCGATATTAAGTTGGACCGCGAACACACTATGATTGTTTCTCCAGACGAGGGCGGAATGAACAGATGTATTTATTATTCCTCCGTTTTGGGTTTGGAACTTGGTATGTTCTATAAACGCCGCAATTACTCGGTTGTGGTTAACGGCAGAAACCCCATTGAGGCTCACGAGTTTTTGGGCAACGATATTAAGGGTAAAGACTTAATCCTTGTTGACGATATGATTTCGTCAGGTGAGTCAATGCTTGATATTGCCGCTAAACTTAAGGAAAAGGGAGCGGGCAGAATATTCGTGTTTTCAACCTTCGGTCTTTTTGTTGAGGGACTTGAGAAGTTTGACGAATATTATGAAAACGGTCTTATTGATAAGGTTTTCACCACCAACCTCATTTACCAAAGCGAAGACCTTTTAAAAAGAGAATGGTATTGCAGTGTTAATATGTCTAAATATATTGCTCTGCTTATCGACACTCTTAATTATGACAACTCCATCAGCAAACTTCTTGACCCTGTTGACAGAATCAAGAAGATAGTAGCCACGTTGGATAAATAATAAAAGCCAAATATAGTTTTTACAGACTGACACCCGATAGACGGCAAAACGCCCGATTATCGGGTGTTTTTTTATGCAAATAAACGAAATTTTAAAAAATGATATGTAATCTAAAAAAACACTTGATTTTTATAAAATAACATTATATAATACATTTAAGTGGTGAAAAGTGTATCAAAAAACCATTAAAGTGTTTTAAAGTGGTGTAATTGGAGGTGAAAACTTTGCTTTTCGGCGGATACGACCATAAGATAGACAAAAAAGGCAGAGTTTTCATTCCCTCTGCTTTCAGAGAAGACTTAGGAGAAAGTTTTATTATTTGCAAAGGTATATTCGGTAAGGGCTGCCTTTGTGTTTATTCTATGGAGGAATGGAATAAATTTGTTGAGAAGTTAGGAACACTTCCCGCCGCCAAGTCGAGTTCTGTTAAACGCTTTTTGTATGACGGTGCTTTCAGTGTTGAATTTGATACTCAGGGAAGAATTTTAGTTCCCAATGCACTTCGTGAATATGCTAATCTTGACAGCGAGGTTCACATAATCGGTATGCACACCAACATTGAAATTTGGGACAGTGCCGCTTGGAATGCCGAGAAGGACAGCACAACCTTTGAGTCAATAAGCGAAAGCCTTGAAGGACTTGATTTCTAAAATGGAATTTAATCATATTTCGGTTTTACTCAATGAATGTATAGATGCGTTAAACATTAAGCCCAACGGTATTTATATTGACGGAACTGCAGGCGGTGCAGGGCATTCTAAGGAGATAGCCAAACGGCTAAACGGCGGACTGCTTTTAGCCCTCGATCAAGACCCTGATGCCGTAAAGACGGCAACCGAAAGGTTAAAGGGAATGCCGGCAAAGGTAATTGAAAGCAACTTTAAGTTTATGGATAAGGTGGCTTTAGAAGAGGGTTTTGACGGTGTTGACGGAATACTGCTTGATTTAGGAGTTTCCTCCTACCAACTTGATACTGCCGAGCGCGGCTTTTCCTATCATAAGGACGCTCCCTTAGATATGAGAATGAGCCAAAGCGGTATATCTGCCGAGGATGTTGTCAATACTTTTACCGCTAAAGAGTTAAGCGATATATTTTTCCGTTTCGGAGAAGAAAAATTTTCAAAAAGAATTGCCGATAGAATCGTTGCAGAAAGAAATAAACAGCGGATAACCTCTACACTTCGGTTGGCTGAGATTATAGCAAATTCCGTTCCTGCCGCCGCCAGACGTGACGGTCACCCCGCAAGAAAATGCTTTCAGGCACTTAGAATTGCGGTCAACGGTGAACTTGACGCCTTAAACGAGACCCTTGATAAGGCTTTTAACCTGCTTAATAAGGACGGAGTTTTGGCAATAATAACCTTCCATTCTTTAGAAGACAGAATGGTGAAACTCAAGTTTAAAGAGTTTACAACGGGTTGCACCTGTCCGCCCGACTGCCCCGTTTGTATTTGCGGTAAAACACCGAGAGGACAGTTGCTGACCCGAAAACCCATTGAACCCACACCTCACGAACTTGCGGACAACCCCCGAAGCCGTAGTGCAAAGTTAAGGGTAATAATCAAAAATTAAGAGTTACAGTAAAGAGGAGCAAAATAAAATGAACAATTTAAAGTATTATAATGACAGTTTGGCATACGATTTCGAAATGTTTGCTCCTAAAACTGCGGAGCGTTCAAAATCGAGAGATAATATAGTTGTAATGCCTGACAGAGCCTCTAAAAAACGGACGAGGTCTGCTATTAAGGCCGTTTCCGCACCTGCAATGCTTATTATGACAGCGGTGCTTGTTTTAGCAGGTCTATGCGGAAACATCGCCTTAAGACTTCAGATTAACGAGGTTAATTCACAAATCAACAGTGTAAGAGCACAAATTGCTGAGGTTGACAGTGAGAAAACAGAACTTGAAATGGAAATGCAGAGAAAAATTTCCTATTCCAACTTAGAACTTGAAGCAGTGCAATTGGGAATGAAAAAACCTGAAAAGGAAAATGTGGTTTACATTAGAGTGAACGATAAAAATGCGGCTCAAACCGCAGACGGTACATTTGTTGTGTCGGAGTAATAAATATCTTAAGGAAAATAATATATTAGTATACGAGAGCGGATTTTTTCTACTCTCGTATTCGGCTTTTATTTTGAAGAAAAGTGAGGCGTGAAAAAATGGCAGTTAAACCCGGAAAAGAAATGGTAACCCGCATATTTGTTGTTATGCTGGCGGTTATAATACTGTTTTCGGGCGTGTCAACGGTGCGTTTGGTTAACATAATGGTTGTAAACGGCGAAAAGTATCAAAACGAGGCATCTGAACAGCAGTTGTATGACAGCCTTGTAACTGCACCTCGTGGGGAAATATACGATAGGAATATGCAGGTACTCGCCCGCAGTACAACTGCTTGGACGGTTTACATAACACCAAATGGAATACACAAAATTGACGACGAGGCAGACAAGGAATACGTTAGAAAAACCATTGCCGAAAACCTGTCGGAAATATTAGAACTTGAATATGATAAGGTTTATGAGCAAACCGGTAAGCGTTCTTATTATGTTATTGTTAAAAAGAAAATTGAAAAAAGTGTCGCAGATAAAGTAAGAGAGTTTTTAAGCGATGAGAAGTATGAGGATTTAGAACTCGTTAAGTACGTGGGTCTTGACGAAACTACCAAGCGTTATTACCCTAACGACAGTTTGGCTTCGGTGGTTTTAGGATTTGTGGGTTCCGACGACCAGGGACTCAGCGGTCTTGAAAGTTATTATGACAATGAACTCACAGGAATTGCCGGAAGAGTGGTTGCCGCAAAAAGTGCCGCAGGCACGGATATGCCTCTTACTTACGAGAGGGTTGAGTCGGCTAAAAAGGGAAATTCCTTGGTTTTGACTATTGACTCTTATATTCAGTATACCGCCGAAAAGTATCTCGAGGCTGCTATTGCCGAAAACCAAATTGCGGAACGCGGTGCCGCAATTGTTATGAATGTTAAAACAGGTGCGGTGCTTGCTATGGCGGTTAAGGGGGATTTTAATCCCAATGACCCATTCACCCTTTCATCCGCAGATCAGGCACAGGTTGCAGAAATAACCGATGAAGAGGAAAAGGAAAAGAAGGAAAACGAACTTTTAAACCGCCAATGGAGAAATAAAGCGGTTTCGGATACCTATGAGCCCGGTTCGGTTTTTAAAATCGTTACCGCTTCCATAGCCTTGGAGGAAAATTTAATAAATGAAAGCAGTACCTTCTACTGCAGCGGTAGTACCACAGTAGCAGGCCAGCATTACAACTGTCACAAACTACAGGGCCACGGTAATCAAACCTTGGCACAGTCCATCGCCAACTCCTGCAACCCTGCATTTATTACCATAGGTCAGTTGATAGGTGTCAATACATTTTCAAAATATTTCAAAGCATTCGGCCTGACCGAAAAAACGGGTATTGACCTTCCCGGTGAAGCCAATTCAACCTATCACGCAGAGGATAAAATGGGACCTGTTGAATTGTCTTCTACCTCTTTCGGTCAAACCTTTAACCTAACACCTATGCAGTTGATTTCCGCTGCCGCCGCCTGTGTTAACGGCGGATATTTGGTAAAACCTCATCTTGTGGAGAAAATGCTGGACGAAGACGGCAAGGTGGTTAAAACAACCGACACGGGATATAAACGTCAGGTGATATCCGAAAAAACCTCTAAAACTATGAGAACTTTAATGGAATTTGTCGCAGAGAACGGTGCTAAAAACGCTCTTGCATCGGGATACAGAGTGGGTGCCAAGACGGGTACATCCCAAAAAATGTCTAAAATATTGTCAACAGGCGACACTTATTTATATGTGGGCTCCTGCGTTTCGGTGGCACCTATTGATGATCCCGAAGTTGCGGTTTTGGTAATTCTTGATGAGCCGAAAGGGGATAAGTACTACGGCGGTGTTATTTCTGCTCCTGTTAACGGAAAAATTATGACAGATATTCTTCCTTACCTTGGTTATGAGCCGACCTACAGCGAGGAAGAACTTAAGAATTTGGCAACAAGCGTACCGGAAGTTGTGGGCGATACCGTTGATAATGCAAAAGCAAAGTTGTCATCTGTTAAACTCCGATATCAAATTAAAGGTAACGGCGAAAAAATAGTTAAACAACTTCCCGAAGCGGGTAACCGGATTTTAAGCGGCGGTGTGGTTATACTCTATACCGAAGATACAGGCGACCAAATAGTCACGGTGCCCAACCTTGTGGGACTTACGGCAAACGAGGTAAACACGGCCGCTGCTCAAAGCGGAATAAATATTGAATTTTCAGGCAACACAACATCAAGCGGACTTAAATCCTATAACCAAAGTGTTGCCGCCGGAACCACGGTAAGTGCAGGAACGATAGTTACTGTTTATTTTAGAGACGAATCGGCAATTGACGGATAGTTAGATTGGGTGAAAAAATGAAACTTAAAAATTTGATTGATTGCAACAAAACATTAGGTGAATTGGAGATTACGGGTGTTACCTGTGACTCCAGACAGGTAAAAGAAGGATATGCCTTTGTTTGCATAAAGGGTGCTTTAAGTGACGGACATAACTATGCCCAAACTGCATTAGAACAGGGTGCGGCGGTTATAATTGCTGAGCGTGATTTAGGACTTGAAAGTCAAATTGTTGTTGACAATACCCATGAAGAGTTTGCAAATTTAAGTGCTAAATGGTTTGGAAATCCCTCGAAAAAATTAAAACTTATCGGTGTTACAGGTACCAACGGAAAAACCTCTACAACATATATGATAAAACAAATCCTTGAAACATTAGGTCACAAGGTTGGTTTAATCGGCACCATTCAAAATATGATCGGTGACGAGGTGATACCTACCTCCAACACCACACCTAACGCCTATGACTTAAACTCGTTATTTGCCGATATGGTGGAAAAGGATTGTGACTATGCGGTTATGGAGGTTTCCTCCCACGCTTTAGATCAATGCAGAGTTTATGAATTGGATTTTGAGGCGGCTATATTTACAAATCTCACCCAAGACCATCTTGATTACCATATAACAATGGAAAACTATCTTGAGGCAAAGAAAAAACTTTTCAAGATGTGTAAGATTGCTATTATAAACAGCGATGACAAATATGCCGAAAAAATAAGTGAGGGTCTTGACTGCAAGGTTGTAACCTATTCAACCGGCAACAATTCAACATACAGTGCAAAGGGTATAAACTACCGTCCTGCCAGCGTGAATTATGAACTTTTGAGTGCAAATATTTTACAACATATAAAGGTTAACACCGGCGGTAAGTTTACGGTCTACAACTCTCTTGCGGCACTTTGTTGTATGATAGAGTTGGGGTTTGATGTTAAGCAGTCTGCCGAGGCTTTAAAACTGCTCCAAGGTGTTAAGGGTAGGGCAGAGGTTGTTCCCACCAACAGAAATTTCACCGTTATTATTGACTATGCGCATACCCCTGACGGACTTAAAAATATTTTAACCACCTTTAAGGAATGTAAGAAAAACCGCCTTACCGTGGTTTTCGGATGCGGGGGCGACCGAGATAAAACCAAGCGTCCTATTATGGGAAATATTGCTTCCCGTTTTGCAGATAATGTTATTGTAACAAGCGATAACCCTCGAACCGAAAACCCGACTGCTATAATAGAAGATATTTTAGAGGGTCTTGAGGGTCTGCCTACACCCTATAAGGTTATTGAAAACCGAATTGAAGCAATTAAATACGCTATTAAAACTGCCAGACCTGACGATATAATCGTGTTGGCAGGCAAGGGTCACGAAACATATCAAATTCTTTCAACCGGCAAAATTCACCTTGACGAGAGAGAAGTAGTGGCAGAAGCCTTAAAAGAAACAGAATAAAGGGGACATTGAAAATGTTGGATTTAACTTCTATTATATCGGCAGTTGTGGCGTTCTTAGTCACAGCACTCTTAGGATACTTAGTAATTCCTTTCCTTAAAAAATTAAAATACGGACAGACAATTTTAGATGAGGGTCCTAACTGGCACAAGGATAAGCAGGGGACACCCACTATGGGCGGAATAATGATTATTGCCGGTGTTATTGTCAGCATTGCTGCCTCCTACGGTTACTCGGCTTTAGCAGGCAGACAGTTGAGTTATCAACTGGGAAATTCCTTGTATCTCACTAAAATGATAGCCGGAATCGCCTTTGCACTTTGTATGGCGTGTATCGGATTTGCCGACGATTATATTAAGATTGTAAAAAAACGCAATTTAGGACTTACTGCCAGACAGAAAACATTCTTACAGTTGATTGTAAGTGCAGGTTACTTAACCGCCCTTTGCGTCGGGGGAATGAATTCCATAATCTTGCCTTTCTTTGGTGAGGTTAATATTATAAGCGGTTGGGGATTGATTTTCTGGCCCATTGCTTTGATGTTTGTATACGGTTTTACAAATGCGGTTAATCTAACCGATGGAATTGACGGTTTGGCTTCTTCCGTAACACTTGTTGTTGCCTGTTGCTTTATGTTGGCTTCCGGGTTTGTTATCAATGCTCCCGTTAACGCAATGGCTTCCGCATTAGCCGGTGCGTGCGTTGGATTTATCTGTTGGAATTCAAAGCCTGCAAAGGTATTTATGGGCGACACAGGCTCTATGTTCTTAGGGGGAATGGTAGTAGCACTTTCCTTTAGTATCGGCAGACCTGTAATGTTGATTTTTGCGGGAATTGTTTATTTATTTGAGGCTTTATCTGACATAATTCAGGTTGCTTATTATAAGAAAACCAAAAAACGCATATTTAAAATGGCACCCTTGCATCATCATTTTGAAATGTGCGGTTGGTCTGAGCAAAAAATAGTTTTAGTATTCTCTCTTATAACGTTTGTAGGCTCATTTATAGCACTTTTACCTATACTTTTTAACTTTTAAATTTTAACGGAGGATTACACAGTGGCAAAGGTAACCGAAAAGCGAACAAAAAACCTTAAAAATAAAAGCGGAAAAATTGACATCACCTTTTTGTCCATTGTTTTAATTCTTTTAACTGTGGGACTTGTTATGCTGTTTTCGGCAAGTTATGCCTATTCTTTGGAATACTATGATAACAGTTACCGTTTTATTTCCCGTCAGGCTATATTTGCAGTAGTGGGTGTAGCCCTTATGCTTGCAATTTCACGCATTGAATACCATTTTTGGCGGAAATTTGCCTGGGGCATATTTGCTCTTGCAATAATTCTTTTGGTTGTTTTGCTTATTTTACCGCCCATGGTTAGCGGAATGAATGTTAAAAGATGGTTTGTTGTGGGTCCTGTAAACTTCCAGCCCTCCGAGGTTGCAAAATTTGCCATAATCCTGCTTTTTTCTTCCCTTATTGCAGGAAACTATAAGGAAATGAAAAAAATCGGGTTTGTTGCATTTCTGTTTGTTATTTTACTTGTCACAGCGGTTTTAATTGTTGCAGAACCCCACCTTTCGGCAACCCTGCTTGTGCTTACAATCGGAGTAGTGTTAATGATTGTTGGCGGTCTTGCCAAAAAGTTTATTGTTGGCGGTGCTGTTATAGGTGCGGTTGGAATCGTGGGATTTATGATTTCCGGTGCTATTAGTTATGTCGCAGACCGCTTGACATATTGGCGTGACCCTTGGTCGGACGCCACCGGAAAAGGATTTCAAACCATCCAGTCTCTTTTGGCTATCGGCTCGGGAGGAATTTTAGGCAGGGGAATCGGTCAGTCAAGGCAGAAATACCTTTGGGTGCCTGAGCCTCACAATGATTTTATTTTCTCAATCGTTTGCGAGGAACTGGGACTTATCGGTGCTGTTATCATAATCATTCTGTTTTGTCTTCTTGTTTGGCGGGGTTTTTATGTTGCAATGCACGCCAAAGATAAATTCGGGTCACTCCTTGCAATAGGTCTTACCTTTCAGGTTGGACTTCAGGCTATGCTTAACATCTGGGTTGTTACCAACACAATCCCCAACACAGGTATAAGCCTTCCCTTCTTTAGTTACGGCGGAACATCTCTGCTCATACTGTTGTGTGAAATGGGTCTTGTGCTTAGCGTGTCCCGAGGGTCGGATATAGAAAAAACTTAAATGAGGTGACAGGCTTATGAAAATATTATTTGCAGGTGGCGGAACTGCAGGACATATTAACCCTGCCTTAGCAGTTGCGGGATATATAAAGGAAAAGCATCCCGATGCCGAAATTTCATATATCGGAACTGCCAATAAATTAGAGGCAAAATTAGTTCCCGAAAAGGGATATGATTTTTACACAATAGATGTGGCAGGTTTCAGCAGAAGTTTAAGTCCTAAAGGCATTGCACACAATGTTTCTGCCGTCAGCAAGGCACTTACTGCTTCAAACAGAGTTAAAAAACTGCTTAAAGAAATTAACCCGGATGTGGTTGTGGGAACAGGGGGATATGTTAGCGGTCCTGTTCTTAAAACCGCCCAAAAAATGGGCTTTAAAACTGCCATTCACGAGCAAAATGCTTTTCCCGGTGTTACCACAAAGATGTTAGCGGGAAATGCAGATACGGTTATGCTTGCAATGCCCGAGGCTAAAAGACACCTAAAATTAAATAAAGTTCCCGTTATCACGGGAAATCCCATAAGGCAGGAACTGTTAATAACAACAAGGGAAGAGGCACGAGCAAAATTGGGTCTTGATAAGGATAAACCCTTGATTTTATCCTTCGGCGGTTCTCTGGGTGCCGAAAAGATTAACGAGTGTGTGGCAGAACTTATTAAGTGGCACAACGGAACCTATAAATTCCATCATATCCACGCAACCGGTAAATTCGGTTACGAAAATATGAAAAAGGCACTTGAAAATACCAAACTTTCCGATGACATTGATATTCGGGAATACATAACCGATATGGATGTTTGTATGGCGGCGGCAGATTTGGTTATTTGCCGTGCAGGTGCTATAACCCTTGGGGAATTGCAGGCTTGCGGCAAACCCGCAATTTTAATTCCCTCCCCCTATGTGGCGGAAAATCACCAATTCCATAACGCTATGACCCTAAAAAGGGCGGGGGCTGCGGAAATATTAGAAGAAAAGGATTTGACACCCGAGGCTCTTATTTCAAAGGTGGAAATGCTGATAGAAAACAAACCGAAACTAAGTAAAATGAGTGAGGCCGCCAAAAAAAGTGCAATAATTGACGCCAATCAGCGAATTTACACCGAAATCATGAAACTTTATACCGGTGCTTAACCTAAAATACCCTTTTTGCATAGTATAAACTGAAAACTATGCCAAGAGGGTGCTGATATGTCACGAATTTTAATAAAAGGCGGTAAAACACTTCACGGAGAGATAACTCTCCAAGGTGCTAAAAACAGTGTTTTGCCGGTGCTTGCGGGAGCACTTTTATGCGAGGGCGAAAGCAGGATACATAACTGTCCCGTAATTTCCGATGTGGATACTTCCGTTAGAATTTTGACCGCTTTAGGTTGTGTCTGCCACGTGGAGGGCAATTCCCTTACTGTTGATGCTTTGGGTGCCGACGGTTATGAAATTCCGGAAGAACTAATGCGGGAAATGCGTTCCTCCGTTGTTTTTTTAGGTGCGGTTTTGGGTAAGACAGGCAAGGCGGTTATAAGCAGTCCCGGCGGTTGCGAATTGGGACCCCGTCCCATTGATTTACACATTTCTTCCCTTAAAAAATTAGGGGTCACCATTGAGGAGGACAGAGGTTATATTTTCTGCAGTGCACCGAACGGATTAAAGGGTGCGGAAATAACCTTGGGTTTCCCAAGTGTAGGGGCTACGGAAAATATAATTTTGGCGGCGGTAAAGGCTGAGGGTTTAACCGTTATTCACAACGCGGCACGTGAACCCGAAATCAGCGACCTTGCAGATTTTTTAAACTCTGCAGGGGCTCGGATTTACGGTTGCGGGTCGGATACGGTTTATATCCACGGTGTTAAAACACTTTATTCAACCGAACATTCCATAATCCCCGACAGAATTGTTACCGCTACCTATATGGCTTGTGCGGCGGTGACAGGCGGAAATATTACATTAAAAGGCACAATGCCCTCTCATATAACATCGGTTCTTTCGGTGTTTAGAGAGGCGGGGTGCGATATTTCGGTTAGCGGTAAAAGTATTAAAATCAACTGTAAAAATAGGCTTACACGGGTGCCTACTGTAAGAAGTCTTGTATACCCGGGCTTTCCCACCGATGCGGGACCTTTGGTTATTGCAATGTTATGCAAAGCACAGGGAACATCTGTATTTGTGGAAAATATTTTTGAAAACAGATTTAGGTATGTTGACGAACTCAAACGCTTAGGGGCAAAAATTGAAATCCAAGGCAAAATCGCCGTTATTGAGGGTGTCAGCAGTCTTTCGGGTGCCACCTGTAAATGTACCGATTTAAGGGGTGGTGCCGCCCTTGTGACCACAGGACTTTGTGCCTCAGGAGAAACGGTTATAGGCGAAATTCACCATATAGAAAGAGGATATGACGATATTGTAGGCAATCTTAAAAGTTTAGGTGCCGACATAGAATATATAGAATAAGGAATGATTTTTTGAAAAGAGAAGTTCCAAGAGATGAATTTATAAGGAAAAGACAGGAACGCCAAAAAAAGATACGAAAAAGGCGAATCAGAGCATTTTTTATAATATTTATGCTTGTGGCTTTATGCGTGGGTGCGGTTCTTTGCCTGACGGTTTTCTTCCCTATTGAAAAGGTTGTTATTGAGGGAAGTAAATTATATTCGGTTGAGGAGATTTTCGAAAACTCAAACATCGAAAACGGAGATAACCTGTTTCTTGTCAGCAGAAATAAAACCGAGCAAAGTCTTAAATCAAAATTACCTTATATAGAGAGTGTTGTCTTTAAGCGGGAACTGCCGGGTACACTTAAAATAACCGTCAAGGATGCAACGGAATTTGCGGTTTATGAGGTAAAAGAGCAGTATTATACCGTCTCCGAAAGCGGTTGGGTTATGAAGAAAAGTTCCGAAAAACCCGAGAAACTAATCTGTATTAAAGGTAACAAAATAGTTTGTAAAGTCGGGGCACAAATTGTCTATGAAGATCTAACACAGAAAGAATTGATCGAAACAATATCCCAAAGCCTGAAAGATGCTAAAATCAATGTAGACCTTATTGATACCACGGAAAAAATCAATATAACTTTGGGTGTCGAGGGCAGGTTTACTGTCAATTTGGGCAACAGCAATTTTATTGAAGAAAAAATCAGGCATTTGGCAGGTATGATAAAAGAAATGCCTGAGGAAAATAAGGGTAAAATTGACCTTAGTATGTGGACAAATGACAATAGCAGAGGTAGTTTCAGACCCGAAAATGGGTAATTGCAAAAAAAATTACAAAACTGTAATAAAACTGTTGAAATTTTGAAAAAAGTATGTTATTATCAATATGTATGATAATCGATACTGGAAATCTATATAAATACGGAGGAATATAAAATGCCATTACAAGTAGCAGACGAACAGGCAACAGTAGTTCAAATTAAAGTTGTAGGTGTTGGCGGCGGCGGAGGAAACGCTATTAACCGCATGGTTGACGCCGGTGTTAAGGGTGTTGAATTTATCGCTATCAACACCGATAAAGCCGCTCTTTTAAAGTCTAAAGCAAATCAGAAAATTCAAATCGGTGATAAGACCACTTCCGGTATGGGTGCCGGCGGAAATCCCGATAACGGCAGAGCCGCCGCTGAGGAGTCACGTGATGAAATCGCCGCTTCAATTAAGGATGCAGATATGATTTTCATTACTGCAGGTATGGGCGGCGGAACAGGTACGGGTGCCGCTCCTATCGTTGCCGCTGTCGCTAAGGAGTTAGGTGTTCTCACCGTTGGTATAGTTACCAAACCTTTCGCATTTGAGGGCAAAAAGCGTATGAATCAGGCTGAGTCCGGTATTGCCGCACTTCGTGAGCACGTTGACAGCCTTGTTGTTATCCCCAACGAGCGTCTTAAGTTCGTTAGTGAAGAAAAGATTACCTTTAAGAACGCATTCGACATTGCTGATGATGTTCTTCGTCAGGGTGTTCAGAGTATTTCCGAACTTATCAATGTTACAGCCCTTGTTAACCTTGACTTTGCCGATGTTTGCTCTATTATGTCGGATGCCGGCTATGCTCACATGGGCGTTGGTATTGCTACCGGCAGAGATAAGGCTGAACAGGCAGCACGTGCCGCTATTAACAGCCCCCTCATTGAAACTTCAATGGATAATGCACGAGGCGTTATTATCAGTATCACAGGTTCTGCCGATATCGGTCTTGAAGAGGTTGAAATTGCATCTTCTATCATTTCCGATATGGCTCATCCCGATGCTACCATTATTTGGGGTGCTCAACTCGACGATAAACTTGAGGATACTATCCGTGTTACCGTTGTTGCAACCGGTCTTGGTGACGACCGTAAGGACGAGAATAAGGATTTGGCTTCTTTCCTTAATTCCGGCTCCTCTGATGATGACGAGTCTTATATCGACACTTTGAGTTTCTTTAAGCAATAATTTTTAAATTTCACAGCACACCGTAATTAAGTGTGCTGTGTATTTATGCAATTTCGGAGATACGGATTTTGCCTATCTCCGTTTTGTTTTTTAAAAGTAATGTTTTATTTATTGTACATAATTAACAAAGATAGATATAAATCACAGAAATCTATGTGCAAGAGGTAAAAAATATAAATTATACTTGCATAAATATTCATTTTATGTTATGATTTATGCATAGAAATTAAGAAATATTTGCATATTTATGCATAACGGAGGAATTATTATGAATAAAAATGAAATAAAAAAGGTTGTACTTGCATATTCCGGCGGACTTGATACTTCTATCATTATTCCCTGGCTTAAGGAAAACTACAATAATCCCGAAATAATTGCAGTTTCGGGTAACGTAGGTCAGGCAAGCGAATTAGAGGGTCTTGAGGAAAAGGCTATTAAAACCGGCGCAACAAAGTGCTATATTGAAGATTTAACCGAAGAATTTTTAACCGATTATGTTTTCCCCTGCGTTCAGGCAGGTGCTAAATATGAGGACTATCTTTTAGGCACTGCTTTTGCCCGTCCTCCCATTGCTAAGAGAATTGCTGAAATTGCAATCAAAGAGGGCGCAGATGCTATTTGTCACGGCTGTACAGGTAAGGGTAACGACCAGGTTCGTTTTGAACTTGCTATTAAAGCATTCGCTCCCGATATGCCCATTATTGCTCCTTGGAGAGAGTGGGATATTAAATCCCGTGAAGAGGAGATTGAATATGCCGCGGCACACAATGTCCCCCTAAAGATTAACCGTGAAACCAACTATTCTAAGGATAAAAACATTTGGCACCTTTCCCATGAAGGTCTTGACCTTGAGGACCCCAAAAACGAGCCTTTATACAATAAGGAAGGCTTCCTTGAAATGGGCGTTTCCCCCGAAATGGCTCCCGACAAGGCAACATACGTTACAATCCACTTCGAACAGGGTGTTCCCACTGCGGTTGACGGCAAGGAAATGGGTGCGGTTGAACTGGTTGCAACCCTTAACAAGTTAGGCGGAGAAAACGGTATCGGTCTTTTGGATATTGTTGAAAACCGTCTTGTTGGTATGAAGTGCCGCGGTGTTTATGAAACCCCCGGAGGTGCTATTATTTACAAAGCACACGAGGCACTTGAAATGCTCTGCCTTGATAAGGAAACTGCACACTATAAATCATTAGTAGCCCAGAAGTTAGGTGAACTTGTATACAATGCACAGTGGTTTACCCCATTGACCGAGGCTATTCTTTCCTTTGTTAAGACAACACAGAAAACCGTTACAGGTGACGTAACCTTGAAACTTTATAAGGGCAATATGATAAATGCAAGCATTTCTTCACCCTATTCTTTGTATGATTCCGAAATCGCAACCTTCGACGAGGACGAGGTTTACGACCAGAAGGATTCTCAAGGCTTTATCAACCTTTACGGACTTCCCACTAAGGTTTATGCGAAGATGAAACAGAACAATAATTTAAAATAAGTAGGTATTATAATGGATAAAATGTGGGCAGGAAGATTTTCTAAAGCCCTTGATAAACAGGCGGACGATTTTAATTCTTCCATTCATTTTGACAGTAGGATGTATAAGCAGGATATAGTAGGCTCTATGACTCACGCTATTATGCTTCGCCGTCAGGGTATTATTACGGATACAGAGGAAAAGCAAATTCAAAAGGGACTCAGCAGTATTCTTGAAGACATTGAAAAGGGCAGTTTGGAAATTGATATGAATGCGGAAGATATTCATATGTTCGTGGAGGCCGAACTCACTAAAAGAATAGGCGATGCGGGTAAAAAACTGCACACAGCAAGAAGTCGTAACGATCAGGTTGCCTTGGATATTCGTATGTATTTAATGGCAGAATGTGACGAAATCGGCGGTCTTTTAAAGGATTTGATAAGAGCAATCCGTGATTTGGCTCGCAAGCATAAGAAAACAATTATGCCCGGTTACACCCATCTTCAGCGTGCTCAACCCATCACTTTCGCCCATCACATTTTGGCTTATGCCATGATGTTTACCCGTGACTTTAACCGTTTAGGTGATGCCGTAAAGAGAATGTATGAAAATTGTCCTATTGGCTCTTGCGCTTTGGCGGGTACTACATATAACACCGACCGTGAATGGGAGGCAAAACGTTTAGGTTTCAGCGGTATTTCCCTTAACAGCATTGACGGCGTTTCGGACAGAGACTTCTGTGTTGAACTGCTTTCCTGTTTTGCCACCGTTATGATGCACCTTTCCCGTTTTTCCGAGGAGATTATCCTTTGGTCAAGTTGGGAATTTAAGTTCGTTGAACTTGACGACAGTTTCACTACAGGTTCCAGCATTATGCCCCAAAAGAAAAACCCCGATATGGCAGAACTGGTTAGAGGTAAAACAGGCCGTGTATACGGCGACCTTATGGCACTTCTCACCACACTCAAGGGTTTGCCTTTGGCATACAACAAGGATATGCAGGAGGATAAAGAGGCTGTTTTTGACGCTGTGGATACTGTTAAAAAGTGTCTCGGAATTTTCACTCCCATGATTGCCACAATGAATCCGTTGCCTGACAATATGTTGGCGGCTGCCGGAAAAGGCTTTATAAATGCCACCGATTTGGCTGATTATCTCGTTAAAAAGGGTAAACCCTTTAGAACTGCTTACAAAATTGTGGGCGAAATTGTGGCTTACTGTATTGATAACGGACTGATTTTGGAAACGGTTCTGATGGAAAAATATGAAGAGTTTGACGAAAGTTTTGAGGGGGATTTATACAATGAAATTTCCCTTAAAACCTGTGTTGAAAAGCGTATTTCCGCAGGCGGAACAGGGGAAAAATCTGTGGAAAAGCAGATAGAATATTTAACGGAGTTTTTAAATGACTAAGGTTTTTATTGACGGCAGTGCGGGAACAACGGGTCTTAGAATTGCCGAACGGCTTGAAAGCAGAAAAGATATTGAAATAATCAAATTGAGCGAGGAAAACCGCAAGGATATATCCGCCCGTAAAGAGGCCATAAATGGGGCTGACATTGTTTTTCTTTGTCTGCCCGATGCGGCGTCGGTAGAGTCGGTTTCTCTTTGTGACAATCCGAATACAGTTATTATTGACACTTCCACTGCCCACAGAACAAACAGTGACTGGGCATACGGTTTTCCCGAATTATCGGCTGATTTGCATAACAAAATCAAGAATGCTAAACGAATTGCCAACCCCGGATGTCACGCAAGCGGGTTTATCGCTCTTGTTTACCCTTTGATTGAAAAGGGATTTTTAGACGAGAATGCCTTGCTTTCCTGCGTTTCCTTAACCGGTTACAGCGGTGGAGGCAAAAAAATGATTGCCGACTATGAGGCTGATAACAGGGATGTGCTTTTGGACGCTCCCCGTCAGTACGGGCTTAGTCAATCCCACAAGCATCTACCCGAAATGACCGCTATTACGGGAATAAAAAATCCCCCTGCCTTTATGCCCATTGTTGGGGATTTTTACAGCGGTATGGAGGTTACGATTCCTATTTTCCCGCAAATGCTTAAAGGTGCGGGAATTGAAGATATTAAAAATATTTATAAAGAAAAATATACAGGTCCTGTGGTTTACTTTGCCGAAGATTTTGCCGAAAACGGTTTTGTTTCGGCAAATAAGTTAAGAAATAGGGACAGTATGGAAATTTCCGTCAGCGGAAATGAGGACCGCATTTTGCTTATTGCCCGATATGACAATCTCGGAAAAGGTGCGTCGGGGGCGGCGGTTGAATGTATGAATATAGTGCTCGGTTGTGATTTAACAACGGGACTTGAAATATAGGTGAAAGTTTATGCAAATTATTTCAGGCGGTGTTTGTGCTCCCAAAGGTTTTAAAGCAGGGGGAATACACTGCGGTATCAGAAAGAACAGAACAAAAAGGGACTTATCCCTTATTTTAAGCGAAAAAAAAGCCAATGCGGCGGCAGTTTACACCACTAATTTGGTAAAAGGCGCTCCTTTAACCGTTACCAAAAACAACATTGCCGACGGTTTTGCGTCTGCTATTATATGCAACAGCGGAAATGCCAACACCTGCAATGCCAACGGCATAGAAATTGCTGAGGAAACCTGTAAGTTGTTGGGAAATGCTCTTGGTATTGACAAAAGTGACGTTGTGGTTGCTTCCACCGGTGTTATCGGTCAGCCTTTGGATATTGAGCCGATTAAAAAGGGAATTCCGGCTTTGATCGAGTCTGTAAATGAGAACGGAAGTCAGGATGCGGCTGAGGGAATTATGACTACCGACACTAAGGTTAAAGAGGTTGCGGTGGAGTTTGAAATTGGCGGAAAACTGTGTAGAATAGGCGGTATTGCAAAGGGTTCGGGTATGATACACCCCGATATGGCAACCATGCTTGTGTTTATCACTACCGACTGCAATATAAGCAGTGAAATGCTTAAAAAAGCACTTTCCACCGATATAGAAAACACCTTTAATATGGTTAGTGTGGATGGGGATACCTCCACAAACGATATGGTTTGTGTTCTTGCCAACGGTATGGCAGAAAACGAGGAAATCACCTCTGATAATGAGGATTTTAAAACCTTTATGCAGGCTTTAAATACCGTTACCGTTCACCTTTGCAGATGTATTGCGGGTGACGGTGAGGGTGCCACAAAACTGCTTGAATGTAAGGTAAGCGGAGCCGAAAACGAAAAAATTGCCAAAACCGTAGCAAAGAGTGTTATCTGTTCGTCCCTAACTAAAGCGGCAATGTTCGGTGCCGATGCCAACTGGGGCAGAGTGCTTTGTGCAATAGGATACAGCAAGGCTCCCGTTGATGTTACAAAAATAGATGTTTCCTTCAAATCCTTAAAGGGCGAGATTGCCGTTTGCAAAAACGGTGCGGGAATAGAGTTTTCCGAGGAAAAGGCAAAGGAAATCCTGTTGCAAGAGGAAATTGAAATTATAGTAAATCTAAATTCGGGCAAGGCTTCTGCCACCGCTTGGGGTTGCGACCTTACCTATGAATATGTAAAGATTAACGGCGACTATAGAACATAAGAGGTATTTTATGTATATTGATAATATTACAAACGCCCAAAGGGCTGAGGTTTTAACGGCCGCATTGCCTTATATCAGGAAGTATTACGGCAAAATTATCGTTGTTAAATACGGCGGAAACGCTATGATTAACGAGGAACTTAAACAACAGGTTATGGAGGACTTGGTTCTTCTGCACCTTGTGGGTGTTAAGGTTGTTTTAGTTCACGGCGGCGGTCCGGAGATTACCGATATGCTAAGTAAGGTGGGCAAGGAAACACAGTTTGTTGACGGACTTCGTGTTACAGACGCCGAAACCGCTGAGATTGTTCAAATGGTGCTGGCGGGTAAAATCAATAAAAGCCTTGTTAACCTCCTTGGTACTAAAGGCGGTAAGGCTATGGGAATTTCGGGAATTGATGCCCATATAATTGAGGCTAAGGTTAAGGACGAGCGTTTGGGTTTTGTGGGTGAAATCACAAAGGTTGACGTTGAGCCTATTGCCAAACTTTTGGAGGATGATTATATCCCCGTTGTTTCCACCGTTGCTTGCGACAGTAAAGGGAATGTTTATAACATAAATGCCGATACTGCGGCGGCTTTCATTGCAGGTGCTTTAAATGCGGAACGTTTAATTTCTATGACCGATATTGCAGGGGTTTTAAAAGATAAAGATGACCCCACATCCCTTATACCTTGCATTGACATTGCCGAGGCTGAGAAACTCTTTGAGGACGGTACAATTTCCGGCGGTATGATACCTAAGGTTGAATGTTGTCTTGAGGCAATTTCCAAGGGTGTTAAAAAGGTCGTTATAATGGACGGCAGAGTACCTCATTCATTACTTATTGAAACAATGACCGATGAGGGTGCCGGAACAATGGTTGTAAAGGAAAAGAAATAATGAACATTAAGGAAAAGGATAGCCTTTATGTGGCTAACACCTATGCCCGTTTCCCTTTGACCCTTAAAAAAGGTGAAGGTTCTGTGGTTTTTGATGATGAGGGAAAAGAATATATTGACTTGGCAACAGGTATTGCGGTTAACAGTTTCGGTTACTGCGATAAGGAATGGGTCGGTGCCGTTACAAATCAGTTAAACACCCTTCAGCACGCCTCTAATCTTTATTATACCGAGCCTTGCGTGGAATTGGCAGAAATTCTGTGCAAAAGAACGGGTATGAAAAAGGTGTTTTTCTCAAATTCCGGTGCTGAGGCTAACGAGTGTGCCATTAAGGTGGCACGTAAATATGCCGCCGACAAAAAGGGTGAAGAATTTAACACCGTAATCACCCTTAAAAACAGTTTTCACGGCAGAACGATTACAACCCTTGCGGCCACGGGTCAAGATGTTTTTCATAAGGACTTTTTGCCCCTTACAGACGGATTTTCCTATGTGGAGGCCAACAACTGCGAGGAACTTGTAAAAACCGTAGAAAAGGGCAAAATTGCCGCCATTATGTTTGAAACCGTTCAGGGTGAGGGGGGAGTTAACCCCTTAACCCGGGAATTTGTTAAAACCATATTTGATTTAGCGGAAAAATATGATATTCTAACCATTGCCGACGAGGTTCAAACGGGCAACGGCAGAACAGGTATGCTTTACGGCTTTATGAATTACGGTGTAACACCCGATATTTTCTCCACCGCAAAGGGTCTTGGCGGTGGTCTGCCTTTAGGTGCCACGGTTTTGGGTGAAAAGGTAGAGAATGCGCTGAAATTCGGTGACCACGGCTCCACATTTGGGGGAAACCCTGTTGCCTGTGCGGGTGCTGTCAGCATTTTAAACCGCATTGACGATAATCTTTTAAAAGAGGTAAGAGAAAAGTCAGAATATATTGTTAATACCCTAAAAAACTGCAAGGGTGTGAAATCGGTCGCAGGCAAGGGGCTAATGCTTGGCATTGAAACCGAAAAGGATGCAGGCGAGGTAATCGCCAAATGCCGTGAAAAAGGTGTTTTGGTTATTAAAGCGAAAAATAAGGTGCGTCTGCTTCCGGCTTTAAACATTCCTTTTGAAACGCTAAAGACGGCAGTAAATATTTTGTGTGAAGTAATAGGTGGATGAGTATGGATTTTAAACGTAGAAGTTTTTTAAAACTTTTGGATTTTTCTCCTGAGGAAATTGAATGTTTGATTGATTTTGCGGGAGAACTTAAAAATAAAAAGAAAATGGGGATTCCCCACCGTCTTTGTGAGGGAAAAAATATTGCTTTGATTTTTGAAAAAACAAGCACCCGCACCCGTTGTTCCTTTGAGGTTGCAGCACATGACCTTGGAATGGGGGTTACATACCTTGACCCCTCAGGCTCCCAAATCGGCAAAAAAGAAAGCATTGCCGACACAGCGAGGGTGCTGGGCAGAATGTTTGACGGTATCGAATACCGAGGTTTCGGTCAGGAAATTGTTGAAGATTTGGCAAAATATGCAGGCGTTCCCGTTTGGAACGGTCTTACCAACGAATTCCACCCCACACAAATTTTGGCTGATTTCCTAACAATCAAGGAAAAATTTGGGTTTCTAAAGGGCATAAACTTTGTTTATATGGGTGACGCCCGTTATAATATGGGAAACTCTTTAATGGTGGGATGTGCTAAAATGGGTCTTAATTTCACCGCCTGTGCACCGAAAAAATATTTCCCCGATAAGGATTTAATTAAGGAATGTGAGGAAATTGCAAAGCAGACGGGTGCCACCCTTAGATTTGAAGAAGACCCGATGAAAGCCACCGAAAACGCCGATGTTATTTATACCGATGTTTGGGTTTCCATGGGCGAGCCGGCAGAAGTTTGGCAGGAGAGAATTAAGGAACTATCTCCCTATCAGGTAAATAAAAAACTGATGAACAACGCCAAAGAAACGGCAGTATTTATGCACTGCCTTCCTGCTTTCCACGACCTTAACACAGGTATCGGAAAAGAAATGTTCGAAAAATTCGGTATCGGCGAAATGGAAGTAACCGATGAAGTTTTCGAGAGCCCGCAGTCCATTGTTTTCGATGAGGCTGAAAACCGAATGCACACAATTAAAGCCGTTATGGCGGCAACCCTTATGTAGTAATAAAAGTTTTCATTATTTCATACTTTTTTAAGTAGGTGAATAATAATGAAAACTTTTTTTATTTTTTTAATAGTTCTACTCTCATGTTTTGCGTTGGCGGTGGTGTTTTTTGCAATCAAGAGCCATAAGTTCTTTAAAACCATGTTGTTTAATGCTTTTATGGGAGTTTGCACACTGGCAATTATTGATTTAACCGCTAAATTTACGGGATTGTTTATACCCATAAACCCGTATACCGTAACGGGAAGTGCAGTTTTCGGGCTTCCTGCCGTTGCCTTTTTCTTGGCGTTGCAGGTAATAATTTAATTCGTTCAATCGGAAATAGTCCATTGTAGGTTTGTCAATGATGTGTTACAAAATTAGAAAACTTCACCGTTAATAAGAAAAGCCTTTAAATAATCAGCGGGAGATTTCCAATTAAGAGGACGCATAGGAAAATTATTGTATCTTCTGTTGTGAACAGAAAGTTG
>JAZNOA010000007.1:0-145919 GCA_045580545.1 Acutalibacteraceae bacterium | reverse complement strand
GCTTTTATTGACATCTGTGCCGCCCCCGGATAATAGGTGGCATGGGATGCCGAATAGGTGTAGGTCTTATCGTAATCAATGCCTGCCGCAGTAGCCGACTTTTCATTAAGACCTGTGGTAGCAACGGTCATATCAAAGAGTTTTAAAACTGCCGAACCTTGCGTTCCTGTATAAACGCTCTCGTATCCCGCAATATTATCGGCGGCAATTCTGCCCTGCTTGTTAGCAGGCCCTGCAAGAGGAATAAAGGCAGGTTTTTTTGTTATAAAATCCTCAACCTCAACTGCATCACCGACAGCATAAATATTCGGTATATTGGTCTGCATTTTGTTGTTTACAACAATGCTTCCGCGCGCATTGAGTTCTATTCCGCAGTCTTTTGCGATTGCGGTTTCGGGACGGACACCGACAGACATAATGATCATATCAGCGGTAATTTCGCCGTTTTGCAAGACGACAGTATTTCCGTTTATCGCCTTTACACCGTTATTAAGGTGCAAATAAATTCCTTTGGATTTTATATAGCGGTGAACGTCTGCCGCCATATCAAAATCAAGAGGCGCTATCAGATGGTCGGCAAGTTCTACGATTGCAACCTTTAGCCCTGCCTCGGCTAAATTTTCTGCCATCTCAACACCAATATATCCGCCGCCGATCACCACTGCCGAGCGCGGTTTTGCCGTATCAATATAATTTTTAATTTTCAAAGTATCGGGAATGTTACGAAGTGTGAAAACATTGCTACCGTCAGCACCGTCAATATTCGGTCGTATGGGCTCTGCGCCCATAGACAAAATAAGGTTATCATAGGTTTCTTCATAGGTTTCGCCTGTACGAAGATTTTTAATTGTGACGGTCTTGGTATCGGGGCTTACCTTAACTGCCTCGTTTAACACTCTGACATCAATATTAAACCTTCCTTTGAAACTCTCTGGAGTTTGGAGAGTTAAGTCCTCGCGGTCAGTGATGACACCGCCGATATAATACGGCAGACCGCAGTTGGCAAAGGACACATATTCGCCACGCTCTAAAATAATGATCTCGGCTTTTTCATCCAGTCTGCGAAGTCGTGCAGCAGCAGTTGCACCGCCTGCAACACCGCCTATAATAATGGTTTTCATTTGTGTGCTCTCCTAAAATTTAGTTTATATATTAATTATACCATTTCGTATGCTTTTTCTCAATACCTTATTCTTTGGATACTTTCCAAAATGATTCGTATCACCACATAACAGCGCCGCCGTTGAGGAGCCCAGCGTGCCTGGGGTTGAACATTAGGTTGCAAGAAAGAGCGATTAAGAACACGAGCGTGAAATGATAAAAGGAATAAGCAGAGTTCTTCGCGCTGCAATACGCTTGTAATTCGGCTTTAAAAGAATACTAAATGCCATATAAGCGACAATGCCCGCAATACTGAGACCGTTTATATAGAGAATCTGAGTAGAATAGTAGACAATAGTGCTTATGGTCGCAACCGCCAAACAAGCGATAGCACACCAATAGTATTTGCGGCTTTGCGCACGACTGGTTTTTATAGGAATCACATAAATTTTTGCCAAATATAAGAAAGTTATCGTAATAAAAATACAGAAAAATCACCTAGGACAACAACAAATTAAAATATTTTTCGCATCTTCTGTAGAAAAAATACAGGAAAGTATTGACATTTAATAAAAGCTATGGTAAAATACATTTTAGAAAGGGGTTTTGGACGTGCTTAAAAAGTTTCAAGTTGAAAATTATAGAGGATTTAAAGACACTCTTTTGTGGGACTTATCAGACACTCGCGATTACGGATTTCGCAAAAATTTAGTTGAGAATAAAATAGCAAAAAAATCTGTTGTTTTCGGCAAAAATGGCTCGGGCAAATCAAGTCTGTGCACTGCTATTGTTGATATAACCGCCCATCTTCTTGATGCAGAAAAAGATAATGTCCCGGGACACTTATACACATATGTAGGAAATAATAAAAACTTTGCAACATTTACATATGTTTTTCAATTTGGAAAGGATGAGGTTACATATACATATTGCAAGGCTAATTTAACAACCCTGCTACTTGAAGCAGTTGCAATTAATGGGAAAGAAGTTCTTCTTCATAATTTTGTTGATGAAAAAGATAATTATATAAACATCCCTGGGGCAGAAAATTTAAGGACAAAAGGATTGCAAAAGCAATTATCTGTCATTAAATATATATACAACAATACTATTCAAGACGAAAATTCAGTTATAACAAAAATAATGAATTTTGTCAGCGGCATGCTATATTTTAGAAGTCTTAAAGATGCCAATAAATATATCGGATACCAATTGGGTAGTGAAAAACTTGATGATATTATTTTAAGTAACAACAGGTTAGATGATTTTAATAAATTTATAAACGATATGGGACTTAATTACACTTTAGTGCCATTAAAACTCGTTAGCGGTGCATTGACTATTGGGGCAAAATTCGAAAATGACAATGTTGTTCAATTCAGTTCAATAGCTTCTTCTGGAACGATGACACTTATGCTGTTTTATTGTTGGTTTATTGAGTTTTCAAACCTTACATTTCTTGTAATAGATGAATTTGATGCATATTATCATCATGAACTTTCTGAAAAAATTCTTTCAATAATTCAGAGCTTTGAAAATATGCAGTCCATGGTTACAACTCACACAGTATCATTATTACATACAGAATGCACAAGACCGGACTGTGCTTTTATGATTGGTGAAGGTTATATCAAGAATTTATGTAATCTTACTGACAGAGAATTAAGAGAGGCACACAACATAGAGAAACTCTATCGTGCCAATGAATTTGTAAAAGTCGAAGAATAATAAAAAACTTTTGTAAAGGAGTGATGTAAGTTGATTGTTTTAAGCAAAAAGAAAAAACACATCAGAAAAACTGTTGGCGCAGTTTAACAATGTGTTCTTTACGGGTATGCTGAACGCATACTGTGTTGTTAAGTATAGTTTAGCATATCCGTAAACAAAAATCAAGAGTTTGGAGGAAATTTTTATGATTTCTACGATTTTTAATGTTTACGGAGGTAATAAACTTTATGACGAATGTACAATTTAATAACAATTATGATGTTTTCCATGCATTCTTGGTAGAAAATGCTGACTATGATGGTTATTATGAGTTGCCTGTCATCAGGACAAGCGACCATTTACCAGATAAAGTCATAATATTTTCAAAGGCAATGTCTAAAACATGGGACGATTTTGACTGTTGGGTGGTCTTTTACGAGCATGACAGGGATTTTGAAAGGCTTTGGAACAAGCCAAGACAATATCTCGATAAGTTGAAAAAGTTCAAGGGTATCATATCCCCTGATTTTAGCCTTTATCGAAATATGCCGCTTATCATGCAAATGTGGAATACATATCGTAGCAGAGCAATAGCCGTTTGGTTGCAGAATAACGGCGTTGAAGTCATCCCAAATGTAAGATTCGGGGATGAAAGAACCTTCTCTTTCTGCTTTGACGGGATAGAAGAAAACAAAACTGTTGCAGTAGGCACACATGGTTGTATTAAGCGCAAAGAGGATAAAATCTTTTTTAAAATCGGGCTTGCCCGAATGGTGCAAAGGCTGTCTCCTAAAACTATAATAGTTTACGGTAGTGCACCTGACAGTATCTTCAAGCCCTATAAGGATATGGGTATCAACATCATAGCTTTTGAAAGTGAATTTTCAAAGTCCAGAAAGCAGGTGACTGCTTAATGGGTGGAAGTATATCAGAAAATTTTGGAAACACCAAAGGTAGTAGTTTAGATGCATTAAGCAATATGCTAGCAGCTGCATCGCTTATTCCGGGACTTGATACTTTTACAAACTTGGCATCGATACCTGTTGACCTTGCAAGAGGGGATTTTGTCTCCGCGGGACTTAGTGCACTTGGTGTTGTCCCGGTAGTTGGTGAGATTGGTGATGCAGCAAAACTCGCTAAAATAGCAGATAAAGCTGTAGATGCAGCTAAAACGGCAGATAAAGTGTCGGATGCTGCAAAGGGCATAAAAAGGATTGCACCATCAAAGCTAACACAAACTCATAAGCTTACGTTGAGCAAAAAACAATATAGTAATCTCGTGGAAAGTATAAGAAAAAATGGGATTACTGAACCTATCAAATATGTTGAGTATAAAGGTACAAAGTATGTTGTTGATGGGCATCATAGATTAAGGGCAGCAAAGCAGCTGAAATTGGATAAAATTCCTACACAAAAGGTTTCGCTGCCATATAAAGGATACAAAACAATTAACGATTTGCTTTGGTTTGATTAACAGAAAGGGGGAATTGCTGTGATATATATTACAGGCGATACACACATACCAGTCGATATACAGAAACTTTCCACTAAACGTTTTCCCGAGCAAAAAGAAATGACCAAAAATGATTATGTGATCATATGTGGTGATTTTGGTGGCGTGTGGGACGGCAGCAATGAAGAAAAATATTGGATAAAGTGGTTGAAAAGAAAAAATTTCACAACACTTTTTATTGATGGTAATCACGAAAACTTTGAGATGCTTTATAATCTGCCAACGGTAGATTTTGGTGATAGTATTGCACACAAAGTTGATGATGGCATATATCATTTAATCAGGGGCGAAGTATATAATATTGACGGAAAGAAGTTCTTCGTATTTGGTGGGGCAAGCTCGCACGACAAAGAACATCGAACCGAAGGCAAAAACTGGTGGAAAGATGAAATGCCAAGCGAAAAAGAGTATAGTACTGCAGAAGAAAATCTCAAGAAGAATAATTCTGAATTTGATTATGTGATAACCCATTCTGCCCCGACATCTGTTCAAGATAAAATTGCTCCAACATATGAAATTAACCAACTTACAGATTTTCTGGAAAAGATAAGAAACAGTGTGGCATGTAAAAAATGGTTCTTTGGACATTACCATAAAGATGTTGAAGTTGATGAAAAGTTTACTGCGGTATTTGACAAAATTTATAAGATTTAATCGAAATTTTAGCCGATGCATTGTGCATCGGCTTTTTTCGTATCCAAAAAACTTTCTTTTTGCTGCACTTTTATTACAAAACCATAGTTATATTGCACATGCGCTGCAATTTGGCTGCAATGTTAAAATGTACTCTAACCCCCCCTTAAATACTGGATTTGTGTGTAGAAAAAGACCATACCTTCGAGGGTGGCGGTGTTTGGGTGTGACGAAGTTTTTTAGGTTTAAGTTATTTTTGTTTTGGCAAGGCGAAAAGCGGAGAAATGCTTTATTGCATTTCGAGCATTTTTAACACCGCCAAAGCGGAAATAACAACCGAAAACAAGTCTATATTCCGAACGCCGTAACCCTATGGGTATGGTCTTATTTTAACATCATCAGGTGCCATTGCAGCACCCATATTGTTTGTATCGGTTACATTTAAATCATTTATTTCACCGAATACAACACTGTGAATATAAGGTCCTCTTCCCTCTTTTCCGATAACCAATGCACCCGATCCGGTGACCGTCCATTGTGCGGTTTGGGGACGCTGTGAGCCGTAATTCAGCGGAAAGCGGTACTGTCTTTCGGCGGAACAAAAATGGGACGAAGTAACCGCCAATGCCTTTTCGGCACCTGCGGAATCCACAAAAAAGGATGCCAAAGCAACCGACAGTGCCATGGTTGAGCAGGCACCGTAGAGACCTACAAAGGGAATCGGTCTTTCCTTGTTGCCGAAGGAACTGCCTATACACTGGTTGAGCAGGTCTCCCGCAAACATCACATTGATATCCTTGTCCTTCAAATTCGCCCTGTCCAAAGCGATCTGCACCGCCGTTTTTTGAAGTTTGCTTTCCGCCTTTTCAAAGGAATCTTCACCGAAAAAACTATCTATAGTGTATTCGTCAAATTCCTTTCCCAGAGGACCTTCGTGTTCTTTTTTTCCAACTATGGATCCGTAACTTATAATTCTTGGTTTATTGTTTAAAATAATTGTTCGTTTACCTTTCATTTCGGGCATAAAACCCACCTCCGTTTATATTTTAAACAGATTTGAAGGTAGTATTCCCATAAAAAAACAAACCCTTGCGGGTTTGCTTTGAAAATTAAAATTCAACTTTTGTATAATTATTGGGGTCATTTAAATCAACACTACTATTCGGTTTGCTGCTGCTTGAATTACTACTACTTGAGTTGCTGTTGCTTGAATTACTGCTACTTGAGTTGCCGCTGCTTGGCTTACTGCTTGGCTTACTGCTTGAGTTGCTACTGCTGTTAGTAGTGCTGCCATCACCGAAAATATCTCCGGCATCTATTTCGCCGTCAATATTGCCCACATTGGAACCCTGAGTATTGCCGGTTTGACTGTTGCCGGCAGATTGGTTTTTATTGCTTGTTGAACCATTGCTCTTATTACTGCTTGCGGTAACCGAGTTCCCACTATCGGTTTCAGAAGAATTAACAGTTTCTTTATCACTATTCTGTGAAGAAGTTGAAGATACATCACCGTTATTATCAACAATAACTTCCTTTTTACCGCAGGAACAAAATACCAAAGCAATAATACTTATAACAGTTAATAAAGCGAATATTTTTTTCATTTGACTATCCTCCAAAAATGTTTACACATTCATTCTATATTAACGCTCAACTTTTGTCAAGCAAAACAGGCCGCTTTACACGACCTGTTAATTTTAATCGTCAATAGACGGGTCTGTGGCACCCATAAAAATTGCCTCAACCTCTTTTGAGGGGGCTTTAGTAACAAGGGATACGATAACCGCAACAACTGCATTTGCAATAAATCCGGGCAGTATTTCATAAATTCCCAAATTTGTGATAACGGCGGGCATAATAGTGTTTGTGAACAACAAAAGCCAAGCAATATCCACAACGGCACCGGCAATAATTCCGGCACAGGCACCCGCATAGTTAAATCTCTTCCAGAAGAGAGAAAGAATAACGACGGGTCCGAAGGAAGCACCGAAAAGACCCCAAGCATTTTCAACCATACTCATTATACTGTTTGCCCAACTATTTGCATTGTTGATGCCGGAAGAGGCAATGCAAAACGCAACAACCGAAACAAGAAGCACCACAATTCTTCCAACCCATAAAACTTCCTTTTCCCCTGCCTTTTCCTTTCTTAAAAGCGGTTTATAAATATCGCTTGTGAAAGAGGAAGAAGCCACTAAAAGTTGAGAGTCGGCAGTAGACATTGCAGCGGCAACAATAGCCGCCAACAAAATACCGGCAATAATTCCGGGGAACATATCCTGCACCACGGTTATAAAGATGTTTTGCTGAGCACCTGCGGGAATAAGTAATTCTGCAAGTGATTTGCCGTTTCCTAAAACGAATGTTCTGCCCAAGATTGCAATGGCGATTGCGGCACCTAAGGTGAGTATTACCCAAACAATGGCAACAACGGCAGATTTTTTAATCATATTAGGCTTTTTAATAGCCATAAAACGAACTATAATGTGGGGCATACCGAAATATCCGAGACCCCAAGAAAGTCCCGTTACAATCTCTCGCCAATCGGCAACAAAGGGATTTGTTCCGAAGGGAGTTATGCCCTCGGCAAAGGCACCCGCAAAGGAAGCATCGAAACTTCCTGTGGACATAATAATCGGCACGGCAAGAAGGGCTACGAGCATCAAAAGACCTTGGAAAAAGTCGGTCCAGCAAACGGCTCTGTAACCGCCTAAGAATGTGTAAATAACTATAATTACAGCGAAAACGCTCATAGCAAGCATTTCGTGATTGGCAAACGAGGGAATGACTGCACACATAACGTTTTTGCCTGCAACAAATGCCGAAGATACATAAACTGTGAAACTGATTAAGAAAATAACGGCACAAACAATTTTAAGTATGGGACTCTGTGTTGCAAAACGGTTAGTGAGGTATTGAGGCAATGTGATTGAATCGTTGGCGGCACGGGAAAATCTACGCAAACGCTTCGCAACGATGATCCAGTTTAAGGCGGTACCCAAACCTAATCCGATACCAATCCAAACCTTTCCCATACCGAATGCCAGTACACTTCCGGGGAAGCCCATTAAAAGCCAGCCCGACATATCCGATGCTTGGGCACTCATAGCGGTAACCCAAGGTCCCATAGAACGGTTTCCTAAAAAATATTCCTTTTCGCTATTTATTGATGCTTTCGACTTAAAAAAGAAAAATAAGCCTACTGAAAGCATTGCAATGAAATAGAGTGCAAATGCAAGTATTTCCATCAAACTTCCCCTTTATTTAAGAGTTATGAAATTATAACTCTTTAAAATCTCAAAATATTTTACTAATTTTCCGTAAAGCGGTTCTGCCCTTTCGCCGAAATGCTCCTTAAAGGGAACGGCAATTTGGCTTACAGTGCTTTTTCCGTCTATCAAAAGCCAGGCAAAACTGCCAAGTTCGTCAAGGTGGATATAACTAATTTTTGGTTTCTTAAAAACTTTTTGGGCTATTCTGTTAAATAATCCCTTATTTTCAATTTCCAATGTGACGTTGTTTTCTTCGTCACTTTTCCAGACAAGCCCCTCAACGATGTGAGGGACTAAATCTAAATAGTTAATCTGCGTCTGCTTTTTCATTCGGCCTTATTTCTCTTCCTCCAAAGGGAGAACTTAAGTAATGTTAAAATTATAATTGCAAAGAGAACCAAGCCGCCGATATTAGCAACGGGTGTGGGAACATATTTGGAAAGGTCGATTATTTCACCGATACCGAATATTGCAAGAACAGCTAAAACAATACCCACAAGACCCTCGCCTGCTATCATACCCGAGCAGAAAAGAATACCGTCGTTAACGATTCTATCCTTTTCATCCTTTTCTTTCTTGATTTTATCGAGGCAAAGTCTTATAAGACCGCCAACCATAATGCAAGCATTTAATTGAACAGGCAGATATACACCGATTGCAAAGGGCAAAACGGGGATTCCGACAATTTCCGCAACAACGGCAATAAACACACCGGTAAATACAAGACCCCAGGGCAAATTACCGCCCATAACACCTTCAATGATGAGTTTCATAAGTGTAGCCTGCGGAGCGGCAAGTTCGTCTGAACCGAAGCCCCACGCCTTGTCCAAAAGGAAGAGGGTTCCGCCGATTGCGAGAGCCGCAGCAACAACACCGAAAATTTCGCCGATTTGCTGTTTTTTAGGAGTAGCACCCAAAAGGTATCCGGTCTTAAGGTCCTGAGAAGTGTCGCCCGCAATGGCAGCAACAATACAAATTACAGAGCCAATGGCGATAGCACTGCTCATACCTGCAACACCGGTGGTTCCGGTAAATTTAAGAATTAAGGTTGCAATCAAAAGGGTTGCGATAGCCATACCTGAAACCGGATTGTTACTGCTGCCTACTAATCCTACCATACGGGAAGAAACGGTTGCAAAGAAGAAACCGAACACAACAATAATAATTGCACCGATAGGATTAACGGGAACAGCGGGAACGAGCCAAATCAAAAGGGTTAAAACTGCAATTACAATGAGAACAACCTTAAAGTTCATTTCTCTTTCGGTACGAAGTTTTCCGCCTTTGCCGATATCGCCCAAATTCTTCATGGCACCGCCGAAGGTCTTAATAATTAAAGGCAATGATTTAATAAGGCTGATAATTCCGCCTGCGGCCAGTGCACCGGCTCCGATATAACGAACGTAATTTCCCCAAATAGCACCTGCACCGCCATTAGCGAAAATCTCGCCGATTGTCTTATCAACAGCGGGATAAAGAATACTGTTTTCACCAAAGAGCATAATTAAAGGAATAATTACAAGCCACGCAAGAATACCGCCTGCAAACATATAAGAGGAAATTCTCGCACCGCAAATATAACCCACACTCATTACGGCAGGATATATTTGAGTACCTATTGTGCCCTTAAATCCTTTGAATGTATGAGAAACCTCGCCAGACACAACCTTTAAACCGTCAATAATAAACTTAAAAAGTGCGGCAAAGCCCATACCCGCAAAAACGGTGGAGGCGTTTGCTCCCCCCTCTTCACCGGCGAGCATTACTTCGGCACAGGCAGTTCCCTCAGGATATGGTAAAACATTGTGTTCTTTAACAATAAGGGCGTTTCTTAAGGGTATCATAAAGAATACGCCTAAGAGACCTCCGATTAAAGCAATAAGGGTGATTTCAATAAGGCTTGGCTTGTCCATTTTGCCTTCGCTTGCCCACAGGAATAAAGCAGGTAATGTAAAGATGGCACCGGCTGCCAAAGATTCACCGGCAGAGCCGATGGTTTGCACCATATTGCTTTCCAAAATTGAGTTGCGACGCATTAAAATGCGGATAACACCCATTGCAATAACGGCCGCAGGAATGGATGCCGAAACGGTCATACCCACACGCAGACCCAAATATGCATTGGCGGCACCGAACACAACTGCCAAAATAACACCCATAGCAATTGATGTTACCGTTAGTTCCGGTGTGACCTTTTCTGCGGGGATATACGGTTTGAATTCCTTGTTGTTTTCCATAACTTCTCCTAACTTCTATGTAAAATTTTTGAACACTCTGTAAATAATACCATAAAGGCTTACTTTAATCAAGTAAAAATTAAAATTAGTTAAGTTTTCCCAAAACCGATACCAGCAAATGTGTAAATTTTTTGGTGGAGGAAATGCTTAGTCTTTCCTTAACCGTATGAACATCATACATCTGCGGTCCCACGGCAATGGCGGTTAAATCTTTTATACCTGCATCAAAAATTCCGCATTCAAGCCCTGCGTGAATAGCCTCAACCTTAGGTGTAACACCGTAATGCTCCTTGAAACATTCAATATAGATGTTTTGTAAATCGGAGTTGGGTTTATATTCCCAAGGTGGATAATGCCCTGAAATTTCTGTTTCTGCATTTTGTGAATTGGCAATTTCGGTTAATTCATTTTCAAGTTGCCGCAGCGATGCCGATTTGTTGCTTCTGAGGGCAAAATCAAAGAAAACCTTGTTTTCCATAGTTGCAAGTATACCTAAATTTAGCGAGGTTTCAACCAAACCCTCTATTTCACGACTCATGGCAACAACGCCGTTTGGTGAATTTTCAAGTATTGTAATAACTTTTTCGGTTAACTCTTTTGAAAATGCCTGATATTCACCAAACCCGCTGTCATTTACCGAGAAATCAAATTCGGGCTCGTAAACGGAAATTTCTTCCTTTATATTTTCCAAACACTTTTCTGCTTCACCAATAATATCTGCACCATTTTCAAAAATCAAACTCAACTTGCATAAAGGGGTTATGGCATTTGACTTATCTCCCCCGTTAATCGACTCAATTCTGAAATCGGCAATATCCTTTAGTCGGTTTAACACCTTTCCGCAGAGAACATTGGCGTTTTCACGGTGTTTGTTTATATCAACACCGCTGTGACCGCCAAGCAAACCGAAAAGTTTTAAACTTACCTTATATCCTTTAACGGTTTCGGTATTTATCGGAAGAAATACCTTAAAATCACTGCCCCCTGCACAGGAAACGGTGACAGTATCGTCCTCCTCCGAATCGAGGTTAATCATTCTCTTTGACTTCAAAACCGACATATCAAGTTTTGTCGCCCCCACCATTCCAATCTCTTCGTCGGTTGTGAAAACCGCCTCAATGGGGGGATGGCTTATGTTGTCACTTTCCAAAACCGCCATAATCATAGCAACTGCAATTCCGTTGTCGGCACCCAATGTTGTGTCCTTAGCCTTTATGAAATCTCCATCAATCACTATTTCGGGGCCTTGAACCTTAAAATCAATACCGCTGTTCTCGGTTTTCTGGCAGACCATATCAAGGTGACCCTGCAAAATAACGGGTGCTTTACCTATGCCGCCGGCGACAGCATCCTTGAAAATTATAACATTGTGTGAATTGTCCCTCATAAATTTAAGGTTATTCTTTTTTGCAAAACCCACACAGTAATCGGAAATTTTTTCCATATTGCCGGAACCTCTGGGTATGGCGGTAATCTCCTTAAAAATTTCAAAAACTCTTTTTTCCATTTTAACACCTTTATTAAAACATAATGTTCACTTAGTATAACTTATAATAAAGAAAATTGCAATAATTTTAAAGTAACAAAGTAATCTAAACCTATGTATAATTTATTGACATTAAATAATTTCTATGATAAAATTTTGGTATATTAAGAGTGGTGAGACACAATGAAAGTTTTGTTTTTAACAAATATTCCATCTCCTTACCGAGTTGATTTTTTCAATGAACTGGGAAAATACTGTAACTTAACCGTTATATTTGAAAAAACGGCATCGTCGGAAAGAAACCGAGAATGGAGTAATTATAGATTTAATACATTCAACGGTATATTTTTAAAAGGAATATCAACTTCGGCGGATACAGCCTTCTGCCCAAATGTCACACACTACCTGGATAAGTCCTATGACGCCATTATAATTTGCGGTACTTCTTCTCCCACGGAAATTTTAGCAACCGAATGGTGCAGGTTGAAGAATATACCGTTTTTTCTTGAGGGCGACGGTGCATTTGCAAAAAACGGCAACGGCTTTAGAGAAAAACTTAAAAAACATATTATAAGCAAAGGCAAACTATTCTTTTCAACCTGTCTCGAGCACGACAAATACTACACCCATTACGGTGCAAACCCCTCTAATGTGGTGAGATACCGTTTTTCGTCTTTAATGGAAAAAGATATTCTTGCCGAGCCTGTAAAAAAAGAGGAAAAGTCGGCTCTGCGTGAAGAATTGGGCATAAAAGAAGAGCAGGTTGTTCTCTCTGTAGGACAGTTTATATACCGCAAAGGCTTTGATGTCTTGTTGGAGGCAACAAGGCAAATTTCTTCCAATATCGGCGTTTACATAGTAGGCGGTACACCTACCGAAGAGTATTTATCCTTTGTTCGTGATAATAATCTTGCAAATGTTCATTTTGAGGGTTTTAAGAATAAGGAAGAATTAAAAAAATACTATAAATCGGCTGATATTTTTGTTTTGCCGACAAGAGAGGATATCTGGGGTCTTGTGGTTAACGAGGCAATGGCAAACGGACTGCCCGTGATAACCACCGACAGATGCAATGCAGGGCTTGAGTTAATAAAAAACGGTGTAAACGGTTATATTGTGCCCATTGATTCTGCCGAAGACATCGGTAACGCAATCACTGAGTCTTTGTCACGAGTAGATAACTTAGGTGCGGCCTCCCTTGAAAAAATAAAGGATTATACCGTTGAAAATATGGCAAAAGACCATATCGATATTTTGAATGATTTTTTGAATAGAAAAGAATAAATTTATGGGGCGGGAATATGACAGTAACCTTTTTAGGATTGTTATTTTGTGATGAATCATTAAAAGACGCTTATAAATACAGTAAAGCGGGAGTTCAAACGGCAGTTCATACATTCCAAAAAACACTAATCGACGGCTTATGCACTACGGCGGATGTAGATGTTATAAATGTTCCCCCTGTGGGAAGTTATCCTTTTAACTATAAAAAACTCTTTGTGAAACAGAGAAGTTGGCAAAAAGGAATTGAAATCGGGTATTTGAATTTACCTATAATTAAACACAAACTGCAGGTTAAAAAAATATATACTACTCTTACAAAAAAACTCCGTAAAAATGATATGAATTATCTTTTGGTATATTCTCTGTACCTGCCTTTTTTGGAGGTTGTGCAAAAAATAAAGGCAGACGGATACCCTTTAAAGGTGTGCCTGATTCAAACCGATGCAGTGCCCGGAAGAAACGATATGCCTAAATATATGAACGAAAAGGCGGTAAAAAAAGGCAACAAGGTTGTATCTCTTGCAAAAGAATGCGATTCTTTTGTGATACTAACAAAATATATTGCAGACCCGCTTGAAATAGGTGAACGGCCGTATACTGTTATTGAATGTATTTGTGACGATAACCAGAAAATAAATAAAATTAAGGATAAATCCGAAAACATCTGCCTTTATACAGGCACCTTGGAAGAAAATTTTAATATCTGCGAGATGGTAGACGCATTTAAAAAAATTCCAAATGCACAACTTTGGATATGCGGTGCAGGAAATTCAGAGAAATATATCCGCGATGCAAGTGAAAAATATGAAAATATCAAGTTTTACGGATATGTTGACAGACAAAGAGTTTCACAGTTAAGGGACGAATGCGATTTTCTTATCAACCCAAGACGTCCTACCGATAATTACACCTTATATTCTTTTCCGTCAAAAACGGCAGAATACCTAATGTCGGGAAAGCCTGTAATTATGTATAAACTTCAAGGTATTCCCGATGATTACGATGCATATATTAACTATATTTCCGCTAAAAATCCTGCAGAAATGCGTGAAGAACTGGAAAACATTTTTAACTCAAATTACGATGATTTAAAAAAGGTTGCTCAAAATGGCAGAGAATATATATTGAATAATAAAAACCAAAATATTCAAGCCTCTAAAATATTGGAACTAATGAAAAACAACAAATTTATATAAAATATCTTGACTTAAAAGGGTGGTTATGGTAGAATATTTAGGATAAAAATATTGTACTTTGAAAGGTGGGTCCATGAATGAATTTAACATTGAAAGATGTTCATTTTTTCAAAGGCAATGCTTTTCAATCGGGTGATTATTTCCTTAATATTTCCGACCCGTCACCCTCGTTTTCTCAATTTCAGGGTGGTATTGTTTCTAATTTTAATAATTGTTTTATTTTACCGGCCTTTTGTGATGTTCACGTTCATCTCAGAGAGCCGGGTTTTTCATATAAGGAAACAATTTTGTCGGGAAGTATTGCCTCGGCTCGTGGGGGATACACCGATATTTGCAGTATGCCTAATTTAAAACCTGTTCCCGACAGCGTGGAAAATATCAAGGTAGAGCAGGATATAATCGACAGGGACGCTGTCATCCGTGTTCACCCCTATGCTTCTATTACCGTAAATCAAGAGGGCAAGGTTTTAAGCGATTTTGACTCTCTCAGTGATAAATGCTTTGCCTTTTCGGACGACGGCAGAGGTGTGCAGTCGGCTGAACTTATGGAAGAGGCGATGAAAAAAGCCAAAGCCTTGAACAAAATAATTGTTGCCCATTGCGAGGACAATTCTCTTCTTAAAGCCGGATATATTCACGACGGCGAATATGCAAGACTTCACGGTCACAAGGGCATTTGCAGTGAAAGTGAATGGGGTCCCATTAAGAGGGATATTGAACTGGCAAAGAAAACGAAATGCAAATACCACGTTTGCCACATTTCCTGCAAGGAAAGTGTTGAACTTATAAGACAGGCAAAGAAAGACGGTGTCGATATTACCTGCGAAACCGCTCCCCACTATCTTGTTTTTAATGATATGGATTTAAAGGATGAGGGCAGGTTTAAAATGAATCCGCCCATTAGAAGCGAGGCCGACCGTTTGACACTGATTGAAGGTATAAAGGACGGTACCATTGATATGATAGCCACCGACCATGCCCCCCACTCCGCTGAAGAAAAATCCAAAGGACTTAAATACAGTAATATGGGTGTTGTGGGAATTGAAACCGCCTTTTCGGTTATGTTCACCTATCTTGTTAAGACTAATATAATAAGCCTTGAAAAACTCATTGAGTTAATGTCAATTAACCCCCGCAAACGTTTTGGTTTACCCATTACCGATGATATTTGTGTGTTCGATTTGGACGCTATGTATACGGTTAACCCTAAAGATTTCTTGTCAAAAGGAAAATTCACCCCCTTTGAGGGTATGAAACTTTTCGGTGTTAACAAATTAACCGTGTGTGACGGTAAAATCGTTTATAATTCTGTTTTTTAAATTTCAGGAGGATATAATAATGGCAAAAAGAACAGACATTAAGAAGATTTTGATTATAGGCTCAGGTCCTATAGTAATCGGTCAGGCCGCTGAGTTTGACTATGCGGGAACGCAGGCCTGCTTGGCTCTTAAAGAAGAGGGCTATGAGGTGGTGCTTTGCAACTCCAACCCTGCAACCATTATGACCGATACCACTATTGCGGACAAGGTTTATATGGAACCCTTGACCCTTGAATACATTGCAAAGATTTTGCGGTATGAACGCCCCGACGCTATTGTTCCCGGCATTGGAGGTCAAACAGGACTTAACCTTGCAATGCAACTTGAGAAAAAGGGCATTTTAAAGGAATGCGGTGTTGAACTCTTAGGCACAAGCAGTGAAAGTATTGAGCGTGCTGAGGACAGAGAACTCTTTAAGGAACTTTGCCAGTCCATCGGTGAACCCACAATCCCCTCGGAAATTACCTACAATCTTGATGAAGCCAAGGAAGCCGCAAAGAAAATCGGCTATCCTGTAGTACTTCGTCCGGCATTTACTTTGGGCGGTACCGGCGGCGGTTTTGCTTACAATGAAGAGGAACTCATAGAGATTGGTGTTAACGCCTTTAAACTCTCCCCCGTTCATCAGGTTCTTATCGAAAAGAGCGTTAAGGGATATAAGGAAATTGAGTTTGAGGTTATGCGTGACTCCAATGACCATGCAATAACAATTTGCGGTATGGAAAACATCGACCCCGTTGGTGTTCATACAGGTGACTCATTAGTTGTGGCCCCCATTCTCACCCTCAATGACCATGACCTTAAAATGCTTAATGACAGTGCCATTAAGATTATAAAAGAACTTAAAATTGAGGGTGGATGCAATGTTCAGTTTGCCCTCAACCCCAACTCGAGCGAATACTATCTTATAGAGGTTAATCCCCGTGTTTCCCGTTCTTCTGCCTTAGCATCAAAGGCAAGCGGTTACCCCATTGCACGTGTTACCGCCAAAATTGCGGTTGGTATGGCACTTGAGGATATTGAAATTGCCAACACCAACGCCGCTTTTGAACCGAGCCTTGACTATATTGTTGCTAAAATGCCCCGTTTCCCCTTTGATAAATTCGCCAATGCCCCCAACACCTTAGGTACCCAAATGAAGGCTACCGGTGAGGTTATGGGTATCGGCTCCACCTTGGAAGAATGTTTGCTCAAATCCGTTCGTTCTTTGGAAAACGGTGCTAACCATTTCTATCTTCCAAAATTCAAAGATATGTCTAAGGAAGAGTTGCTTGATTATATCAAGGAATTTAAGGATGATACCATCTTTGCGGTTGCTCAACTTATTCGTTTAGGTGTTTCCACCGCCCAACTTCATAAGATAACACAGATTACCGAATACTTCCTCAAATGTCTTGAGGGCATTGTTAAAATGGAGTCTGTTGTCGCCCAAAACAAAGGCGATGTTAAGGTGCTGAAAGACGCAAAGGTTATGGGCTTTAGCGATAAAATCATTGCCTCGCTTTGGAATGTTACCGAGCGTGAAGTATTTGACCTTAGAAAGGAAAACAATATCTTCCCCGTTTACAAAATGGTTGACACCTGCCATACAAATGCATATATTCCCTATTTCTACTCATCTTATCAAGGTGAGAATGCATCTGTTCTTACCGACAGTAAGAAGATTATAGTTTTAGGTGCAGGACCTATCCGTATCGGTCAGGGTGTTGAGTTTGACTATTCCACCGTTCACGCCGTTACCACAATTAAAAATTCGGGTTACGAGGCTATTATCATCAACAACAACCCCGAAACCGTTTCCACCGACTACACCTGTTCTGATAAACTGTATTTTGAACCTCTTACCACCGAGGATGTTATGAACATTATCGAGTTTGAGAAGCCTGAGGGTGTTATTGCTTCTCTTGGCGGTCAAACTGCCATTAACTTAGCCGAGCCTCTTATGAAGCACGGCGTTAGGATTATAGGTACCGATTGTGCCGCCATTGAAAGAGCCGAAAACAGAGACAGTTTTGAAAAAGTACTTAAATCCTTGAATATTCCTCAGCCTCAGGGTAAAGCCGTTACCACTATTGAGGACGGTGTTGCCGCCGCAAATGAAATCGGTTACCCTGTTTTAGTTCGTCCCTCCTTTGTTTTGGGCGGCCGTGCTATGCAGATTGTTGCCGATGAGGAACAGTTAAGGCATTATCTTAAAACTGCCGTTGAAATCGACGAAGATAAGCCGGTTTTGGTTGATAAATATATCTTTGGTAAAGAGGTTGAGATCGACGCCATTTGTGACGGAAAGGATGTGTTTGTTCCCGGTATTATGGAACTCGTTGAAAGAACGGGTATCCACTCCGGCGACTCCATAAGCGTATACCCCACCTTCAGCATTTCCGACAAGGTTAAGGGCATTATTCTCCAATATGCCAAAAAATTGGGTCTCGGTATCGGCATTGTGGGTCTTTACAATATTCAGTTTATAGTAGATAAAAACGATAATGTGTTTATTATCGAGGTTAACCCCCGTTCATCCCGTACCGTTCCCTTCCTTTCAAAGGCAACGGGATACAGTCTTGCAGATATTGCCACCGAGGTAATTCTCGGCAAGTCCTTGAAAGAACAGGGCATCTTCGAAATATATCCCGAAGAAAGAAACCGTTACTATGTAAAAGTTCCCGTATTCTCATTTAACAAAATCAGAGGGCTTGATGCATATCTTTCCCCTGAAATGAAGTCTACCGGCGAAGCCATCGGTTATGACGATAAACTTAACCGTGCACTCTACAAGGCTTTGCAGGCAAGCGGAATGAAACTTCAAAACTACGGTACTGTTTTTGCCACCATTGCGGATGACGACAAGGAGGAGGCCCTTCCCTTAATCCGCCGTTTCTATAACTTAGGATTTAACATTCAGGCGACCAAGGGCACTGCAGAATTTCTTAAGAAAAACGGAATTCGCACCCATATTCTCAAGAAAATCGGAGAAAACAGTGATGAAATTCCGGAGGCTATCCGTCAAGGTCATATCGCTTATGTAATCAATACAAGGGATATCAGTTCGACCGGAAATATGAGTGACGGTTACGAAATCCGCAGATGTGCTACCGATAACAATGTTACAATCTTTACCTCTCTTGATACAGTCAGGGTTTTACTCGACGTATTGGATGAAAACACAATAACAATTTCAACTATTGATGCTTAAGGTGATAATTTTATGATGAAGCAAGGAATTTATGAAATTCTTTTCAATTTCCAGTTGGCGCCGGGTGTTTTCAGAATGGTGCTAAAGGGCGATACTTCCGCTCTTTTGTCCCCCGGTCAGTTCGTTAATATTAAGATTGACGGTCTCTATCTTCGCCGACCCATTTCGGTCTCTGATTATGACAGAGAAACCATAACCATAATTTATAAGGTTGTGGGTGAAGGCACCGAAAAACTGTCACAGATGACTGCGGGTGAAACTTTAGATTTATTAGTCGGACTCGGCAACGGATTTAACGCCGAGAACGATTGCAAAACCCCATTGGTTATAGGCGGGGGCGTGGGTATTCCCCCTTTATACGGTCTTTGCAAAGAACTTATTAAGTTCGGCAAAAAGCCCACCGTTATTTTAGGTTTTAACACAAAAAGTGAAGTTTTCTACGAAGAAGTGTTCAAACTTTTAGGGGTAGATGTTTATGTCACAACCGTTGACGGAAGTTACGGTATTAAGGGTTTTGTTACCGATGCTATGAAAGATTTGGAATATGACTATTTCTATACCTGCGGACCTATGCCGATGTTTAGGGCAATAGAAAACACAGTTAAAACCAGCGGGCAGTACAGTTTTGAGGAACGTATGGGTTGCGGTTTCGGTGCCTGTATGGGTTGCAGTTGCAAAACCAAATACGGCAACAAGCGAATTTGTAAGGACGGTCCCGTTCTTGAAAGGGAGGAAATTATATGGTAAACACAAAGGTTAATCTTTGCGGAATTGATATTGATAACCCCGTTATTCCCGCCAGCGGTACTTTCGGTTTCGGTTATGAATTCGCTATGAATTACGATATTAACCTACTGGGTACATTTTCTTTTAAGGGCACTACCAAAGAACCTCGTTTCGGCAACCCCACACCCAGAATCGCCGAAACACCCTGCGGTATGCTAAACTCTGTGGGACTTCAAAATCCCGGTGTTGATAAGGTTATCAGTGAAGAACTGCCCCGTCTTAAAGCCTGCTTTAAGAAGCCGGTTATGGCGAATGTCAGCGGTTTTTCGGTTGAGGATTACGCCTATACCTGTGAAAAGTTGGACCAAGAGGCACAAATCGGTTGGTTTGAAGTTAATGTTTCCTGCCCCAATGTTCACGGAGGCGGTTTAGCCTTCGGCACCGACCCCAAAAACGTTGCCGCTGTTACAAAGGCGGTTAAAAAGGTTACAACAAAACCCGTTATTATCAAACTTTCCCCTAATGTTACAGACATTACTGAGATTGCGAAGGCTTGTGAAAGCGAGGGGGCAGACGGTGTAAGTCTTATAAACACCCTTTTGGGAATGAGAATTAACCTTAAAACCAAAAAGCCTATACTTGCCAACAAAGCAGGCGGATTTTCAGGCCCCGCAATTAAACCTGTAGCACTCAGAATGGTATATCAGGTTTATGAAGCCGTTAAAATACCCATTGTGGGTATGGGCGGTATTTCTACTGCCGAAGATGTTATTGAAATGATGCTTGCAGGTGCTACCGCAGTTGAGGTTGGCTCCGCCAATCTTGTGGACCCCTTTGCTTGCAAAACAATCATTAAGAATTTACCTATGGTTATGGATAAATACGGAATTCACAGTTTAACTGAAATTATAGGAGGAGCACACAATGGGTAAGGACGTTATAGTGGCTTGCGATTTTGCAAGCAAGGAGCAAGTTTTAAACTTTTTGGATAAATTCCAAGACAGAAAACCTTTTGTTAAAATCGGTATGGAACTTTTTTATGCCGAAGGACCGGAAATTGTTAGAGAGATTAAAGCAAGAGGTCATAAAATCTTCTTGGATTTAAAACTCCACGATATTCCCAACACGGTTAAAAAGTCAATGGCAGTTTTGTCCCGACTTGATGTGGATATGACCAATCTCCACGCCGCAGGCACTGTTTCTATGATGGAGGCGGCGTTGGAAGGACTTACCCGTCCCGACGGTACAAGACCCTTGCTTATTGCCGTTACCCAACTCACCTCCACCGATCAAGAGCGAATGGAAAATGACCTGCTAATCAAAGAACCTATTGACAAGGTTGTTATGCATTACGCTTCAAATGCCGCAAAGGCAGGGCTTGACGGTGTTGTTTGCTCACCCCTCGAAGCCGAAAAGGTACACGGTATCTGCGGTGAAAATTTCTTGACTGTTACCCCCGGTGTCCGTTTTGCCGACGGTGACAAAGGTGACCAAAAAAGGGTTATGACCCCCGCAGATGCTAAGAAGATAGGCAGTGACTATATCGTGGTTGGCAGACCTATTACTGCCGCAGAAGACCCCGTTGCAGCATATGAAAGATGCTGTGCAGAATTTATAGGATAATACGGAGAAGAAAATGGCACTAATTACTTGTAAAGAATGTGGCAAAGAAATTTCCGACCAAGCCAAAGCCTGTCCAAATTGTGGCTATCCTTTAAAGAAAAAAGGCAAAGGTTTTGCAATAGCAAGTTTGGTTTTAGGTATAATTTCTTGTGTATATTCAATCCCAATGCTTACAACTATTTCTGAACCAGATATGCCTAAAGCTGCCACAATAGCAATGGCTGTATACATAATGATTTTTGGGGTTTTATCTTTTATTTTTGGTATTGTTTCACATAGCAAAGGTTGTAAGCTCAAAAAGAAAACCGCAGGGTTAATATTAAGTACCGTTTCTATCATTGTTTTGTTAGTTGTTATAATTTTAACCGCTTTATAAAGGAGAAATTAAAATGGAAAGTTATAAAAGAGAATTTATTGAATTTTTAGAGGGTGCCGGTGTTTTAAAGTTTGGCGACTTCACCGCAAAATCGGGCAGAAAAATTCCCTATTTCATCAATGCCGGTGAAATTAAAACAGGCGAGCAAATCTGCAAATTAGGTGAATTTTACGCCAAGGCATACTTTGAAAAGGTGGGTAAAAAAAGGACCGTTCTTTACGGACCCGCCTATAAAGGTATTCCTATTGCCGTATCGGTGGCAGTGGCACTTGCCAAAAACGGCTTAGATGTTCCCTTCTTCTTTAACAGAAAAGAGGAAAAAGACCACGGTGAGGGCGGTGTGTTCGTGGGATACAAACCCACTGCCGGCGAAGAAATCGTTATTGTTGAAGATGTTATCACCGCAGGAACGGCAATTAGAGAGAGTATGTCTATCCTTTCCTCCTTAAAGGACAGTAAGGTTTCCGCCGTATTCGTTATGGTTGACCGCAAAGAGAAAGGTCAGACCGAAAAGAGTGCTATGGCTGAAGTCGGTGAGGAATTCGGCTTCCCCGTTTACTCTGTTGTGGATGTTTATGATATTATCGAATACTTAGAAGAAGACCCTAAACACAGAGAAAATGTTGACAGAATTAAGAAATACTTAGAGGTCAACGGTGCGAAAGAATAAAACTTTAGGAAAGGATTTTTAAATAATGAGAAGTCTAATTGATATTTTAGAACTTTCCACCGAGGAGTTAGAAGAACTTATAAATACGGCGGACGATATTATTGCAAATCCTGAAAAGTATGCCCACAAGTGCGATGGCAAGAAGTTGGCAACCCTGTTTTTCGAGCCCTCCACCCGTACAAGGCTTAGTTTTGAGGCGGCTATGTATGAACTGGGCGGAAATGTTTTGGGCTTTAGCGAGTCCCAAAGTTCTTCTGCGGCAAAGGGCGAAAGCGTTGCCGACACTGCTAAAACCGTTAGTTGTTATGCGGATATTATCGCCATGCGTCACCCTAAGGAGGGTGCTCCCCTTGTGGCATCCCTCAATGCTTCCATACCTGTTATCAACGCAGGCGACGGCGGACATAATCACCCAACCCAGACCCTTGCCGATTTGCTGACAATTCACCGCGAAAAGGGACGTTTTGATAATTTAACCGTGGGACTTTGCGGTGACCTTAAGTTCGGCAGAACAGTTCATTCTCTTATTGCGGCTCTCAGCCGATATGAAAATGTTAACTTTGTGCTGATTTCTCCCAAAGAATTGGTTCTTCCCGAATATATTAAGCAAAACTTGTCAGCGAAGGGCATAACATTTACCGAAACCACCGATTTACAAAAGGTTATGCCAACCCTTGACATTCTTTATATGACGAGGGTTCAAAGGGAGCGTTTCTTTAACGAGGAAGAGTATTTACGGCTTAAGGACAGTTATATTTTAACCCCCGAAAAACTACACAATGCAAAGTCCGATTTGTCAATTCTCCATCCCCTGCCCCGTGTTAACGAAATAAGCGTCGCTATTGATAAAGACCCGAGAGCCTGCTATTTCGATCAGGTTTTAAACGGAAAATATATGAGAATGGCATTGATTTTAAAGTTATTGGAGGTTAAATAAATGAACGTTGATTCAATTAAAAACGGAATTGTTATTGACCATATTACCGCCCACAAGGGTATGCGGATTTACGAACTTTTAAATCTTGACTGTCTTGATTCTTCGGTGGCACTTATTAAAAATGCCCCCAGCCGAAAGACCGGCCGCAAGGATATTATTAAAATCGACAGCGATTTTGAGGTCAATATGGAAATTCTCGGATATGTTGACCCCGACATCACCGTTAACATTATTAAGGACGGTAAAATTGTAGAAAAGAAGACAATCGAACTACCCGAGAGGCTTACAAATGTTATTAAGTGCAAAAATCCCCGTTGCATAACAGGAACCGAGCAGGAACTTGACCACATTTTCACCCTTGCGGATAAAGAAAACAGGGTTTACCGTTGCCTTTACTGCGAATCAGAAGCAAAATAAGTAATTTTTGAGGCACCCTAAGGGTGCCTTTGAGGTTTATTATGGAAAACACTAAAAAATATAAATCAAGGGAACTGATTAAAAGGTTCCTGCCTTATTACAAAAACAATATAAGGGTGGTAATCACCGACCTTTTTTGTGCCGCCCTTACTACGATTTGCGAAATAGTACTGCCCCTTATTATGAGAAACATTACCAACACAGGAGTGGAAAATTTCGCCGCATTGACTGTGGAATACGTTCTGAGAATCGGCGGACTTTACATTGTGCTTCGTCTTATTGATGCGGCAGCATTTTATTATATGTCCTACGCAGGTCACGTTATGGGCACAAAAATGGAAACTGCTATGAGACATGATGCCTATGCACATCTGCAAAAACTTTCCAACACCTATTTTAATAACACGAAAATCGGTCAAATAATGGGTCGCATTACCAATGACCTTTTTGATGTTACGGAATTTGCCCACCATTGCCCCGAGGAATTTTTCATTGCGGGAATTAAAGGAATTGCATCATTTATTATTCTTATAAACATAAATGTCCCCCTAACCCTTATAATCTTTGCAATTATTCCTTTGATGCTGATAATTTGCGGAAAATTAAGCCGAAGAATGAAACGGACATTCCGTGAGCAAAGGCAGATAACAGGTGAATTAAATGCCCGTATTGAGGACTCTCTTTTAGGTCAGAGCGTTGTTAAAGCATTCGCTAACGAAGATTTGGAGCAGAAAAAATTTGACGGTAACAACAAACAGTTTTTTGATGTTAAAAAACTTTCTTATAGATATATGGGTGCTTTCTCCACTTCAACAAGGCTTTTTGACGGACTTATCTATGCGGTTGTGGTAATTGCCGGCAGTCTGTTTATGATTAGTGGCAAAATCAATGTGGGTGACCTTGTGGCATACCTTTTGTACGTTACCACATTTATCGCAACCGTGAGACGTATAATTGAATTTTCCGAGCAGTTTCAAAGAGGTATGACGGGCATTGAAAGATTTTTGCAGATAATGGACGCTGATATTGAAATATTTGACGAGCCAAACGCCAAACCTCTCAGGAACCCCAAATGCAACATTGAATTTAAAAATGTTTCCTTTGAATACCCTGATGACCACAACCGAGTTTTCACAGGGCTTAACCTTGAGATTAAAAGCGGTGAAAAGATTGCCGTTGTAGGTCCGTCGGGCGGAGGCAAAACCACCCTTTGCAATCTGATTCCCCGTTTTTATGATGTTACCGAGGGTGAAATTTTTCTGGACGGCGAGAACATCAAAAACTATACCCTCAAATCTTTAAGACAGAATATCGGTATTGTTCAGCAGGACGTTTATCTCTTTTCGGGAACGGTTTTTGAAAATATTGCCTACGGTAAACCAAGTGCTACCCGTGAAGAGGTAATAGAGGCGGCAAAAAAGGCAGGTGCCGACGAGTTTATAAGAGAACTAAAGGACGGATATGATACCTATGTAGGTGAGCGTGGTGTTAAACTTTCCGGCGGACAAAAGCAGAGAATCAGCATTGCCCGTGTATTCCTTAAAAATCCGCCTATGATAATTTTAGACGAAGCCACAAGCGCGCTTGACAATGAAAGTGAATATATTGTAGCCCGGTCCCTTGCCCGCCTTAGCGAAGGCAGAACAACCCTTACCATTGCCCACAGACTTTCCACAATTAGAAATTCCGACCGAATTTTGGTGCTGACCGACAAGGGCATTGCCGAAGAAGGCAATCATAATGAACTTATGGAGCAAAAAGGAATTTATTACAATTTCTATCAAATGGCAAATAGGTTATCATAAAAAGCCTTAATACATTTTTTATAAAATTCTTCGCTTCCTCAGAATGACATAGCAATTTAGTTTTTACTGTCATTCTGAGGAGCAATGCGACGAAGAATCTAATCAAAAAAAGACCTCCCAAACGGGAGGACTGAGAGTTTCGATAAAGTCGACACTCTTTTGGCGGGAATGCCACCCACGTGCCCTTGAAAACCGCTTTAATAACGGTTTTCGCTTATAAGGAGTTTTTCTGCCGCACATGTCGCCAGAAAAACAAAAATGCGGCTGACCGCCGCAAAAAATAGTGAATATAGATTTTTCTACAGACTGAGACCTCCCAAAAGGGAGGTCTAAAGTTTTTAAGATTAGATTTCAGCGAAGTACTTAATAGTACGAACCATCTGGCTGGTGTAACTGTTCTCGTTGTCATACCAAGAAACAACCTGTACCTGATAGGTATCGTCATCAATCTTAGTAACCATTGTCTGAGTTGCATCGAACAAAGAACCGTACTTAATTCCGATAATATCAGAAGAAACGAGTTCTTCTTCAGTATAACCGAAGGACTCAGAAGATGCAGCCTTCATAGCAGCATTGATGCCTTCCTTAGTAATGTCTTTACCCTTAACAACTGCAACAAGGATAGTGGTTGAACCTGTGGGAACAGGAACACGCTGAGCAGAACCGATAAGTTTGCCGTTGAGTTCAGGGATAACAAGACCGATAGCCTTAGCAGCACCGGTAGAGTTAGGAACGATGTTGCAAGCAGCAGCACGTGCACGACGAAGGTCGCCCTTTCTGTGGGGACCGTCAAGAACCATCTGGTCACCTGTCCATGCGTGAACGGTGGTCATAATACCGCTCTGGATGGGAGCATACTTATTCAAAGTATCGGCCATGGGAGCCAAGCAGTTGGTTGTGCAAGAAGCAGCAGAGATGATGGTATCATCAGCAGAAAGAGTCTTTTCGTTTACGCTGTAAACGATAGTCTTAAGGTCAGAGCCTGCAGGAGCAGAAATAACAACCTTTTTAGCACCGGCATCAATGTGAGCCTGTGACTTCTCTTTAGAGCAGTAGAAACCTGTGCACTCAAGAACAACGTCTACGCCGATTTCGCCCCAAGGAAGATCCTTAGCGTCTTTCTCAGCATAAATTTTGATTGTCTTACCGTCAACTGTGATGCTGTCTTCACCGGCAACAACGGTATCTGCAAGATCATATCTACCTTGAGCAGAATCGTACTTAAGCAAGTGAGCGAGCATTTTTGGGCTGGTAAGGTCGTTGATAGCAACTACCTCATAACCCTCTGCACCGAACATCTGACGGAAAGCAAGACGACCGATGCGACCGAAACCGTTAATAGCAACTTTAACCATTGGAATTACCTCCTAAAATTTTCTTTAAACATTATACCCTATTCCGTCGGGTTTTGCAAGTAATTTGTGAACTTTTTAACATAAATTTTAAATTTTTTCTATATTGGCATAATATATTAGTAGTTTGAGGTGTTAAAATTGATATATTTCCCCAATAAATTTGAAAATTATGCGTCATCTTTGCGTTTGCTATATCAAAAATTTATATTTGATCACGGCATTACAAATAAAACTGCGGAAAAACTCAAAAAAATTTATGAATTTGAATGTTTAACCGCCAAAGATAATATAGCCCCGATAAATCTTGAAAAATATTCTTCCCAACTGTTCACAGCGGTAATTCTAAAGAAGAAATTTAACTATAAAATAAACATTAGAGGGAACCGACTGCTTGATATTAAACCATACACTTCCATGCTTTTAAATATATGTATCAATGCCGAATATATAAAGATTTTAGAAATTTGCGGAAATATTGTTATATGCGGAAAAATCGCTCTTAATAAAAAGGCTGTTCTTTTAATAAAAAAACTTAAAGGTGATATTTTAAGAGAAAGAAAAACCGACACCGTGTATATAAAACTTAATTACCCCGCAACCGACAAAAAATCAGCGGACTTTGAAAACGCATATTATATGCTTCAAAATCCGCTGTCGCCGATTAACCTTTATTTACCTGACTGATTATTTCTTCGGCAACTGTCATACCGTCCACCGCCGCAGATACAATACCGCCCGCATACCCTGCACCCTCACCGCAGGGATATAAACCTAAAACATTGCTGCTTTGGAAATTTTCATTCCTTGTTATTCTGACGGGAGCGGAACTTCTGGTTTCGGGTGCTGTAAGCACTGCCTGAGGGTCATCAAAACCTTTGATTTTCTTGCCAAATTCCAAAATACCCTGCTTTAAACTTCCCAACACAAAGGGTGGGAAAATATCCGTAAAATCAGAATAAACATAATCCGGTTTAACCGAGGGTTTTACCTTGGAAATTTTAAACTCCTCGCCGAAAACAAAATTTCCAACTGTGCCTACCGGCACTCGTCCTCTGCCTATATTGTAGGCAGATTTTTCGATTTTTTCCTGAAAGTCACAGCCTGCCAAAACATCGTCACCGCCAAAATCTTCGGGGTTAACGCCCACAAGCAAGGCGGAGTTTGAATTAACCCCGTCACGCCCCGAATTACTCATACCGTTAACGGCTGTCATCAGTTCTTCACTTGAAGCGTTTATAACCTCACCGCCGGGACACATACAAAATGTATAAACCCCTCTGCCGTTTGGGAGATGGCAAGCAAGTTTATAGTCCGCCGCACCCAGGTTTGGATGATTGTAGTTTTCACCGTAGAGAGACCTGTTTATATCCTCCTGCAAATGCTCGATTCTAACACCTACCGCAAAGGGCTTTTGCACCATATCTACATCATTTCCAAGTAGCATTCTGTATGTGTCTCTTGCGGAGTGACCAGTTGCCAAAATAAGGTTATCACAGGGAATTTCTTTTCCGTTTGCTATAATACTTGTTATTTTACCGTTTAAGATATTTATATTTTCCAACTTAGTGTCAAATAAAATCTCACCGCCAAGGGAAAGAATCTCTTTGCGGATATTTCTGACAACATCTACGAGAATATCGGTTCCGATATGGGGTTTAGCATCGGTTAAAATCTTTTCGGGAGCACCCATTAGATGTAAAACCTCTAAAACCGTTCGGCACTTAGGGTTTTTAATGCCGGTGTTGAGTTTACCGTCGGAAAAAGTACCGGCTCCTCCTTCTCCAAACTGAACATTGCATTCACGGTTTAACTTTCCGCCTGCAAAAAACTCCCGAACTGCAACGGTTCTTTCTTCAACCTTACTTCCCCGCTCAATTATTAAAGGGCAAAGACCGGCACGTGCTAAGGTGATTCCCGCAAACATTCCTGCGGGACCGAAGCCCACAACAACAGGGCGGTTTTCGGGTTTTCTTTCGCATTTTAACCATTTATACTCCTGTCTTTTATAGACAGAGGCATTTTTGTTGGTTTTTAGAAATTTTTCCTCATTTTTAACCTCTGCCAAAACCGAGCAACAAAAATGAAGGTCATTTTTCCGCCTTGCATCAACAGATTTTCTATAAAGTTTTACAGAAATAACATTACCCTTAATCGCCTTTTGAAGGGCAGATTTCAAATCGGTAAAGTCTGTATCAAGAGGCAGTTTTAAATTATTTATCAATATCATTTAAGTTTTCCTTTATACTGTCTGCAGCACAAAATGCCGAAGACCAAGCCCATTGAAGATTAAAACCGCCGCAGTCACCGTCGATATCAAGAATTTCCCCTATACAGTAAAGCCCTTTAGCGGTTTTACATTCCATTGTTGTATTAAAAAATTCATCTGTGGAAAGTCCGCCTGCGGTGACCTGAGAGTTTAAAAATCCCGTTGTTCCCAAAACCTTAAATTTCCAGTTTTTTATAAGACCCACTATTTTTTTTATTTTTTTACCGTCAAGAGTTGCGGTTTTATCACTAAGCCGACAGCCTACGGTTTTAAGCAACACCTGACCTATTCTCTTTTGCAACATACCGGTGAAAAATTCATCCAAATTTCGGTGAGACAGCTCCCGAGCCCTGACCTTAAGTTTCTCTTCCAATGTTATATAGTCGGTTTCGGGCATTATATCGAGAGATACTTCACATTCGGATTTGCTCACAGACACACCCCGTGAAATTTGGAGTATGGGAGGACCAGAAAGTCCGTAATCGGTGAAAAGCACCTCACCGAAGTCGGTTCTTAGTTTTTTGCCCTCTGCCAAAAGTGTGGCATTGGCGTCAATTTTAACACCCTTCAACTGCTTAACAATATCGGTTTCGGTTTTAATTTGGACTATTGCAGGGGTTGTTTTAACGGTTTTAAAGCCTGCTTTTTTGAGAACTTCAAGCATCTTCCCGTCACAACCGAGTCTGTCGCCGCCGGAGAGCAAGCCTGTGGCAATTATAATATTTCGGGCTAAAAAACTCATCTGCCCGCAAATGACCTTATAACCGCCTTTGGTGGTTTGAATATTTGTAACCGCTGTTTCGAGGTGGGTTATAATACCCGATTCGTCAGCCGCAAACCGCAAACAATCCACAACAGAGGAGGCCTGAAAGGATGAGGGATAAACCTTATCCCCCTCGTTTGAAAACACCACACCGATGCTTTCAAAAAAACTTTCGGTAAAATCTATATTGTATTTTTCGAGGGCTACACGGCAAAATTCCACGTCATTTCCGTGGTAACGTGAAAGTTGAATTCTCTTATTGGTAATGTTGCATCTGCCGTTGCCGGTGAGTGCCAACTTTTTGCCGACCCTTGGCTGTGCCTCTAAAATACGTACTGCGGCATTAGGGTTTTCTCTTTTAAAGTAAACCGCCGCACAAAGACCTGCGGCACCACCGCCGATAACAATTAAATCGTTTATCATATACTTACCTCAAATAATTATTATGTATATTCTATCACAAAACACCGCATTTTGCAAATTTTTTAGACATTCACCGACACTTTGCCTTTTTTAACTTGCTTTTTTCAAAATTTCATATATAATAATATTGTAAAAAATCAGAGGGAGAATTATTTTGGAAAAAGATGCTATTTCTGCCGGTGTTTCAAAAATCGGCGGACTTTTCACCACAGCGGATGTTAGAATTTTAATATGTTATTTGTTGTCCTCCGTTTCCGATCCGGTTCCTGCAACACTTCTTTGCGAAACCCTCCACACAGAGGGAATTGCCAATGCCTTTGAGGTTAGCGATTCCATAAGTTTCCTAACCGACAGCGGCCACATTAAAGAGGTTGAAAGTGAACCGGCAAGCTATGTTGTAACCGACAGCGGCCGCTATGTTGCCGAAACCTTAAAAACAAAACTCTCGGTAATTGTTAAGGAACGGGCTTTCACAGCGGTTGTTAAGATGCTTGTTAAGGTTAGAAATGCAAAGGAAACCGATTTTAAAATCACTAAAGAGGACAACCGCACATTTCTCACCTGCTCTGCCATAGACCAAGGCAAACCCTTTATGAGCATAAAACTTCTTTTAGGTGACGAAGACCAAGCCGTTTTCATTAAACAGAAATTTTTAGAAAAGGCTCCGGAAATCTATTCAACCGTTTTGGATTTGCTGACAAAAAGCGATAAAGAAAACTAATATGCACCCTAATATGTGCTTAAAAACCGCCTATTAGGCGGTTTTCGCTTATAAGGAGTTTTTTCTGCCATCGGAAAAAATAAAAAAGTGCATAAATCCACAATAATTAGAAAAAACTGCCTTATATGCAAGCAAAAACCCCGAAAACCGTGATGGTTTCGGGGTTTTTGAATACTCTTTGAAATAACAGATTATCTCTTTGAGAACTGGGGTGCACGGCGTGCTCCTTTGAGTCCGTATTTCTTTCTTTCTTTCATACGAGGGTCACGTGTTAAGAGTCCGGCTTTTTTAAGTACGGGTCTTAATGCCTCGTCGTGTTGGAGAAGTGCACGTGCGATACCGTGACGGATTGCACCTGCCTGTCCTGTAACACCGCCGCCTGCTACACGGCAAATAACATCGAACTTGTCGGTAGTTTCGGTGAGTGTTAAGGGCTGACGAACAATAAGTTTCAAGGTTTCAAGACCGAAATAATCGTCCATCTCTCTGTCGTTGATAACAATTTTTCCGGTACCGTTGTATAAACGAACACGGGCAACAGAACTCTTTCTTCTGCCTGTTCCGTAAAGATAAGGCTTTGCTTCAAACATAGTTTCTGTCTCCCTTCTTAAAATTCGAGTAATTCGGGCTTCTGAGCCTTTTGAGCGTACTCAGTGCCGCTGTAAACGTGAAGTCTGGTAAGAGCCTTACGGCCGATGGTTGTATCGGGAACCATACCCTTAACAGCCAATTCCATAGCAAGTTCGGGACGGGTCTTCATAAGGGTGGAATACTTAACCTCTTTGAGACCGCCGATGTAACCTGTATGACGGCGATAATACTTATTATCCAACTTCTTGCCTGTGAGAACTGCTTTGTCAGCGTTGATAACAACAACGTGGTCACCGCAGTCAACGTGAGGAGTAAACTCGGGCTTTAATTTGCCGCGAAGAATATCCGCAACCTTGGTAGCAGTGCGACCCAAAGGTCTGTTTGCTGCATCAATGATGTACCATTTACGCTGTACTTCAGCAGGTTTTGCCATAAATGTTGACATATAATTAACCTCCAAAATTTTGAGAAATGCTGTGTATTTCCGCACTTCCCTTAGTAATCAGCCTGAATATAATACCATACTAATTTCGTGATGTCAACACTTAATTTTCCAAATTTCAATTTATTTTTTTAAATCTCCCGATTTCTCCGATTTTCTCTATTTTACTCTTAAATACTCGTTTGTCATTTTTAAAAAAATATTTCAATTTTCTAAAATTCCGTTATCCTTTAGCGTTTTAATAAACACCTTAACGTTGCCCGAGGCTTGGGTTTTGGAAATTTTCATATTTTCAATAAGTCCCGCCGTTAGTTCCTCTTTTGTGTATTCCCCCGAAACCAGCATTTCCCATAAAATTACCGCAGATTCGCTTAGTATTATAAGACTGTTGAAGTCCTTAACCCTTCTTCGGTCGGCAACAACGGTTTGTCTGCCTGAAATGTTTTTAAGTTTAAAACCTTTTTTAATTTTCATTATTTTCACCCGTTTAGAAATTATTTATTGCAAGTATTTAAAATTCAGTGTATAATAAGTAAAAATACTTTTAGGAGAATTTATATGGACGTTTTTTTTGAACAGATTATTCCAATTAAAAAGACCGGCAAAACCGTTGCTTTATTTTTGGGAATTTGGGTTTTAGCGGCACTGCTTTCTGCCCTTGTGTTTGTTTTGCTCGGAAGTTTCAGTTTAATATTTATATTCGGTATAGGTTACGGAACATATATACTGTCTTCTAAATTAAATGTTGAATATGAATATATTATAACCAACGGAATTCTCGATATTGATAAAATCATAAACAAAAGTTCCCGAAAGCGAATGATATCGGTCGACCTTAGCGGCGTTACAAGACTTGAGAAGTTTAACGCCAATGCTCCTATCAACCGCAATAACACAGTTTTCGCCTGTGACAAAGACGACCCCAACGCTTATTTGGTTGTAGCCGAGAAATCAGGTCAGTCTGCGGTTAGTTTTGTGTTTTCACCCAACGATAAAATAAAATCTGCTGTTGTGAAATTTGCTCCTAAATTCATAACAAACAGTTGCTTTAAAGATTAGAAAGAGTGGTGTCGTGTATGACAGTGCTAACCAAAGCACAGATTAAACTTGCTGAGGAAAAAGCCGTGTCACACGGCACCTTTTCCTTTAGGGAACTGATGTATACCGCGGGAAAATCGGCTTTTTGCGAAATCGTTTCCCGTTATGAAGTTGAAGGTAAAAAAATCGCCGTTATCTGCGGTAAAGGAAACAACGGGGGTGACGGCTGTGTTATCGCCGATTTGCTTTTATCTAAGTCGGCTGATGTAACACTCATTCTCCCCTACGGTCCCCCTAAAACCGAAAATGCAAATTACTACTTTGAAAAACTTAACAACATTAAAACTCTATCTACATTTGAGGGTGAATACGATTATATAATTGACGCTCTTTTCGGCATAGGTTTTGTGGGTTCTCCCGATAAAGATACTGCCCGCTTGATTGAAGCCGTTAACAAAAGTAATGCCGTTAAAATATCGGTTGATATTCCGTCGGGAGTGGAATGTGACACAGGGGCGGTAAACGGCATTGCAATTGAAAGTGACCTTACCCTCACCTTTATTTCCTATAAACCTTGTTTTGTTTTGCCAGCGGGCAGTGATTATTGCGGTGAAGTTAAGGTTATTGACATAGGCGTTGACGTTATAGAAAAAACATACGAAATCATTGAAAAGCCTATACTAAGACCAAGAAATCACAACTGCCATAAAGGGACCTTCGGCACCGCACTTCTAATCTGCGGATGTTACGGTATGGCAGGAGCCTTAATGATGTCTGCAAAGGCGTGTCTCAGAAGCGGTGTGGGTATTGTAAAATGTATGATGCCAAAAAGCATATACGCTCCCGTCACCTCATTTATTCCCGAGGCGGTTTGCGTTCCTAAAAAGGCAACAAGACACGGAACCCTTAAATATAACAAAAAAGAATTAAAAGAACAAATTAAGTCTGCCGACGCAGTTCTTTTCGGCTGCGGTATCGGTAACCCGAAATCTAATGTCAAAACCCTTGAATTTCTTCTCCTAAATTATTCAAAAACCTTAATTATTGACGCAGACGGAATAAATGCACTCTCTCTAAACATAGATTTATTAGAGAAAAGCAAAGCCTCTGTTATTCTAACCCCTCACCCCGGTGAAATGGCAAGACTGTGCGGAACAACTGTGACAAAGATTGAGGAAAACCGACCCAAATTTGCCAAGAAAATTGCCCTTAAATATAAGTGCCACGTGGTGCTTAAAGGCAGTAATACCCTTGTTGCCACCCCAAAAGGTGAAATATTCTTTAACATTTTAGGTAATTCGGGAATGGCAACAGGCGGTACAGGTGATGTTTTGGCAGGTGTAATCACTTCCCTCTCCGCCCAAGGATACAGCGACAGAGAAGCGGCGGAATACGGGGTTTACCTCCATTCCTTGGCAGGTGACAATGCACTAAAAAGCAAAAGTCCCACCGCACTTTTGCCCACAGATATAATCGAGAGGCTTTAGCACTTTTAAAGGTGTGTTAAGGTTGCGAAAAATTGTTATCTCATTAGGTTTAGTTTTACTTCTCACCTCCTGCCGTCAGGCAGAAGAGGTAATTCCCCAAACTGCAAATCTAAGGTTTTGCGTTCATACTGTTTGGAACAAAACCCAATATATTTTGGATGGGGAAACTGACCGAAATTCCAATATTTACTTTACGGTTACAGAACCCGAACAACTGAAAAACCTAAAGTTTTCATTCAGCGATGACGGTGTGACCGTAACCTACCTCGATTTAGAAAAAGAAATCCCCCTCAAAAGTTTTGAGGAGGATTCACCCCTTAGAGTGGTTTATGAAGGGTTTAAGAGTGCCCGAAATCCCGAAAAGGTATATACCGAAAACGGGGAATATTTTACTGAATTTTCCCTCGGAAAAGAAGACTATCGTTTCACATTTTCTCAAGGGGGACTTCCCATCAGCATTAAAGACTCAAAGGAAAATTTAATAATGTTTAAGGGCTTACAGGTTATAACTTAGGCTGGCGAGAGCCTAACCTATACCGCCTTTTTAAGAATCGCCGTCAGAACAGTTATATCATCCTCGTGGGTGTCTGTTCGGCGGCGTTTTGCACACTCACACAGTCTTTCGGCAAGGTCTTGGGCGGTGCCGTCGGTCCAGGCCTCGATTTCGTCCCTTATCCAGTCTAAACCTTCTCCTGTTGCCCCGTCGGACATTAAAACTATTATATCCCCTGCTTTACAGTTAACCGTTGCCTTATCGAAGCCTACATCACGCAAAATTCCCGCAGGAAGTGAGGTGCTTTCCGCTTTTCCGGTCTTTCCCGAACGGCGGATAACTGTGGGAGCCGCCCCCGCTTTAAACAACTGAACCTGCCCTGTGAACAGGTCAATACTTGCAATATCAAGTGTGGCTAAGGATTCGTCGGTCGATTTAAAAAGCATTGAGGAATTGAGAAATTTAAGGGAACAGTCATATCCGAAGCCCGCTTTTAAAAGTCTTGTCATCAGTCCGCAAGCCATGGCACCGTCCACGGCGGCTCTGCCTCCTGTTCCCATTCCATCACTTAAAACCATGAGGAAATGTCCCTTGCCATCATTAAAATATTTATAATTATCTCCGCACATTTGAGAGTTTCCGGCACTTATCTGCTCAGCACCGAACTCTGCGGTTAAATTTGCCCTCTCACTTAGAAAAATATAAACCTCGCCCCCTACCTCGCTGATGTTGGGAGTATCAAAGTCCCGTCCGCAAATTAAGTTGGCGGTTTTCATAACCTTAAGTTTGTTTATAACCAAATCGTTTTGCCTTTTAAGTTTAAATTCCAAGGTAATTCTGCCGTATTTGTCAATTCGGCACCCCGCCTCGTCCACAACAATATCCAAATTTTTAAGTGCCGATGCCATATTTTCCGCTGTAACGGCATCAAAAAACTGGTCGTTTTCGAAGTCAACGCTTAAATCTCTCAGCATATCCGCAATTCCGCCCAACTGGTCGGAAACCACACCTCGAACCTCGTCAATACGGTTTTCGGCGGCAATGCGGGAAGCGTAATCCGAATACTTTTTAAAGGTTGCAATTGCTACCTTTTCGGGTCTAAGACATCTTCCCTTAAATTCATCGGGTGCAAAGTTTTCTATATCGCTGTTCCCCTGTTTTATTGCCTTGGTCATTTCCATAACCGCATCCACGGTTTGCCTATTCTTACTTTCCCAGCAGTGAACCCTCAGTTTACAGCCCGAACAAGCCTCCTGCTCAATGGCAGAAATCACCCTGCCAAAGTCGGGGGCATTTATTTTGGAAAGTTGGCTTGACACCTGCTCAACCGTTTCGGTAACATCCTTTAATGCGTCGGATGACATAGACAGCCTCATTGTCAGGGATTTTTTAATACCTGAAGAATCCGAAAGTTTAGGGGAAACAACAAGAATTTTTCCTAAACTCACACTTAAATTTTTCGGCAATACAAAAAACAACACACAAGCCAGAACCGATTCTGCAAGGGTTGAGTAGAGAGTTATAATCTCACCTGTAAACGCACTGCCTATAACCCCTAAAACACAAATAACCGCCATTCCGGCATATTTCCCCATCACAGAAAAAACACCGCAAAGAAGACCTGCTACGGCAAAGGTTAAGCCAACAGCACCGTCCTGTCCGCTTAAAAGCAGTGCAAAACCCACAGATATACCGCTTATGGAACCTGATAAAATTCCCCCGTATTTTGAGGCAACTAAAATTAACAGCAGTGCCAAAATTTTTCCTAAGGAAATCCCCGCAACATTAAACCCAAACAGTCCCATTAAAACTATGGTTGCAGATACCAAAAGGCTTGTCAGTTCGTCGGAAGTGAAACCAACTGTATTTTTATCAAACGCTTTAAAGGTCTTGCAAATAAAATATGCTCCTCCACCTGACAGCAAACCCTCGGTTATAACCGTAAGGGGTGTTGTGTCACCGGTAGAAACTGCAGTGAAACCCGTTGATATACATGCAAGGGCGGAAATCAGTCCGCAAAACAAGGGATTTCCCACTATTTTTCTGTAATTCCCGAGCAAAAGTTTTATGGATAACACCGCAAACAGTGCCGCTATATACCTAAAACCCGAATTTCCCGCCGCCGGCAGGAAGTAACTTGCAAAGGCACCTATCATTGATGCCGGCACAAAATAGGAATTACTGCCTGCCAAAAAGGAAATACCGAAAGGAATGAGCCTGTCCAGTATAACTCCACGGCCGGAAAGTGCCGAAAAAATGCCTACAACCACATGGGTCATCACGGCAAAACTCAGTTCTTTTGTTGTGTAATTTTCGATTTTTGATGTTATTTTCACATTTTCTTTCAAAACCGTCACCCCGATTTTTTATCCTAATAATTATAATGGTTATAGATAGTCTAAATAGTGGTTAAATACACTATTTAGATACCAAATCTTTGATTTGGCAACAAATTTTCAGAGAAAATTTGTCTATACCCATTTCAATGATTATAGAGCGAATTCAAATGAACATTCATTCGAATTCGCAAAACCCGATAAAATCGGTTTATCGAAACGCCTGTGAGCGTTTCTATATTCTATAGTCATTATACCCCTTTGGGCGCCAGTATTTTGTCAAAAGAGGGGTGCTAAGAAAAAATATATTTGTAAAAAAAGAATAAAAAATGTTAAATTGTAAAATATGTAAATAAAGGGGCGATTTATTTTGAAGGTTATTAAAATTATTATTTCCTTTATTTTGGTTTTATGTCTGTCTTCCCTAACCGTTTTTTCTCTGTCAAAGTTCGGTTCACAGTCCGAAGAGGTAAAGCAAATACAGAAAAAACTTAAAAACTGGGGATATTACGAGGGGCAAATAGACGGAATTTTCGGGTCCGAAACAAAAAAATCGGTCATAGCCTTTCAAAAGAAAAACGGACTCACCGCCGACGGAATTGCCGGCAAAAACACTCTGGCGGCAATGGGAATTTACGGCGCTGATGACACAGGCAATTCATCGGATTATAATCTTCTGGCAAGAATTATATCGGCAGAAGCCAGAGGTGAGCCCTATATGGGTCAAGTAGCAGTGGGAGCGGTGGTGCTTAACCGAGTGGAACACCCCTCCTTCCCCGATACCCTTTCGGGTGTCGTTTATCAGCAGGGCGCTTTCTCCTGCCTTTATGACGGACAGTTTAATGAACCCGTAAGCGAAAGTGCATACAAAGCCGCCACCGACGCCATAAACGGGCTTGACCCGTCAGGCGGTGCAATTTATTATTATAACCCGCAAAAATCAACAAACAAATGGATTTTCAGCCGACCCATAATCACCACTATCGGCTCCCACAGATTTTGTTCTTAAAACAATAAAAACACCTGTTAAATCCTAATATTATGTTATTCTCTTCCCTATGGAATTCATCTTTCCGTAGGGAAATTTTTGTTTTATTTCAGTAAAAGGCTCATATTCGCATTTTTCTAATATAATATAATAATTATAATAATTTTTATTATATTTTAATAAATTTTTATAGTTAAAATGCACAGATATCTCATATTCTAATTATGAGATGTCGCAAATTTGACTGTTCTTGGAAGTTTTTGAAAGAAATCTATTGATTTTTTCATTTTTAGGTGTTAATGTAATTGTGAAAACAGTCAATACCATTCAAAAACAGTCAATCAGTCGACCAAGGGGTGTTCATTTTGCTAACTGAAGAAAGATATGAAAAGATACTTAAAACGGTGAAACAAAACCGAAGTGTGAAGTTACCTGAACTTTGTGCTATGTTGAACGCTTCGGAATCCACGGTGCGGCGTGATTTATCCGCATTGGATGAACGGGGGCTTATAAAAAAGGTTCACGGCGGTGCCATTTCAATTGAAGAACGCTCGCTTAACTTAGTCGAGCACGATGTGGAGGCAAAATCAAAACTTTTTACCGAGGAAAAGACTGCCATAGCACGGTATGCAGCCTCGCTGATTGAAAACGGCGACTTTTGTTTTATAGATGCGGGCACAACCACCGAGAAGTTGATAGATTTTCTTCCCGAAAAGGATGTCACTTTTGTGACAAACGGTTTTGTTCACGCAAAGAAATTAGCGTTAAAAGGTTTTAAAACATACGTTCCTGCTGGGGAAATCAAGAAAACCACCGAAGCGATTATCGGTGCGGAATGTGTGAGGAGCCTTCAGAATTATAATTTTTCCAAATGTTTTATGGGTGCAAACGGTATATCGCTGACTGCCGGTATATCAACTCCCGACCGCAACGAGGCTTTGGTTAAGGAAACTGCCATAAACCGCAGTCGCATGGCATACGTTTTGGCAGACCACTCAAAATTTGACCAAATTGCGTCGGTTACCTTTACGCAAACGGAATGCGTGCAAATCATAACCGATAAACTAAATAACAAAAAATACACAGCAAAATCAAATATTAAGGAGGTTTTGTAAATGGTATATACAGTTACCTTTAATCCCGCTATTGACTATGTGGTTCATATCAAAGATATTCGGGTGGGTGCTACTAACCATTCCGACAGCGAAGAAATGTATTTCGGCGGAAAAGGAATAAACGTTTCGGTAGTTTTGAAAGAACTCGGTGTAAATTCAAAGGCATTTGGATTTGTCGCAGGATTTACAGGTGAAGCAATCGAAAAAGGTCTTAAGGATTTGAAAGTTGATACGGATTTTGTTCACCTAAAGACCGGAAACTCCCGAATTAACGTTAAATTGAAGTGTTTAGAAGAAACCGAAATTAACGGTCAGGGACCGCACATTGACGATGAATCGGTAACGCTTCTCTTCCAAAAACTTGACGCTTTAACCGACGGCGACACCCTTATTTTAGCGGGTAGTATTCCCTCGTCTCTCCCCGCCGATATTTACGAGAAAATACTTGAACGGCTCTCGGATAAAAAAATAAGGGTTATTGTTGACGCAACTAAAGATTTACTGCTCAATGTACTGAAATTTAAACCCTTTTTGGTAAAACCCAACAACCACGAACTGGGCGATATGTTCGGTGTGACGCTTCAAACCGATGAAAAAATAGAAAAATATGCAAGGAAATTGCAGGATATGGGGGCTGTTAATGTACTTATTTCCATGGCAGGAGACGGCTCCATGCTCATAGACGAAACAGGAAAAATGCACCGTATGGGCGTGTGCAAAGGTAAGGTTAAAAATTCTGTGGGTGCCGGTGACTCCATGGTAGCAGGCTTTACTGCCGGAATACAAAGCGGAGATTATGAATATGCTTTAAAACTCGCAACTGCCGCAGGAGGTGCCACCGCATTTTCAGACGGACTTGCCACCAAAGACAAAATTACAGAGTTGTTTAATACACTCTGAAAATAAATTTTAGGTGGAAAATCTATGCGAATTGTTGACCTACTCAAAAAGGAAAGCATTGAACTCAATGCTTCTCCGAAATCCAAGAGCGAAGCCATTGATCTGCTCGTAGAACTACAGGTGAAAAGCGGTAACATAATTGGCAAAAAAGATGTTTTTCGGTACAATTTATAATTTATAACGGAACACCAACTTTTTTAAGCCAAACAGAAAACACCGCAATTCCTTATAATGGTTATAGTCAGTCGAAACGCTTTTCTGCGTTTTGACATTCTACATTCATTATAATCAAGGAAGTTGCGATGTTTTTTATGCTAATTTATAAACCAAACCAAGCGTTCTAAAAACAATCATTATGATGGGAGACGCTATTTAATAAATTGTATTGTATTTCAGATATTGACATATCCCCTGTTCTCTCCATATTTGATCAGACGTTACAACATTCAGTATAGCGAATTCGTTTTCGGTATAAACGGGTTGTGTTTTGCAAATTTGTTACCTTTAAACGAAGCATTCGGGTTGGTTGTTTTTTAAAGATGCTAATCATTATTTGTAATTGAGTTTTCGGTATTCAGACGGGGTGCATTTCATAAACTTTTTAAATCTTGACAGAAAGTATTCTGTGGAACTAAATCCACTGTCGTCTGCGATTTCTTTGACTGTTTTATTAGTGGAATCCAGTAAAACGCAGGCGTATTTAAGCCGTGTCATTGTGAGGTATGAATTAAAAGGAACGCCAACCATATTTTTAAAAATCAGACCGAGATAATTGGGTGACACAAACAACTCTTCGGCGACCTGTTTAAGGGTCAATTGTTCTAAAAACCGTTTGTTGATTAAATTCACGGCTTTTTGTATGAGCGGGGGATTTGTTGCTTCAATATCATTTCCGGAAGCACGTATCACATATATTATCAACTCCTCGGCAATGCTTTTCTTCAGAATTGCCGAAAAAGGTTTATCACAGGTTTCTTTTTCTGCTTTATCAAAAAGATTCACAATGTATTCAAAATGTTCTCTTTCAAGCGCACAGTGAAATTTACTGATGGAATTAGTGAGAAAATTTTCCAAATTTTTGTCGATTACACCTCTTGCAATTGCTAAATTCAGAATGGTGAAGTCGGTTGTTGGTTCAATTGAGTGAAAGTCACTTCCGGTCATTATGTAAGCCGAGCCCTTTGAAATTTCGTAGGTTCCGTTTGCGACAATATGGTGGGCAGAACCTTCCTTAATTATCTCAAGTTCCAAATAGTTGTGCCAGTGAATGGGTGTTATTTTTTCTTTTGGATATTTTCGTGTTGAAAATACAATGGGTTCATTAGTACGATAATCATTAAAAGTGGCAAGTAGGTATGGTTTTTTCGATATATTTTCCATTGATTATCTTACCTTTCTAATTGATTTAATCATTGTTTTCGGTTCTTAATCATACTATAATGAATATAGAATTTCGAAACGCAGAAAAGCGTTTCGACAAACCGATTTTATCGGTTTTTGCGAATTAAAATGAATGTTCATTTTAATTCGCTCGATATTCATTGCAATGGGTATAGTCAAATTTTCTTTGAAAATTTGATCCCAAATCGAAGATTTGGTGTCGAAATAGCGTTTTTATCACTATTTCGACTAACTATAACCATTATAATGATTATATATTATTTTTGAATATTTTTCAAGGAGAGAAAAAATGAAGAAAATAGTTTTCACCAAAAAAGATACCGCAGAACTTGTTGAGGTGGAGGACAGAGCCCCCAAAAGCGGTGAAGTACGAATAAAACTGGCTTTTTCCACTGTTAGTGCCGGAACCGAACGAGCATTGCTTACGGGAAATGAAGAGGGCGGAGAAAATTTCCGCTTCGGTTTTCCCTCAAGTTCGGGATATAGCGGCAGCGGAATTATCACAGATATCGGTCCCGATGTCTCGGAATATAAAGTAGGAGACCGTGTTTTGGTGCACGGGGGAGGACATCAGCAGTATTGCACAGTTCCCATAAAGGAAATCGTGCCGATTCCCCATAACGTTTCCCTTGAGGAGGCGGCACTTCCGGTGATTGCCGGCTTTTCTCTGTCGGCAATCCGCAAAGCAAAGATTTGCCTTGGTGAAAGTTGCCTCGTAACAGGTCTTGGCATACTCGGTCTTTTTGCAGTTCAGTTTGCCAAACTTTCGGGTGCTTACCCTGTTATAGCCGCTGATTTCCTGCCGGAACGCAGAGAACTTGCAAAAAAACTCGGTGCGGATATTGTACTTGACCCATCAGATCCAACATTTGCCGAACAGTGCAAATCATTCGGCGGCGGTGTAAATTCGGCAATAGAAGTAACCGGCAACCCTAATGCCTTAAAGCAGGTGTTATCTGTAACGGCAAAATTCGGTAGGGTTATTTTGCTCGGCTGCACTCGTGATATGACCGAAGTTGATTTTTATAATGATGTGCATCGTCCGGGCATTGAACTTATCGGTGCCCACAGCGGAGCGAGACCCACCCTTGAGTCACATTCGGGTGTTTTCACCGAAATGGATGATTGCCGTGTAATACTTTCATATCTCTCGGCCGGAAGACTCGATTTCGGTCCCATAATCAGCGAACAACATTCTCCCGCAGAAGCAACCGAAGTTTACTCAAGATTAGCCGCAAAGAAATTCCCAATCGGAGTTCAGTTTGACTGGAGTAAACTTGACTGATATCAAAAAACACCACTCGCAAGAGTGGTGTTTTTATAGCCTGTTTTATTTTTTAACAATTTTTCCGACTGCCATACCGCAACCTTCAACCGCGGTGAAATCGCCGTAAACAGGCTCTAATTTCCAGCCGTTGGCAAGGGAAACTTCGCTGTCCGCCGTTTCGTTCATATAGTTAACTGCGACCGCATAGTAGCCGTCAACCTCCTCGTGGAGTGTCAAGGCTATATCCGGGCTGAGGCACTTCATCGGCTTATTTGCGAGGATGTCCTTTGCGGCAACCTCATAAATATGATGATAAGTAGGCTCACTCTTTTCGTAAGCACCCTGATGTTTCCAAAGGTTTAATTCAAGAGGGAAATTCAGGAACAATAATTTGCCTTTGCCCAGTGTGTTTTCTGAGAGGATAACATTTCCGTCCTCGGCGGTTGCAAGGACTTTGGCTCCGATAGAGGAAAGGTGATATTTCTTTCCGTACTCAAAGGGAAGTTCCTGACCGTCGAGGGTAAAGGTTCCTTTTCCGCCCGAGGTCATACCTGCCGAGCGAAGTCCTGTAATTTTTTCAAATTCGCATAACATACCCGTATTAACCGTGATAAGCAAGGTTGCACCCTTCATTACACGTTCAATAAGTGTATCGTAACATTCTTTTGTCATAGGAGCCCAACCGGTGATTGACGGAAGTATGTAAAACGGTGCTTCGGGAATATTGTGCCTGTAATGAGCAAAGGTGGGAGTAAGTCCTGCACGCTTGGCTAAAATATAAGATGTAATTCCAATCTGCTGCTGTTCCTGCTCGTTTGAAAGCACAATTACACTATCGGTAATTTTAGGTGATATATCGGGAAGTGTCTCCAACAAATCTCCCATTCTTTTAATCTCTTTTCCGACAGGTTTTGGATTTCGGTCAGCATCCAAAAGACCCAATTCACGCTCTATCATAGACCAAGTATAGGGCGGTTGATTAAGTTTCAAATGTTCGTGGGAGCACCACCAGAAATATCCGCCGAATCCGTTTGCGTATGAAGAAGCGATATTTATTCTTGCAAAATCTGCGGCACCCTCACGGTTAATAAGCATATCGTTGAAGGTTCCTTGCTCTTGAATCATTGTGGGTTTGCCCGAAATAGCGGAATAATATTCGCACTGAGCGGTGGGAATCATAGTGGTTCTCAAGCGGTTCGCCTGGTCGACATCCCCTCCGACTGTGGGGGACGGATAAGGGTGGTTGGAAAGCATATCGCTAAGAAGTCCCTGTTCTCCGATTGACCAGGGTTCGGTCTCATTAAAGCGGAGCGAGTGCATACCCGAAGAAATTTTTCGGCTGCTGTCGGCGGCAAGGATTGCATTTCGGATTGTCGATGTCCAATGATATGACTCTTCGGGTTTAGACACCTGACCCATACAGTTACATTCATTACCCAAATCCCACATTACAATATTGGGCAGGTCTTTTGTATAGGTAACAAAACCTCTGACAAACTTTTCCTCAAACATAAGTGCCAAAGGGTCGGTTATAAGATTCCTCGATTCAAGAATTTGCGGGTAAAAAAGCCTTCCGCTCATCCATCCGGTAAGCACAGAAACCACGAGTTTGATGTTACGCTCATGTGCCATCATGGCAAATTTTCTGAAACGCTCAATCATTACAGGGTCAATATAATACTCGTTTTCGGGGAAACGGTCGCCGGTAAGACGGTATTCATTTAGAAATCCACCCCAACCTTTCAATGCTACAACCGGCTGAAACTCACGCCAGTTGGGGAAACAACGCATATATTTAATACCCGTTGCTGCAAGTGCGTTAAGGTCTTTTGCGAGGGATTCTTCGTCAAAGTTCAGCCACATATCGGTTCCTGATTTTGAGTCCCAAAAATTGCACCCAATCATAAAGTTTTTCATAATAAGTTATCTTTTTAATCTGTATTTTATTTACCGCACACCTTTGTCAGCAATTTATGTACGGCAAGTTCTTTTTCATAGTCAAATTCGTTGGGTTTTTCTCCTGCAACTGTTTTAGCAAAATCAATCATCATTGCATCATATCGGCCAAAGGGCGGAAATGATACGGTTTCTGGTCTGTCGGCAAACATAACAGGGTGACCCGGGCGGGTTACAGTCATAGATATTTTATTCGGGCAGACGGTACCATCAAGTTCAAAGGGGCTTTCAATAGGTTTAATTTCAATTGTACCCTTAGTACCGGAAATCATAAGATATCTTCTGGCGTCGCCGCTAACCTCACAAGCCACACTTTTGATAATCGAAGTGCCGTGGGGGTATTTGAGCATAGCCAAACCGAAATCGGTAACATTTTCATATTCAAGACCCGTTGACCTGTTCATCGGAATCACTTCGTCCGGTTCACCCATAAACTGATACACAAGGTCCACAAGATGGCAACCGAGATAGAACATCATACCTCCGGGAAGGTCGCCTAACCAACTACGCCCGAAACCGTGGTAGCACTGGTTCATTTGTGCTTCAACACAAATAAGTTCACCCAATTCACCCGACTTTACAATTTCAAGTGCTTTCTGTACCGCAGGATTATATCTATACATATATCCGTTTTGAAAAACAAGGTTGTTTTTTCGGGCAGTTTCCATAAGTTCGGCAAAAACCTCGTCGGAAGCACCGCAGGGCTTATCCGAATGAATATGATAACCTGCCTTTGCAAACAAAAGGGCATCCTTATCCTGCTCCAATTCGTGGGTTTCAACGATTACGGCATCTGCGGGAAAACCTGCAAGCAGTTCCTCCTTTGAAACGATTGGAATACCTTGATACGCAGGGCGTTCCAAGGCGGATTTAAGGCGTTCTTCGTCTGGTTGGCAAAAACCGACAACCTCGAAATACTCGGGAAGACTTCGCATTGTGAGCATTGTATGCTCTGCGTGTGTCATACCCCAACTTCCGTATTGCACAACTTTAATCGGTTTCATAACTAAACCTCCGTTTTTTCTTTCATTATACTAAAACTAAAATGATGATACAATCGCAAAATCAATATTGTTATTAAGAAAATCAACGATTATTGGCTCACCCCTTTTCAGTGGTTTCGAACCGTCCCCTCGGGCTCCCTTAATGCAAAAAAATCAACTGCCAAACAGCAGTTGATTTTTTTGGAAATTTACAAAAACAGTGTGCATCCCTGTTTTTTGAAGTACTCGATTTTTTTGTCTATAAGTTCCTCGGGAACCTTGAGGTCCTTTGCAAGGCAGGATTTACACATAAACTCAGTACTTCCTCGGTTTATAAACTTTTTGGTAGCACCTATGTCAATACTTTTGAGTTCTTTTCCGCAATGTATACAGCGCTCCATTAAGCGTCAACAACCTTACAGCGATATACCTTACTATCAAAGGCATCGAGTTTCTCAATGAATGTTCCGTTCTTAACTGTTACGGTTTCACCCGTCCATACCTCTTGCATTTCGAGGGTCTTGCCTGTGCTTTCGGGAAGGCCTAATTGGTCGATATTGAGCCTTGCAACAGCCTCTTTATCATTAAAATTGAAGAAGCCAAGTGCTATATCGCCGTTTGAAAGATTGCGGGCGTAACCTTTTAAATCCGTACCGCCCCACGTCAAATTCAACTTGAAAACCTGACGGCAATCGGCGTCCTGATTGATTTTAAGAAGTTCTTTATTTGAAAGAATATCAAGGGTTTCCTTGTTAATATTCCGTAAATCACAGCCTATCATAAGGGGAGAACCGAACAAAGCCCAAATAGAGAAGTGAGTTTTGTACTGAGTATCGTTAAGTCCCTGAAGACCTACATTACCCTTGCCGTACATTCCCACAACAAGCATATCCATATCGTTAAAGCAACCCGCTCCGCCATAGGGAAGAATGGCGTCCTGCTCGTCGGTCAACTTTTTTACCGACTCCCAAGTATCGAAAATATCGCCGGTCGAACGCCACATATTTGCACCTGTTTCGCGAATCCACTCGGCGGTATTGTCCGCTCCCCAAGAGCAGGCACTTAAAAGAATGTCTCTGCCGCAATTTTTAAGTGCCAAACCCATACGGCGGTAGAGATATTTGCCGTGGATTATATCGCTGTGGTAGCAATAATCATATTTAAGGAAGTCTACGCCCCACTCTGCAAAGGTTGCAGCATCAACAAATTCATGCTCAAAACTTCCCGGGTACCCGGCACAGGTAAGATTTCCCGCACAGGAATACATACCGAATTTAAGACCCTTTGAATGAACATAATCGGCAACTGCCTTCATACCGTTGGGGAATTTTTCGGGATCGGCTACGAGGCGACCGTTTTCATCGCGTTCTTTAAGGGACCAGCAATCGTCTATTACAATGTATTCATATCCGAGAGCGGAAAGTCCCGTTTCGACCATTTTGTCGGCAGCGTCACAAATTAACTGCTCATTGATGTCTGCTCCAAAGGTGTTCCATGAGTTCCAGCCCATAGGCGGTGTGTTTTTAATCATTTCTATTGACCTCCTAAATAAAATATTGTAAACTTATAATAAAAGTAAATACGGTTATTTTCAATGTTTTATTATTTCAATTATATGGAAAATTGTTTCATTGGGGTGGGAATAACTATTTATGGAAGAATTTGAAAAATCAAAACTTATCGCTTCCGGCAGACAAAATTGTTCGGATATGCACTCGTGTGGACCCGAATTTCGTACTGCCTATATTATTCATTATATAATTCGCGGAAGCGGTTATTATGTTTGTGAAGGAAAAAAATATCATATAACCGCCGGTCAAAGTTTTCTTATTAGACCTTTTACGGAAATCAGTTACTATCCTGACAGTAATGACCCCTGGGAGTATACTTGGATAGATTTTACAGGAGATAATTTCACACGCTTAATTACCGAAAAAACAGAATTCTGCGACGGAAACTGCGTAATTGATTATATAGAACAGGAAGCAATTCTGCCTTTATTTGACTGTCTATGCAGTATTTGTGCACCCAATAGCATATTTCGGTTTTCAGAAGCACCGGAAAGTATTGCACTTTCAATTTTAAAAATATATTCCGAACTGCACCCGCTCCTCTCTCACAAAACAAAGGACAGTTTCTACTTTGATTCAGCCTGTGCAATAATTCAAAGTTCCTATCATAAGCAGGAACTTAATATTGACTATATATGCAAGGAACTTAATATCAGCCGTGCCACTCTGCATCGTAGTTTTATAAGCAACTGCAAAATCTCTACGGGTGCTTATATTATAAATTACCGTATGGAACGGGCAAAAGAACTGCTGAGCCACGGAATAACCGTAAAAGCAACCGCATTTTCCTGCGGATTTTCGGACCCTTTATATTTTTCAAAGGTATTCCGCAAAACATACGGGATTTCACCCGGTGAGTTTGCTAAACTGCAATAGCCTATTTTACTGATAAATTAAATAAATAAAATTGCCTCCCGTCCCCTTGTTACCTTGAAATTATCCCTAAAATCACTGAAAGCCCTTGAAAAATCAAGGGCTTTTATGTGCTGTTCCTTATTGAACAAGATTTATGTAAAGATGAAGCAAAAAGATGCCGATTTAACGCGAGAAAAAACTGCAAAAAATTAGTACCCCGAATACGCGTCTGCGTGTCGAGGCACTCGACTGGTCCGAGTAGCGTTATAGTAATCAAGCGTAAACCCGCATAAATACTGGGTTTTAAAATCAAGGCGAAGCCTTGTATATCATCAAAACGTTAGTTTTGCATATCATCAGTGGCAAAGCCACTGTATCTCATCAAGCCGATAGAGATATGCACACCTATGGTGTGATGATATACGCCGCATAAATGCGGCAATGATATACACGCTATCGCGTGATGATATACCAAGCCTATCGGCTTGAATAAAAAATCCAAGTCCGAAGACTTGAATTTTTTGGTTGGAGTAGCGTTATAGTAATCAAGCGTAAACCCGCATAAATACTTGGTTTTTCGCAGCCAAAAACAGTACAAAGGTCTTGATTACTATAAAAATTTATTAGTTATGCTTCATGTTGTCCTTCTAATGAATAGTATTCAGTTTCATCAAAATGCTTTAATTCAAAGGTTTGATACATGGCATTTCCGTCAATATCGTCATAATTAATGTTAAACCATTTTGGCAATCCGCTAATATCTTTTTCATAGTCAATTTCATTAATAACAGCAACTGAACTGTAAAATATGTAAGTGTTTGTTGGATCGGAATATGTGCAGTATACAGATTTTTCTTCGCCGGGTTCAAGGAGTGGGATGATATATTTATCAAAAATAATAACGTTTGTAATGGGATATTCATTAGCATTTTTAACTTTGATTATGACATTTGAAGGTCGCTCAGGTTTGTTTCCTATATTAACAAATGAAGAATGTTTTTCCATTGTCGTATTTTGTGAACCGATTTCAATTGAAAACACTGGTTGAATACGCTTTTTTCTTTCGAGTGCTGCTTTTTCTTCAGATTGCTTTGCAACATAGTTTGTGTGCCAATAAATAGTTAAGCTAACAACAACTGTGCCATAAAAAGAAAGGTATGCACCTAAGAATGATAACCAATCTGTTTTCACCAATCCAATACCAGAGGGAATGATTCCTTTGGTGGAAAAAACAAAATAAATTCCCACAAAAAATATTATGCAAATCAATGTTATCATTGCTATTCTAAATAATAAATATTTTCCTATTGATTTATTGTTTTTTTGCTCATTGTTCTTACCATTTTTACTCATATAAATATGTTCTCCTGTTTATCTCTTGCTATTGATTTTTGTTTTTTCTACAAATTGGACAACCGTTTCCTTTGTTTCTATTATATATCGTTGCTTGCCATTCGTGTCCTTTGCAACATTTCCACCATACTTTTTTGTTGCTACCAGGTGTTACGTCCATGGGTGTTAATCCATTGTTTTTTTCATAGTTCCATTCTTTTGCTAAAATTGGATTAACTGTTTGTAAATCATTTGTACCTTTGACAGCATATCGACCGGAACAATATGGGCATCCTCGCCCTTTATTTCTATTGCTTATCATTGCTTGCCATTCGTGCCCTTCGCTACACTTCCACCATACTTTTTTATCACTATTAGGCATTACATCCATAGGTGATAATCCAGTATTTTTCTCATAGTTCCATTCTTTTGCTAAAATTGGATTAACCGTTTGTAAATCGTTGTAACCTCTTAAAACTTTTTGACCTGCACAATATGAACAACCTCGCCCTTTATTTCTATGGTCTATCGTTGCTTGCCATTCGTGCCCTTTGCTACATTTCCACCATACTTTTTTGTGACTATTTGCAGTAACATTTACAGGCCTTAAATTTCCGTTTTTTTCATAATTCCATTCTTTTGCTAAAGTAGGGTTAACTGTTTGCAAATCGTTAAAGCCTTTTGAAACTTTTTTTCCAGCGCAATATGGACATCCGTTTCCGTTATTCCTATTTGATATCGTTGCTTGCCACTCGTGTCCTTTGACACACTTCCACCATATTTTTTTATCGCTATTCGCTAAAAAATGTTCTGGCTTTAGCCTACCGTTCTTTTCATAATTCCATTCTTTTGCTATTTTAGCATTGGAAAACAAAAGCGAATTTTCTTTTTCCGTAAATTCTCGTAAATTTTCTATATGGATAGCATCTCTTTCTATGTCAATATCAATGTTAGTTTCAGTTATTTTGCTTAAAATATCTTCAAGGATTTTCGATAAATCTTTTTGATTTTTATGAACAGCGTAATCAATAGAACTGTCATTAAGTAATGGCAAATCTTCTCTTATCCTATATAGTTTGATTCCATCTTTCTGACACCTCAGATTTTTATCTAAATCTTTTTTTGCTTTATTTTTGTGCCAAAAATAACCATCATATTCAATAGCAGTTTTTTTTGATGGAATATAAATGTCTAATTCGTAACCTTGTCCTCTATATGAGTGTAATACATCAACTCCATATTTTTTCAGATAATATAAAATTGCATATTCAGGGAAAGAAGTATTTCGTTCAGAATTACAAACAGGGCAACCATTTCCTCTGTTTCTGCTATCTATAGTTGCTTGCCACTCGTGTCCTTTGCTACATTTCCACCACACTTTTTTCCCACTGTTAGGCATTACGTCAGAAGGCGTCAATTCGTCATTTTTATCAAAATTCCATTCTTTCGCTAAAGCGGGATTGACCGTTTGTAAATCGCTTTCTCCTTTAATAGCGCGTTTTCCAGCACAATATGGGCATCCAACACCTTTGTTCCTTCCATTTATTATTGCTTGCCATTCATGCCCATTGTTGCATTTCCACCACACTTTTTTGTTGCTATTAGGCATTACATCAGAAGGCGTTAATCCGTTATTTTTATTGTAATTCCATTCTTTTGCTAAAGTTGGATTAACCGTTTGTAAATCTCTTTCTCCTTTAACAACATATCGACCCGAACAGTATGGACAGCCATTCCCATTATTTCTATCTTTTACAGATGCTTGCCACTCATGTCCATTGCTACATTTCCACCATACCCTCTTCCCACTACCAGGCATTACGTCAGAAGGCGTTAATCCGTTATTTTTATTGTAGTTCCATTCTTTTGCTAAAGTCGGATTAACCGTCTGTAAATCACTTTCACCTTTAATAGCATACCGACCTGAACAATGCGGGCATCCTTTGGAGGCTGTTCTGTTATATATTGTCGATTGCCATTCGTGGTCCATGCTACATTTCCACCAGACTTTTGTGTGACTACCAAGAGTTAATGTTTTAGGGTCAAAACCCAATTCGTCATTCTTTTCCCAATTCCATTCTGCCATCAGTTCGGCATTATCAATTACATATTTCTTTTCAGCCATAACTTCGGCACCTCGCTTTTAAAATTATTACTTATAAATTATACCATAAATTTTTCCAATAGTAAACATGCACTGTTTTATGGTAAAGAACAATAAGAAAGGAGTGATGTTATTTGTTTGTTTAATAATTTATAATCAGTAAAATTCAACAGGAGAATGTGAAAAAACATTAAAAAAAATAAAAATCCAAACTCGACAAAGTCGAATTTGGATTTTTGGTCCGAGTGACAGGATTCGAACCTGCGGCATCCTGCTCCCAAACGGCTATATTTTCTTTATATCGGCTACATATAGCGCTTTTTAGCACTATCCACTCGGAAATCAATGCTCTTTAGCACTCTTTACTCCACTGTTTCCACATACTCCAAAGCTGTCTGTGGGACAAACTGTGGTCAAAAAAATCCTCCCCGAAAGCGATAAAAATTATCGCCTTGGGGAGTTATTTGTTTGGTGCATTTTAACTTGGAGAAAGAGATTTGTCAAGTTAATTTTTGTCGTTGCAAGGGGTATTTACAAAATAAAAAGATTTTCACAATAATAATTGTTTACAAAAAATATAAAAGTATATAGCGATTCACCACAAGTGTTGCTTTTTTGACAAAATTGTTCTATACTATTATTGATATTTTGAAATGCATAAGATGTGTTTTGTCACGAGAGGAGAAGAGCTTATGAGTATTGATAATTTGGAACTTGCTAAACATGCTGGGAAATCATCTGAAAAATTTTTAGAGGTTATTATGAACTTTTTGCAAGATCCACTAGATGTCGTCATAGTTGAAGGTCATAAAGAATTAATTAATCGTGCTATTGACGGAAAAAAAGTTAATCCAGAAATGTTTGATTTTCTTTGTGGGTATAAAAAATTAGTTAAACAGCAAAAAAGAAAAAAAGATATTGGACTCAAGGCTCTTCAGTTCTTAGAGGATTCTGCCGAACCGGAAAAAATTGAAGATGATTGGCTTGAATTCTTCTTTGATAAGGCTAGGTTAATATCAAATCCGGACATGCAATTGATATGGGCAAAATTATTAGCAGAAGAAGCAAACCACCCAGGAAAGATAAGTTTTTCTTTATTACATACTTTGTCTATTATGCGTTATGAAGATGCTGAATTATTTTGCAGTATTTCACGTTTTGCATTGCGAACTTTTGGCAAAGAAGAGGTAAATTTACTTCTTTTTATATCTACCAATAGAAAAGCGTATGAAGATACGGGCATAACACCTAGCCAGCTAAAAGAATTAGAAAGATTGGGCTTGATTGAATGTGATTTCAAAACAGAATATGTGTTTAAAAATGAAGAAAATCCCGTAACAAAAAAAGTATTTGTCTCAGGGAGACAAAAGTTAGTTGTATATGGTGATCCATCGAACGATAACAAAATAAAGGCTGGCAATGTGGAATTCACTACTAATGGAAGGGCATTATACGATATAATTGATCCTGATTACAAACGATATCGAAGCGGTATTTTTCATTTTACTATTAAAAAGTTTAAATCGAGAAATTGCCGAGTATTTGTAAATGAAAAAGAAATTTGAGTTACCTTAGGTATAAACAATGTTATTTATTATAATGTAAAAAACAGATAATTTTAGTTTAAAAATTTAAAACTGCTGAAGCGTAAAAACTTCGGCGGTTTTTTGTACCATATATTGAGCAGATATAACAGGCTGTTTAGAGGTGGTAAGTATATCAAAATTTGATACGCAGTAAACAAAGAATAAGAAATTTTTTCAAAAATCTTCAACTTCACCCCGCTTAAGTCCGTTTTATAGGACAGTGAATATTTTATAATTAAGTCAGAATAAAGAAAGGGGTTCTGACAAATGGAAGATTATAAGGGCATCACAGGCGATTATGCGGACACCAACCGTGACGGCAAAGTGGATTTTGTTGAGTATGATAGTGATTGCTATGACTTTGAGCACATTTATAAAAACGGGCACAGTTCAGGCGGTTATACACCACAAAAGCAAAGTGGATTTACCAGTTGGTTAAGAAACATGACAGGTACGCATTGGATAATCATTAGTCTGTTTTGCTTGCAAATGCCGTTTCTAATCATACCTGCAATTATTTTATTTATTATTTGGATTTGTCAAAGTTGAAAAAGAAGTCTGCATTAAGGGGTGTGAAAACATATGCGTTTTTCTATTTATAAAAAAGGTGATACTCGTACAATTACTAGATTTGCTTTATTTCCTAAAAACGTTAACGGAGTGGTAGTATGGCTTGAAAAATACGAAGTGCTACAACGTTTTGAAACTAATTACTTTGGTTTCAATTCTTGGGTAGATAAAAAAATTTATCCGCGAGTATAAAAATGGAGGTATTAATATGGGACTGTTTGGAGATTTGTTTGACTTTAACGGCGATGGAAGATTGGACACACTTGAGCAAGCGACTGAATTTACTGCACTTATGAACTTGCTCGATTCAGAGGAAGAAGAAAACAGCGAAGACGATACAGACGAAGAATTTTAAGGAGGATAAAAATGAGTTTTAAAATTGGATTTACAGCAGAAACAGAGAAAAAGGAACAATGCATTTCTGAAAATGCACAAAGTAATAAGGAAGTCACAAGCAACGCAAGAAAATCGGTGGTTGACGTTTTCTTTCATGACAGACATCTGACCTGCTCTTACTATAACGATATGTTTGATTTGAAGCGCGGCGATATCGTTTATGTTGATGGCAAACTCGAAGGTTTGCGCGGTCGAGTAGTAGATATAAATTATACATTTAAAATTAAACTATCCGACTATAAGCGTGTTATTGGTGTTGCTAATACTAATGTTGTTGGAGAATTCCATTTGGCAGGCTCACATTTCATTACAACTGATGAAAGCGCTTTGAATTACGAGCAGATTATCACTTGGTTCAAAGCACCCGCTTCTGAAGATGAAGAATTTGTCTCCTCAAGCGATGACGAAACGTTCAATTTGAATGACCTTAGCGGAATGAAAATTGATAAGTCAACAGCAGATAAAGGTCACGAATACTACATAGAAAACCAAGTGCAATATATTGAACTCAAAAACGGCAAAGGCAGAGCCATCGTAACAGGCAGCAAACCCTATGAGATTGAGTTTAATTACGATAACGGTCAAATCAGCGGACTTGTTTGCAACTGTTACTGCACGGGTACTTGTAAACACGAATTTGCAACAATGCTCCAACTAAAAGAAACCCTCGACCTTGTTGAGAAAGAATACCCCAATATCAATCCCAACACCTACCTCGCCGCAGTCAGCAAAACAACTTTCTTTGAATTCGTTATTGACAACAAACAAAATGGAACCTTCACTATGTCATAAAAAAGCACCAAGCCGATGAGCAAACCTCATCGGCTATTGCCGTATTTTAAAATAGAAAAAGAAAAATGCTGAAATCTCAATATTTTTGCTGAAAACAGTTGAGTCTTCAAATTTAATGTGGTATAATACGAACTAATAATAAATTGCAAAAAATATAACTATTTTGAGGTGTGTTATGGCTGCAAGTTATAAGAAGTTGTTTAAGCTTTTAATTGACCGCGACATGAAGAAAAAGGAACTCGCTGAAAAGGCCGGTATCAGTATTGCTACCATCACAAAAATGGGCAAAGACGGTGCGGTGGTATCCAGTGATGTATTGGTTAAGATATGTTCAGCACTAGGTTGCACAATGGATGATATTGTAGAAATCGTTGATAAAAATTAGTTGACGTCAAAAATATTTGATTTTAGGAGATATTATTATGGCTAATCCAAAAGCAAAAACGATAAATTTATTATTGGAAGATGGAACATTAAACGGTGTTATAAGTATAGCAGATTCCAGTTGGAATAAAGGAGAGCTTTATTCTGCACCCAGAGAATCAGTAGAAAATTTAATCTCATCGGATGCTTGTAATCGTTTTGGAGTATATTTATTGTTATCTGAAGATATGGTATATGTTGGTCAAGCATCGGATTTGTCAAAAAGGATCAAGCAGCATATAATAGGAAAATCTTGGTGGGAAAGAGTAGTTATTCTTACAACATCAGACAATAGTTTTGACCGTGCAGATATTGATTATATTGAGGCAAGCCTAATATCAAAAGCAAGTAAAAACAGTAGATTAGATTGTGATAACAAAAATCAAGGAAATAAACCAAATATTAATAGATTTAAAGAAGTTGTACTTCAACAATATCTTGATGAAGCATTGTTTCTTATTGAATTAATAGGAATTAATGTTTTTTCTGATTTAGAAAAAAAGCGTTCTGCAAAGAACAAAACGGAATTAATTTCTTCCATAAAAAATTGTTCTGAAGAACAGCTGGAAATTAGAGCTAAAAAAGAGGCTATTAGGTTTTTGGAAAACAACGGTATTATAGTAGGAAGTAATGTAAATTATTCTAAAAGACAAGACAACAAAGCAGTTTTCTGGATTAATCCAAAGACCAATTGTATTGATAAAGATTGGACGTTAATTCTTAATGATCAATTTAAAAATGAGATAATTCTAATACATATACCTGTAGGCACTTTTAATATGAAATCTGAATCGGTACAGGGTCTGGTTACAAGACATGACAAACCAAATAGAATTGATTTAAGTATATCGGCAGATTCTCTTATTGACCAAAGAAGCAAGTGCGATTTCAGCACTTGCCAAGTTAAAAGGATAAAATATTAATTTTTTAAAATATGTCTGGACTTAATAAATTTTTTGAATATACTTGTGTTAAAAGTTAAAAAGGAGAAACACAAATGGATAATCATACTCCCGAGCAACGACACAAAAACATGACAGCTGTCAAAAACAAGGACTCAGAAATCGAGCGATTATTGCGTAAAGAATTATGGTCACGTGGATTGCGTTATAGAAAAAACTATAAAAAGGTAACCGGAAAACCCGACATCGTGTTTGTGAGTAAAAAAGTTGCCGTTTTCTGTGATAGTGAATTTTGGCATGGCTATGATTGGGATAATAAAAAAAGGGAAATAAAATCTCGACAAGAATTTTGGATTCCCAAAATAGAGCGTAATATGCAAAGAGATGAAGAAGTAACTAAAAGCCTTGAAGATGAAGGATGGACAGTGCTTCGCTTCTGGGGTAAGGATATAAAGAAAAACACTAAAAAATGTGCTGATATAATAGAAAAAGCTGTAACTCAAAGAAAACCAATATTTAAATCGATTGATTTATTTGCCGGAATAGGCGGAATTCGATTAGGGTTTGAAAATGCCTTCAAAGAACAAATCGAAACAGTGTTTGTGAGTGAGTGGGATAAAAACGCACAAAAAACATATAAGGAAAACTTCAAGGATGATTTTGATATAGCCGGGGATATAACAAAAATAGATGAAAAAGATGTTCCTGAATTTGATATATGTTTAGCGGGGTTCCCCTGTCAAGCGTTTAGCCTTGCAGGCCACAGAATGGGATTCGATGACAATTATAAAGGTCTGTGTAGAGGTACATTATTCTTAGATGTGGCACGCATTTGCGAACATCATAAACCAAAGGTGATATTCTGTGAAAATGTTAAGGGACTTGTGATTCACGATAAAGGAAGAACATTTAAAATAATCTGCAAAACATTTGAAGACCTTGGTTACAAAGTCTTTCACAAGGTGTTAAACAGTAAAAACTTTGGAGTACCGCAAAACAGAGAAAGAATTTATATGGTAGCGTTCAGAAACGATGTCGCACCTAAAAAATTTATCTTCCCTAATATTACGGATGATACGAAAAGAATAAAGGATATTATAGAAAAACAAGCGGTGCCGTCTAAGTATTACCTAAGCGATGTTTATATGGAAACGTTACGGCAACACAAAGCAAGACATGCATCTAAGGGGAATGGCTTTGGTTATGAAATCAGAGAAATGGATGGAATTGCAGGTGCAATTGTGTGCGGTGGAATGGGGCGTGAGAGAAACCTCATTATAGATAAACGTCAGAAAAATCTCACCCCAACTACACATATTAAGGGCGAAATCAATAAAGAAGGTATTCGAAAAATGACACCTCGCGAATGGGCAAGACTTCAGGGGTTCCCCGATGATTTTATATTGCCGCTTTCCGATACACATTTGTATAAGCAGTTTGGTAACAGTGTAACAGTAAATGTTATAGAGGCGATTGCAGAACAAATATTAAGTGTGTTAAAAACAGGCAAAACGTCGATTGAGATACCGGTAACAGAAAATGAACAAATGACAATATTCGACGTAGAAGATAATATGTAAAGGAAATACGATGTTAAATTTTAAATTTATAGATTTATTTTCCGGTATAGGAGGATTTCATTACGGGCTGACACAATGCGGAGGCGAGTGTGTTATGGCTTCGGAAATCGATCCAATTGCTATCGAAACATATGAGAGAAATTATGGAATAACACCTAAAGGTGATATAAGTAAAATAGACGTTAAGGATATTCCCGAATTTGATTTGTTGTGTGGAGGGTTTCCATGTCAGTCATTTAGCAATGTAGGTCAAAAAGGTGGACTTGATGATCCCAGAGGTGCCCTTATATATCAAGTGATAAGATTGCTGAAAGAATGCAAACCTAAAGCTTTTATTTTAGAAAATGTCAAGGGGTTACTCTCTCATAATAAGGGCGAAACCTTTAAAGTGATTATTGAAGAGCTTACAAAATGCGGGTATAAAGTATATCATGATGTTCTGGAAGCAAAGGACTATGGAGTACCTCAAATAAGAAAGAGAGTTTTTATTGTTGGAGTACGGAACGATATAAAAAAAGAGTTTGTATTTCCTGAACCGACAGGGTGCGATAAAACGCTTTCTGATGTTATGCACGGACATACTGAAAGAGAATATGCATATACAATAAGAATTGGTGGCAGACGTTCCGGAATAGACAATAAATACAATTGGGATTGCTATCGCGTTAACGGCGAATTACACTATATAACTGTTGAAGAATGTCTTGAAGTTCAAGGATTCCCGCGTGATTTTTATTTGGCGGGTAATAAGGATAATCAATATAAACAAGTTGGAAATGCAGTGCCTACGGTAGTTATTAAAGCTATTGGCAATCAGCTGAGAACCCTCGATATTATTTAAGTCGACTTAAAAATGAACATGTACGGCCGAAAGGCCTTGTTCTTATTGTAACTAAAATATATAGGAGATAAAAATGTCTAATATAAGAGAATTATGCAAAATATGGTCCGAAAAAACGTATAAAGATGGAATAGAGTATCTTTATGAACAAGATCCGGAACTTTTTTCTTTGGCTGAAAGAATTTTTTCAAAACTTCAAATTCTTAATATACCAATGGATGGATATTCTTGTGAGCATTTACCTAAAACAGAGGAATCCAGAACCGGAATAAAGAAGACATATAGTGAGATTTTCCATGAAGAGATTGAAAAAATTAATTTTTCACCGGCAACTTATCTTGTGAAATTACTTTGTGAATGTAAGAAAACAACTAATGATGAAGCACAAATTACAGGGGCATTGGCAAGAGGTCTCCGAACTTTAACTTCTTTATTACGTGAACCTGATTTTGCTTTTATGATTAAGGAAAATTTGATTTCAAAAGATGCAGCTGTAGAAACATCATTAAACGCAAAGCAAGACAGCGGAGACCACACTGATGTGTTATTACAGTATAAAAACAAAGAATTTCGTATTTGGCTATATCAGTTTTCATCCAGAGGATTGCCGCATGATATAGAAAGACTAACCGGAAAAAGAGGCGAACTTCCGCAGGGGAATCATTTAATATGCCCTTTAAAAACAGAAGTGGCTATAGAATACGATAAACTTCGTAAAAAGAAATTGCGTCTACAGAAAAGGTTGAAACAATATAAAAAAGATCTGAGTGAATGTTCTGCGAAAGCGATTAAGAAGCGTGATGGAATAAAATCAAATATAGAAAAATCAGAAGAGGAAATTAAGAAACTTTTGCCGGAATTGAAAAGGTATAAAAGGGTATCCGATAATGAACTTGACATTGTTTACGGTTGGTATTTTTATTCAGAATCACATATAAAAAGAATTATTAAATATATAGATAGTGATTGTAAACCTATTCAATATCAAAAAATGGTAAAAATTTTATCTGCACCCGAGAAGTTCATAAGTGAAATTCATATGTTTGAAAAAGGAGAATAAAAAATGAACGTTGGCGAAAGAGACGAGTTAATTTTTAAAATATATATGACTCAAAAAAGAGATTGGGGCGAATCTCTTTTAGGTGAAACCGTTAAAAGTGTTGGCTTTGACAGAATAGAGTATGGTTCGTTACCTAATGGTATAGATATGAACGCGGTATTAGTGATGAATGATTTTGAATTGAACAGATTGGCTGCTTCCATGGGAATACTTAAAGCTCCTACCGGTGCAAAAGCGGATGTTTATATTGATGGTGCAGGTTATTCATTAAAATCAATGGCAGCAGCACCTGCAGCACTTGTAAATCATACCGCTCGTCCGGGTTTTGAATTTGCATGTCTAAATGCCAATACATCCATTGATACTCTGGATAATATTGTTGATGATTATTGGAATAAGCGCATGGATGGAATCATAACTGAAGATACTCGTATAAGTGACTTCAATTGTCCATTCAAAGGCTATAAAGAGTATATGCGTCCCATTCTGGAATACTTTCTTTTTGAAGGTACAGGTAGCAAGCGCTCTGCTTTTCCGGCAGATTATATTATAGAATTTGGTAATCCTGTGGATGAATCTACATATAGACTTTTAACCAGAGAAGATGCCGTAAACGATGTATGGCCTAAATTAATTTTTAGTCTCAGAGCAAAAAAAGGCATGCCTAAAAATTATAATCCAAACACTTTTTTCGGAAAGAATGCAGAAAGTATTGCTCGTTGGGTTGAGTATCATAGCGGAGATTATCGCGGTGCTTTACACATAAGGGCAAGCAGATAAATCATGCCAAGTTTTATTAAAGTCGGAAGTTTATTTTCGGGAATAGGTGGCATTGACCTTGGCTTTGAACAAGCGGGTTTTCAAATTGCATGGGCTAATGAAATAGATTCCGATGTGTGTAGGACGTATAAACATAATTTCCCGAAAACTATGCTGATTGACGAAGATGTAAGAAATGTTAATCCTGATAATCTTACAAATGTTGATGTGTTGACGGCAGGATTTCCGTGTCAACCGTTTTCGGTAATGGGATATAAACGCGGGTTTAATGATCCCCGTGGCAATTTATTTTTTGAAATTGCAAGGTTTATAGAAGCAAAAATGCCGAGAGTTGTGTTTCTTGAAAATGTTCAAAATTTAATGGAACACGATAACGGAAAAACGTTTCTTGTTATATATAATACTTTGGCACAATTCGGATATTCAGTTAAATATAAAGTAATAAATGCTACAGATGTTAATATCCCACAGAATCGTGCGCGTATTTTTATTGTGGCTTTTCGCGATATAGAGGATTGTGACAGGTTCTCATTTCCCGAAGCAGTGACGTTAGAAACAACGATTAATGATATTATCGACCGGAGCATAAAACACGATGATATTTATTATTACGGCTCTGAGAGCCGATATTTTAAACAGCTGAATGCAAAAATTGTCGATAAGACAGGTATTTATAGAATTGATGACAGTGGTGTGGCTACTCGCAAATGGGATATATGTCCTACATTAAAAGCGAATATGGGAACGTACCATGATCGGGTGCCAATTATTCGAGACAATTTTGGTATTCGAAAACTTACACCATACGAGTGCTTAGCATTGCAAGGTTTTCCAAAAACATATCGTTTTCCTAAAATTCCAATGGCAAGTGCATATAAGCAATGCGGTAACAGCGTAGTTGTACCAGTGATAAGGTGCATAGCAGAGAATATTATGAAGGTGATGAAGGATGGATATTAATAAGGCTAAAGAAATCATATCTGTATTGGCAGAAGGAATAGACCCAACAACAGGAGAACTACTTGATGCAGATAATGTGTGCAATAAAGGCGAAGTGGTGCGGGCTTTTTATACGGTTATTAAAGTTTTAGATTGTAAAATTCAAAAGAGTCTTCCAAAAAATGCTGGAAAGCCATGGACGAAAGATGAAGAAGGGCGCCTGGAAGAATTATATAATAGCGGACTACCCAAAAAAGAAATTTCAAAAGAACTTGGTAGAACAACAGGAAGCATATCATCTCGCCTTAAGTGGTTAGGACTAGATAATGACTAACAATATAGATGTGAGGTAGTATTTAAAAGAAAAAGATGAAAAACGAAATTATAATTGCACTTATTAGCGGTGTTGTCGGCGGAGCTATAACATTACTTACTTCTTTGATTATAGAGTTTTATAAGCAAAAACGAAATGATAAATTAGAGGCGAGAAAAGAAAGAAAAACCGTTTTCGAAAATCGCCCCGAGATGTCAATTATCGATTATAAAGATTATATATCAAGAATCGGATATGGCATAAAGCAAAAGTGCGATATAGAATTGTTTGTCGCACGCATTGAAAATGTAACAATTTCAGGCGATAAAAAGAACGATATAGTTAACGCACATTATCGAGAAGAGGACTTTGATAAAAAAGATTGGTGCTGTGTAATATACACCTTTAAGAACGCTGGCAAAACAGATATTTCCTCTATGGATATAATTTGTAACTTTAAGAAGGATACATGCATATTTGATTGTGAGCATGTAAAAAAATTGGCATCTCATAATTTGTTGAATTATTGGTATTGCCACGATAAAAAGATACGCGTTGGAGAAACTGTTACGGTTAAATTGTGTTATCACAAGGAACGTGTACTTACTGGTCCAATATCCGCAATAATGTCTATAACAATGCAAGATGATAACGGAAGATATTGGACACAACCTTTATTTGCACCATTAGATAAGTTATATGATAGTCGCCAATTTTCTTATAAAGAATATCGCGAAGAAATACGAACTGATATTGCAGAAGAATGTTTTAAAAAACCTTGGTTGTGGTAATTAGTGTTCGTTAAGGTGAAAAAATATGATTAAAAAGATAATACATGACCCAATTTTTCTTGCGGTAAAATCAGAGACAGCGACAAAAGAAGATTTGCAGGTAGCACAGGATTTATTAGATACATTAATCGCCAATAAAGATGGTTGTGTAGGTATGGCGGCGAATATGATTGGTGAGTGCGAGAGGATTATTGTATTTGATAATGAAGGTACATATATGACGATGTTTAATCCTGAAATTATCAAAAAATCAGGGCCGTACGATACTGAGGAAGGTTGTCTTTCTCTTCTCGGCGGTCCTCGTCCGTGCAAACGCTATAAGTCCATTAAAGTTCAGTGGCAAACTGCAGAATTCAAAACACGTATTAAAACCTTTACTGGATGGACGGCACAAATAATCCAGCATGAAATTGACCATTGTGATGGGATTCTGATATAGGAAATAATGTCAAAGTTAAACATGTTGCAAAACTTGTTGAGATGCACAAAAAATTGGTAGGTAGTTGCTGTGAAAATAGAAGATATTAAATATACGCTCCCAACGGTTCAAATTGATGTTGAAGATTTTAATAAAGAAAAGTGGTTGCAAGAAAACCCTGTCGATTATTTTAAATTCTTATATATTCTTTTTACTTCTAAAAATATAACTCCTCAACTACCATATGAAATAGTAATGAAAACTACTTTCGATGCTTTGTACAGAGTAACAAGATTGTATATTCCAGATACCCTGTATAAGTTCTATTCTCTAACATCGGATAAGAAATTGAATAAGAAAAAACTTTCGACTTTAAAAAACAAACAAATTTTCATGTCTGATATCAAGGATTTTAATGATCCATTTGATGGAAAAGCGTTTTTCTATGACCACAAAAAATTAGCAGGTATAAAGCGATTGGCATCACACAATGGAAAATTTATTGATGATTTTACTGTGTTTCACAAGGGTACAGCATTAACAGAAAATAACACAAGTTGTATGCCTATGTGGGCACATTATGCAAACAATCATCATGGATTTTGCGTCGCTTATGATATGGAAAATCATGACAATCTTGCTCTGTCTGCGTGTACATTTCCGATTCAGTACACGGATCAGCGACTTGATATTACAAGTTTTATCAAAGAATATGCCGAAATGATTGCATCTGAGGTTGACCTTCAGCTTGCTCAAGGAAAAAAGAACGTACATATAAGCGATATGTCTATTGTGTATGTAGCGCAGTATTTATGCAATATAAAGCAAGCCACATGGCAATATGAAAAAGAATATAGATGTTCTATGGGCGCAGCAGCGAAAGGTATGCCGTATATTGATGCAGTTCCTAAAGCAATTTATATTGGTATGAATTGTAACGAGCAAAATCGAAATAAACTTATTAAGATTGCTAAAGAGCAATCGATTCCAATATATGAGATGAAATTGAACGAACTCTCTGAAAACTACTCTTTGGAAGAAGTTCTATTGAAAATTTAACGTTATGCTGGTGGTGTCATGGCAAAAGGATTATTATTAGGTGCAGGATTTTCTTATGATTTAGGAATGCCCTTAGCTTCTGAATTCTCAGATACATTGTTTAGTTTCTTTAACGCTACAAAGATGACCTATATTATAAATAAAATGAAGGGACTTAGACCTTATAGTATCGACAGGACGCTCTGTAATACAACTTTAAATATGTTTATTGAGATTTATAATGAATTTCTCAACTCAGACAATAAGAATTATGAAGAACTGTTTAAAATCATTGAGGACCTGTCTTTATCGAGTCGAGAAGCACAAGAAACAAGACAATATTTCTTGGCAAAGCTAAGGAATATAATTAATGAGTTGTTTCTTATATATCAAAGGGAAACATATCTGTATTATTTATTAAATAAAGATAAATACAAATGGTTAATCGACGAGTTTTCTAAAGATGAATTATGGATTTTTACATTAAATCATGATATTCTTATTGAGATGTTGTGTATTGATTATAATATTCCGTTATGCGAAGGGTATTCTAATACATTCCCAATTCCTCAATCTAATAAGAATTTGAAAGACATTTTTGAATTTGGTCGTATTGATGCTACAGAAAAGAATGTTGATAACTTAAATTATGCGACAAATACTAAAGGTATAAATCTTTTGAAAATACATGGTGGATTAAATGAGTATTTTCAGGGCGATGAAAAAAGTGGTAAATATCGGTTACTATTCCCAAAGAACGATTGTAAGAATTCTCTCGAATATCTAATAAGATTAGAGCAATTTGTTCACAATCCTCATTACTACATCGATGGTCAAAAACCTAACATTGAAGGCGAAATATGTTTTAGTGATTTTGAAAGAACGATGCAATTTATGCAACCATCTATTTTGACTGGAAGTAAAAAATATCACACAACGTTTTCCAACCATCGAAACGAAGAAAAGATAGAGTTGTTTTCTTCCGGATTAGAAAAAATTGATGAATTATATATTATTGGATATAGTTTCGGAGATAAACATATAAATCATAGGATTTCTCATGCAATGCATTTGAATGATAACTTAAAAGTTATGATTGTAAATCCAATATTTCAAAAACAAGAAATTTTTGAACCGTTCGATTATGGGATGAGAGTAAGATATTGTAATTCCGTCTTTCCAATATGGGCAGATTATGAAAAAAGAGGTAACTGGGATTTGGATTTTCGCAAAAAAATAGAGGAAATGACTTCAACCGTTAGAAAACCAATGATAAATACAATTAAAAACAACTTAATAAAAGGGTAATGATATAACAAAATTGACGTTAGATGCCATTAATACGGTTGGTAGATTTTTCATTGATGCCAACATTGATGAAAATTAGAGTGGAGATACCAACACTGATTATCAGAGTAGAGGAAAAAATAAATAAATCTCCTGGACTTTTGAAAAACTTTGTGGTATATGTTTGTACTGCAAAGGAGGTGCTGATATGGCACAAATAACTATTGAAGAAGTTTACAACGGTGCAAAGTATGAAGTGATGAGTTTGGCAGTAGCAGAGTATCTTAAGAATGGTCGACCAGCAGAGTATGACGAGCAGACTTGGATGGATATGCTACTAGTAAAGCACGCACTGATTGCAGCAGACAAAATGAAAATTGAGGGCGACTCAATATCGGGAATGACCGATTGCGAGTCGTCCTCTTCTTATGTAAGGTGGGATGAAAATGAAAACACTTGAGGATTTATACTATGGCAACATCAGTCCGCATGAAAGGTACATTAAGCGAGGAACGAGAATGGATAAGCTCGTTAAACTGATATGCAAAAACGAAGAAGATCTTAATTCGACTCTAACAGAGAAACAAAAGGAAACCTTTGATAAGTTCAAAGATTGTCAGGGAGAACTGACCTGCATCACCGAGCGTGAGGCATTTAGTGCAGGGTTTATCCTTGCAACTCGCATAATGGTTGAGGTGATGGAGGGATTGGAAGAGGTAGAAGGAATATGAAAAAGGCAATATTACTTCTTCTCTGCTGTGGGCTAATAATGTGCTCGGCTTGTAATAAAGCCGAGCCTACGCCTACGGAGAAACCAGATATAACGGTATTGGAAACAAAAACAACTGAAAGTGACACAGAGGTCTCATCTGCGATTGATGCATATATTACAGCCAAAAAAGAAGAAAGTACCCATGTAGAGAGTAAACCTATGGATATGAGTTCTGACATTGTAACTAACCATGAACCTCAAGAGACAGCAAAGATTAATGAGACAAGTGAGCCGTCCACGGAAACGAATTCTACACCAATAGAAGAAGTTGTCGAGCAAGTGATTGCCGATTCTGCAGAAGTTGAACAGTTGTTTGTTAAATATATAAACGAATTCCGTGTGGCACAAGGCGATAAAACCGCAACTATTTTGCCAGGATTAACAGAGGTTGCACGGTACAGAGCGAATCAGTTAATAGATAATTTTGCACATATTGATATCCGTGAAGTGTGTGCAGAATTGAAATACGGAAGATATTTTGACATGACCAAATACGGTATGAATGCCAAATATAATTACTACGAGGGCTATGACCGTGAGGCAATATGCAAGGGTGAATGGTTTGGTACAGCCGATATGATAGCGAAAAACATAGCTGAGGGATTTAAAAATAGTGCAAAGCATTGGGACTATGTTGGCGACTCAAAGTATGGATATATAGCAGTTGGAATCACCTATAACGAGACGGATAAATACTGGTATGGTTGCGTATGTATGAGTGCTGAAAACTATGGCGGATAATGCCTACTTATAGTTGGATTATTTGCATTTATTTACAAATTTCAACAACATCATATTTATATTTGTAATTTTTTACTATTTATGATATAATAAAAAAAAATGCAGGTGTTTATATATTGGATAAAAATAGTGCGTTAAGCAAATTCTATGAAAACAACAGAATAAATCTTAACAGTGCTTTTAATATAGAATCGTCAGATTTTGATGATAATATTGTTGGCTTGGAAAGCAATTTAGAAAAATGGTTAAATAATATCCAACCAGAAGATAGAGAAATATTTTTGGATGTATTCAGTAAGTTTACATATTTCACACAAGCACATTGTATGAATCATTGGGTTGAAGTTGTTGAACTATTAAAGACGGAAATTTCAATTTTAAACATAGAAATATCTGAAGTGTTATTTGTAGTGGTTGAGTCACCACGAGGCACCAAAAGTGGTGCAGAGGATATTATAGGAGATTTATATAAAAGAAACAGAAAGAATAATATCACTAAAGAAAATATAGTTTCCTCTTTTGATAAGTTTGATTTGAAGGTTTTTAATAAAATTAAGGCCGTTGTTTTTCTAGATGATATGATTGGTAGTGGCATTACGTTATCTCATACAATACAAAATGTTACAAGTAAGTTTAATAGTCTGGGATATAAAAACATACAGTATTATTGTTCTTGTTTAACTCCTACTAAACGTGGCGTTAGATTAATTATAAGAAATTGTAAAAATAGTAACACTAAAATAAAAATGCTAATAAAAAAGAATTGGTTTGTTGATCATATGTTTGAAAAAAATTCTTTAGAGTATACTATTTTTGAAAATTATGAAAAAATGATTGAAAAATATTTTGAGGATAAACCTGTAAAATACTTTATGGGATTTCAAGAAGCAAGATTGGGAGTTGCATTTTATTATAATACTCCTAACAATACTTTAAGTAGTTTCTGGTGCGAAACAAAAGAAAACTTCCCGCCATTTAAAAGAGATGGAAATCAACCAAGGCTTTCTTTAGAGCATTTAAAAGCTACCAAAAAAGCTACTGATAACAATGCGTATATTGTTGCCGAACTGAAAAGAGATGATTCTTATTAAAAGTGACCATTTTGAGATTTATGATAGCATAATTTTAAATGAGATTGAAGAAAATAATGATTTAAATTTAAATCAAATTTCCTCAAAATTAAAATGTAGTAAATCTATTATAGTTTCACGTATTGATGATTTGATAAATAAGGGTTATATAAAAATTTCGGAAAATAATTTCGTTTTAACAATCATCGGAAAATCAAAGAAATTATCAAATGAAATTTTTTTATATAAAAATCGTGATAATCAAAAATTATCGGATAAGTCTATGTATGATTGGAAAAGAATTTATATTCCTTCAAAAGATATTTTTGATTAACGTTATTTAACATATAATTTCAGGTGTATGTTAGCTAGGGGTGCATTCGCCCCAATTATAAACGGCACTTACATTTTTAATGTAAAATCTCATTTCGCAGGCTCAATTTCGATTTTACATTAAAATAATTGTTTGAAACAATTATTTATTTTACGTAACATACACCTGAATTATATTTTTGGAAGAAGTGATTCAATGGATAATGCTGAATATATTAATAGATTAGAAAGTGCGCTAACAACAGAAAATTATTCGCAGGAATTTATAAAAAAATGTTCTCATTACGCTGATGTTTTATTAAAAAAGGATTTACCTGTTATATTCGATGAAAATCATTTGAATGCGATTTTAAATATTTCTGATGGTTTTTTAAGTCGTAAAACAATATCAAATTCTTATCACACTTTTAATGTTTCTATACATTCAAAAAACAGGATAATATCTGCTCCCTCAAAAAAACTCAAAAAAAGGCAAAGATGGATATTAGATAATATTTTGTATAAAAAATCATGTTCTGAGTTTGCTCATGGCTTTGAACCGCAAAGATCCATTAAGACAAATGCACTTGTGCATGCTAATAATGATTATGTTCTATGTATCGATATCAAAGATTTCTTCCCATCTATAAAACAAAAAAATGTAGAATCGGTGTTTGTTGATTTAGGATATACAAAATCAGCGGCAGAAAGATTAGCGGAACTTTGTTGTTTGAACGGAGTTCTTCCTCAAGGGGCTCCCACTAGTCCTCATATTGCAAATATCATTTGCGATAAATTGGATAGTGAATTGTATAAATTGGCTCAAGAGCATCAGTCTAGTTTTACTCGTTACGCCGATGATATAACATTTTCTTCTAAGAGTGATATAGAATATTTAATACCGAAAATAGAAGAAATAATTTTAAAATTTGGATTTCACTTAAATTCTAAAAAAACATCTTATTATACAGTTGCAAAGCCTAAATTTATAACAGGTTTAGTTGTACAAAATGGTCGAATTCGTGTTCCCAAAAGCTTTAAAAGAGAATTAAAAAAAGAAATATATTTTTGTAAAAAATTTGGTGTTGCCAATCATCTCAACAACAGTCATGCAACAAAATTTATTAATTATCGTGAATATTTATATGGAAAAGCCTACTATATTTATATGATTGAAAATGAAGAAGGAGAAAAATTTTTAGAACAATTAGATGAAATATTATGGCCTGCATGGAGTTAATATTTTCAAATTATGTATTATAGTGTGGATTTTATAAAAATGTATTTACTTTATAAAAAGTTATATTAATTAGTATTTGGCATGTCAAAATTTGATACACAGTAAACAAAGAATAAGCGGAGTTGATTATTAAATCAGCTTCGCTTTTTTATGTGTAAAAAATTTTTAATAATGGCCTTGACAAATTTTTAGAATTATGCTAAAATTCATATATAATATTTATGAATATGGGGTGTAATTCTTATGAATTATGAAAAAATCATTGTTGAGTTGTTATCAAGAATAAAGGACTTAGAAGAAAAGGTTGATTATTTAATGGATGGCAAACAAATTCCTGAAAAACCAACGTCTAAATATATGACAGTGATTAGACCCAAGGTTAGTACACAAGAAGTTTGCCAATATATAGAAGAACTAAAAGAAGACGCAAGAAATAACGGTGAAAAGTATTTGGTACTGAAAGCCGGACATATCCACAGGGCAAAAAATCTTAAAAATTTAATGCCTATTGTATGTAATGCAATGAGGCAATGTATGGGCGAAAGAGATGTTGTTGTATTTCAAACCCCAAGCGGTTACTCATCAACACTCGAAATTAAATATGATTTAGAGGATGAAGAATAATGTCTAACAAATCAATAAAAGCCGATGTTTTTATCGGTGGTGTTCTTTTCGGTCTGATAAAAGGAATATTTTTTAAAAACAAATATTAATTCGTTATGATTGATAAAATCTGCGAATAAGTCTCTCAGACATAAACTAAATACATTTAGAATAGGACAATAAATTAAGACTCATACATAAAACGCTTAATGCGAAAACTGCGAATCGAAAGATTTTATATTTTCGTTCCGGCTTTGATGTATGAGTCTTTTATTTTTCTTTGTGGGAACATAGCACTAAGATTTTGCAAAGAAAAATATTTTAAAAATTACATTATTATAGAAAGGGTGATAACAATGACCAACTCAGAATAGCCGCCGCGATAGGCGGCAGTATAAAAAAGAACGTGCCAAAAGTTCTAAAATATATGGCAAATAAAATGAAAGGAAAAATTCAATATGAACAACTGTAAGTATAAAACCTATGATGAACTGCCGCTGATGTTAAATGCTCAAAACCTCACGGAAGTTCTAGGTATCAGTATTGCATCCGCTTATGAGTTGATGCATGAAAAAGATTTCCCATCCTTTAGAGTCGGAAGCAGAATGTTTATTAATCGAGAAAAATTTATAGCTTGGGTAGATGAGAAGTCAGGAGAAAAGCGATGAAATATTATCGCTATCCTAAAACTGACCCTGTAAAAGATTACATTCCAATGCCGAAACAAATTATAAGGTTAGGTTTGAACAGTGGCGAAATTGCAGTATACACTTGCCTTATGGATTTCGAAAATAGAAAAACGTTTCAGTGTTACCCAAGCTATAAAACCATAGGCAAGGTACTCGGTATGAGTGTGAATACAGTAAGAAAATATGTTGATAGTTTAGTCGAGAAGAAATTGATAACGGTAGAGCCTACAAAGGTTCGTTTGAAAAACGGAAAAACTCGCAACGGAAATTTGCTTTATACTATCCGTCCAATCGGCGAAGCATCTAAATATTACCACGAGCAACAGCTAGTAGAATTAGATAAAAACTATAAAATTCAAAAAGTACTTGAAAAGCAATCGAAATACGCAGTATAGTCAATGGAACCTGTTTGCGATTATTTCGCCCGTAATTTCGCCTGTGTGCGATTTTTATAGAAGCTTAAGGAAAATACTCGAAAAAGAAGCTAAAACGCAAATTTGAGGATTTGTGAAGACCTGCAAAAAATTCGAAGAAATACTGAGGGAAAAATAACAATTGAATATTACGAAAATATGGTACCGACCGAAAATAAAGCAGGAGAAAGAAAAGGGGTTGCTGTGGCGCCCCTTTTCGTTTCACAACGGACGGCAATGCCGACCGTTAAAGGCTTTGTGAGGCCTCGAAGAGTCAAAATTCTGGGTAGCACCCTGAGGCCGTTTTGCGTTTCTGGGTTGCACGTAACCCCCTCAAACCCGCGTGGTTAAAGGGTTTTGAGAGGGGTCGTGGTTAATTTTCTGACATATAAAATTAAGCCTCAAAATTGCTGGATATTCCGCATGAAATGTGGTATTGTGAGGGCTAACAGAAGCCAAAAAATCAAATAAAAAAAGGAGATGATAAAATGGCTGGAAGAAGACCGTCTGGTGACGGCAATATTAGGCAAAAACGTAAAAATCTTTGGGAAGGAAGAATCGTTGTCGGTCATAAAAATGACGGCACTCCAATCTTCCGTTACGTCTATGGTAAGACTCAAAAGGAAGCGCTAGAGAAAATGCATTTGCGAATTGAAGAGTACCGTGGAGTAGAACTTACCGAAGAAAGTAACATGACTCTTGCCGACTGGCTCGACAAATGGATGAACGAATATATGATATTTTCTATCAGACCTAGCACCTTTGATAGCTACACAAATATGATAGAAAATCATATAAAGCCTCACCTTGGTGACAAACAAATTGCATTTATAACGACAGCCGAAATACAAAAAATGTATAACTATCTTAAAAAGTACGGCAGAAAAAGAGCTACCGAAAAGCACGGTACTGAGCTTGCTGACAGTATGGTTCGCTCGATACATATGATGCTTCATGAAGCAATGGATGCGGCGGTAAAAGAAAGATTGATAGTAAAAAATCCTACAAATGGTACGACAATACCTAAAAATAATTATCCGCCGATGCAGATTCTAAATGAAGAACAATTCAAAATATTCCTTGAAGCGATAAAGTCTTATCCCGAATGGTACGACTTCTTCTACACAGAATGCACAACAGGACTTCGGCTCGGTGAGATATGCGGACTAAGGTGGGATGACTTCGATGAGCAGTCAGGCAAACTGAAAATCAGTCGCTCGGTAACGGCAAAACGCGGTGGAGGACTAGCCTGGGGAGAGACAAAAACCGAAACTGGTAAGAGAACAATTCTGCTTCCGCCAAGCACCGCATCGATACTAAGACGAAGAAAAGAAACTGCGTTCGGCGATTGGATATTCCGAAACTTATACAACCCCGAACTGCCGATGGCACCATCAAGTGCCTACAACAAACTCAAAGTAATACTTAAAAACGCGGAACTTCCGCTGATACGCTTCCACGATTTGCGACATACCTTTGCAACACACTCGCTCATAAGCGGAGTGGATGCCAAAACACTTTCAAAAATATTAGGTCATACAAACGCGAGCTTCACGCTCGATACATACACTCACGTAACAACCGATATGCAACAAAGGGCATCAAAAATAATCGGCTCGTTCGTGGACGACTTCATAATCTAGGAGGTGCGATATGGCAAAAAGAAGAAGCAATGGCAAAGGAATGCTAAGACAACGCAAGGACGGAAGATGGGAAGGCAGAGTCGTAATCGGCTATGATGAAAACGGTTTGCCCAAGACCAAAAACGTCCTTGCTAAAACTAAAACCGAGTGTGCTGAAAAGTTAGAAAAACTTAGAGAAGAATACGGAACAGTTAGCACACGATGTACACCTGAAATGTCGTTTGGAAATTGGCTTGAGTTCTGGTATGAGAACTTCTCGAAACCGTCACTCAGAGAATCCACAATGGTATGTTACGAGGGCAGAATATACAATCACATAATCCCTAGCATTGGTAAAATACAACTGAATAAGTTAACGCAAAACGACTTGCAACAGTTCTATGCAAAGCTTAAAAAGAGTGGTAGAAAACAATATGTTGAGCTGTACGGTGAGGGAGTTTCGGATAGAGTGGTAAGAGCTTGTCACACGACTTGTAGAACGGCACTTCAAAAAGCGGTTGACGAGGGACTGATAAAAGTAAATCCTGCAATAGGTTGCAAACTACCGCCTAAGAAAGCTCAAGAGATGCAAGTGTTGACGACAGAAGAAACAAAACGGTTCTTAATACAAGCAAAGCAAGAGGGGTTTTATGAAATGTTCTTGCTTGAACTCTCAACGGGTATGCGTAAAGGTGAAATGCTCGGACTCAAGTGGGAAGACCTAAACTTCCGCACAGGCGAACTCAAAATCCGCCGACAAGCGACAGCCGCCCGTGGCACAATACAAATATCAACACCTAAAACTAAATCATCAATTCGTACTTTGGTGCTACCGTCTGCGGTGGTTGAGGTGTTCAGAGAATATAAAAAGACGGTGAATTCCGAGTGGATATTCCCGTCACCGCTTGAACTCAACCAACCAAGGCACCCAAGTTCCATAACACACATACTCAAACGGTTATTAGAAAGAGCCAACTGTAAACAAATCCGCTTCCACGACCTACGGCATACATTCGCAACAAGGTCGCTTGAAAACGGTATGGACGTAAAAACTTTATCATCAATAATAGGGCACGTCTCCGCCGCAACAACGCTTGACATATACAGCCATATGACCGACACAATGCAGATGCAAGCGGCAATAAACATAGACCGCAAAATAGGCGGTACAGACGTCGAGATGTCAGAGGTAGAGCAAACACCAAAGCCGAACATAAAAACGCAACCTGCACCCGATTTCAAACCCTTAGAGCGAAAGATTCGAAAGTCAGGAACAGGTTGCGTGTATCAAATAAACGACACCTTGTGGGAGGGCAGTTATTATCCGCGTCTTCCCAATGGCAAACGTAAGAAATTTAATGTGTATGCCAAGACAAAAGAAGAATGCGAGAGACTGCTGGCAGAGATGATAAAAGAAAAAAAGAGGCGATTAAGATGAAGAAATCATTATTATGAGAAAATGAGTTAAATCGCCTTTGTTCTATTATAATCTATTAAAATCGACTTTATAATATTGCTTTTTCTCACAAATATGTTATAATGTTAGAAATAGAAAGAGGGGTATCAATATTGGATATTATCAACAGATGGTATTCTCTAAAAGAGGTTTGTGACTATTTGGGCGTAAGTAGAGATACTATTTTCAAGTGGATTGAAAATAAGCAAATGCCAGCACAAAAAATAGGGCGACAATGGAAATTTAAATTAGATGAAGTAGATAACTGGATCAAATCTGGAAAGTCTGCGGAATAGCACATAATGATTTATAGAATAGTAGGAGATATAATGCCAGTACAGATTGTTGATTTGTTTTGTGGAATAGGAGGCCTAACGCGCGGATTGCTTAACGCAGGTCTCAATGTTATTGCAGGATATGATATAGACCAAACTTGTCAGTATACATATGAACATAATAATCAAGTTGTTTATAAAATAAAAAATATTCGTGAAGTAACAGGTCAGGAAATCATTGAACTTTACGATGAAAACTCCGTAAAAGTTCTAGTTGGATGTGCACCTTGTCAACCTTTTTCTCAAATGCGTTTTAAACTTGGTGCTAAAAACAAAAAAGATGATAAATATAATTTATTGTTGGAATTTGGTAGATTAATCACTGAAGTCAAGCCTACAGTTATTTCAATGGAAAATGTACCACAAATTCGTGAAACAAGTATTTATAAAAAATTCATTAAAATATTAAAAGAAAATGGATATCATTTTGATGAACAAGTTGTATTTTGTCCAGATTATGGCATACCGCAAACGCGTAGACGTTTTGTCCTAATAGCTTCTTTATTAGGACCAATTAAATTGGTTGAACATACACACAACAAAAAGGATGTTCATGTATCGGATTTTATACAAGGATTACCAGTTATTGAAGCAGGTCAAGTTGATCCGAATGATCCGCTTCATCGCTCAGCAGTACTTTCGGAAATTAATTTGCGACGTATTAGAGCTTCTATTCCTGGTGGTACTTGGAGGGATTGGCCTGAAGAATTAAGATGTAAATGTCATCGTAAAGATAGTGGTCAGACATATAGCTCAGTATATGGACGAATGACATGGAATCAAATCGGTCCTACAATTACTACACAATTTTTTAGTTATGGCACAGGACGTTTTGGACATCCAGAACAAGATAGAGCACTTTCTTTACGAGAAGGTGCATTGCTTCAAACATTTCCTGATAATTATGATTTTATAAATCCGCAAGTACCATTTGTATTTAGGGATATAGCTCGTCATATAGGAAATGCTGTTCCAGTTAGACTGGGTGAGATTATAGGATTGTCCATTATTAGGCATCTACAAGAATATGATTTAAAAATACAAGGTGATTAAAGTTGAAAAAAGAATATAAATTAAATATTGATCCTCGAATTCTAGAATTGTTAGGACCTAGTTTGTATACAAATATTTATTATGTTCTAGCAGAATTAATTGCTAATGCTTACGATGCTGATGCACATAATGTTTATATTATTGCTAATAAGGATGATATCACGGTTGAGGATGATGGCAAGGGAATGTCATATCAAAATGGTGATATACGAAAATATTTGAATGTTGCTGCAGTTTCTCGCACTACTGAAGATGAAGCACAGACTGATCTTAACAGAAAGAAAATGGGGCGCAAAGGAGTAGGGAAACTGGCGGCGCTTTCTGTTTCTGAAAATGTAATTGTTAAAACTATTTCTAATTCTGAAAAATCTGGATTTATTCTTTCTAGATATATAGGCGATGATAATTTGCTGAAGCCATTGGAAGAAGATAAAATTACATTTGAAAAAATAACTGGCAATGGGACAGCTGTAGTTATGCAAAAACCCGAATATAAATTACATAGTACTTTAAAAGCAATAAAAAGAAACTTGCTTAAAATTTTTCCTTTGGTTGATGAGTCGTTTAAAATTCATATCATAAGAGGCACAGAACAAGAAACTATATGTGAGTATGACAAAGAAATAATTTCTGAATTATCAACACTTATAACTCTAGGAAAAGACTTTTCGGAATTAACTTCTCTGTTTAATACGCCTTTTGAAAACAATAAGAGTGATTTGTGCAAAAAATTATCAATGGCTTCTGTACCTATTGAAATGAAAGATAAAAACGGAGAATCGCATTCATATAATGTAGAAATACATGGATGGATCGGTACTTACAAAAGCACTCGTGGACGAAAAGCGGAAATGACAGATTTTCCGGATAATTTTATATCTCTATATGCAAACCAAAAAATGGGTGAGTTTAATATTCTTCCAGTAGTAGGCCAGAATAAACTTTCAGAAGTGTATGTTGTGGGGCAATTGCATGTAGATATTTTTGAGCTTACAGAATTACCAGATATGGCACTGAGTAATAGACAGGGGTATAAATCTGATGATCCTAGGTACCAAGCGGTATTAGAATATGTTAGAGGAACGCTTCTACCTGATATACTTAAAATGCGTGATGTGTTTGTTTCTTTAGGAAAAAGAAAAAAAGAAGAGAAAAAGTTAGAAGAACAACGAAAAAATGAAGAAACATTTCGAAGTTCAGTAGACAGGTTTAGAAAAAACACTGCCAGAAAAGCAGCATCTAAAATTTCTGAAAAATTTGGTATAGGTGTAAGTGGTTTATCAGAAGTGGAATCAATTCTTGAGGACGAAATAAATACAAATAGCCCAGATATGGGTATTAAAAGCATAATTGATTCACAGAAGAAAAAAATTCTAATAAGCCAAACGTATCCCGACAAGGATTTAGCTGATATAGTATATAATATGCTTTTGTTTAATGGAGTGCCAGGCGAAGATATAATATATACCAACTGCGATGATGAAATTTCCAGAATACCAGAAGGTGATGTTGGGAAAAGCGGCATATATGATTATTTGAGAGATTTCTTTGTTGATAGTTATTCAACACAAAAAATGTATGTAATTTTCATTACAAGTAATAATACCAAAACGTCTTGGGGAGCATTAACAGAGGTTGGAGCTGCGTGGATTACACAAATTGAACATAAAATATTTAATATTTATGATTTTAGACCAGAACATCCGTTGGATGACGAACAACAGTGGCATATTAGTCGTAGGAATTCAGACGGCGAACTTTATATGTCAAAATTAAGTGTAGATATATTCTGCCAAAAGATAGAATATATTTGTGATAAATTAAACTATCCTAAAAAAACACGTGCTGAAAATAAGGCACGACTAGAAACGCTGGTTAAGGTCGTATCAAAGTAAAATTGGCATAGAATATTAAATTGACATATAATTTAATAAGAAAACGCTCAGGAACAAGTAGTTCCTGAGCGTTTTTGGTCGAGGTGACAGGGCTCGAACCTGCGGCATCTAGTTCCCAAAACTAGTGCGCTACCAACTGCGCCACACCTCGATATTAAGTTGTTTTTGCGTCCCGATTTTTGAAAAAATTTTCAATTGTGGGACAAACTGTGGTCAAATTTAATTTTGACCGCTTTTTTAATTTTTGTGAAGTCTCGAAAACCGCATAAATAAAGGGTTTTCGGGGTGGTGTTGAATTTTAGGAGTCTTAACTGCTGTGTGCTCCCAAAGCAGGCGCGCTACCAACTGCGCTACACCCGGAAATATTTAATTTTAAAAAACTCTGCTCTCAATTTAAAGGAGCCCTCTTGCGGTGCCCAAAATTTTTTACACCTTGGAGCGGTGAAAAATTTTGACCGCTACGCTTCGTTTTGCTCGTTTAACCGTCCACAGGACGCACTCGCAACCTCACCCAAAGCAGGCGCGCTACCAACTGCGCTACACCCGGAAATATTCAATTTTTAAAAACTCTGCTCTCAATTCAGAGGAGCCCTCTTGCGGTGCCCAAATTTTTTTACACCTTGGAGCGGTGAAAAATTGTGTGATTTTGACAGCCAAATCATTATATATCAAAAGCCGAGTTTTGTCAATAAATTTTAAGACTTTTCATATTTTATTAAATTTAATCTGTTAAAATCGGTATTGTAACATCGGTTTAAGAATGTTATAATACTTATAGTATCTGTTAAGTAATAGAGGTGTGAAAAAATTGGAATGGAGCAATAAAGAAGAAAAGAGTATTAAAAAACTTTTGGCAACAACCACCGAGGCCGCAGATTTGATTGAAAAAATGGCTGAGGAAATGAGCACCCTTATGGTTTACTATCGCTGTGCTATTATGGAGGTTGAAACCAAACTGAAGGTGCTTAACGAGGAATTTTCATTGAAACATGACAGAAACCCCATAAACAGCATCAAAAGCCGACTGAAGTCATTCTCCAGCATACGGGAAAAACTGCAAAGGGAGGGCATTATGGCAACGCCTGACCAGATTGAAAAAAAACTAAACGATATTGCCGGTGTCAGGGTTATCTGTTCTTTCCTTGACGATGTTTATGATATAGCGGAAGCACTCTTAAAACAAGATGATATAAGAATTATTCGAGTTAAGGACTATATAAAAAATCCAAAGCCCAACGGTTACAGAAGCCTTCATTTAATTATTGAAATACCTATCTTTTTACAACACGAAAAACATATGGTTAAGGTTGAAATTCAACTTCGCACCATTGCACAGGATTTCTGGGCAAGTCTTGAACATCAAATGAGATACAAGAAAAATTTTGAATTTACCGAGGATATGGGAAAAGAATTGCTTGAATGTGCAACAATGAGTGCCAGCCTTGACGAGCGAATGGAAAAAATTAACAAAACCGTTAACGGTTACAAATGGAATGACAAAAATAATAATTAGAAAAGCAGAAACACGGGATGCAGAAAGAATAAACGAACTTCTGTTTCAGGTGGCAAAAATACATGCTGAAGGCAGACCGGATATATTTAAAACCGCAACCAAAAAATACAGCGATGAAGAACTTGTCGGGATAATCGGTAATAACAACTCCCCTATTTTTGTTGCCACAGATGAAAAAGATTATATTTTAGGATATGCTTTTTGCATGTTTGAAGAAACCAAAGACAGTATACTCTTAAAAGACAAAAAAACGCTTTATATTGACGATATCTGTGTTGATGAAAATTCAAGGGGTAAACACGTAGGCAAAAGTCTCTATGATTACGTAGAAAAATTCGCTGAGGAAAAAGGTTTTGATAACATCACCCTCAACGTTTGGTCATTCAACGAAAGTGCCTATAAGTTCTACGAATATTGCGGTATGACACCGCTGAAAATCACAATGGAAAAAAGAATAAAATAATTTTTTACAAAGTTTTCCCGTAACATTAAACTATTTCTTGAGCCACGGATTGTTCTTATTTGAAAAACACAGATGCTCCATATCCTTTGGCAAAATATATACATACCCTGAATTTATTCGGTATTTTTTCCGTAACATCGGACAGTCCCCTCACCTTTCACAATATATTCAACAACATATACATTGGAAGATTTACGGTATACCTTATAATTTGATTTACCGAAAACAAAGAGTTTTCTAAATCATTTATGTGCGAAAAAAGGAAAAATTTCCATAATGCTTAAAATCCTCACTTAACTGCTTAAAAAACACATTCATTTATGCATAACTTAATTATATTATGCTATAGAAAAATAATTTTTTAATAAGGAGATAAGAATTATGTGTGTTAGACCTGAATATCCAACTCCCCAATTTGAAAGAGCAAATTGGATCAATCTTAACGGCGAATAGGATTTTAAGATTGACAATGAAAAATGCGGCGAACCCAAAGAATACTTTAATTTAGACAAATTTGACGGGAAAATTATTGTTCCTTTCTGTCCCGAAAGCAAACTTTCGGGTATTGAAAACACCGATTTTATGTACTGCGTTTGGTGCAAAAGAAAGGTTACTTTACCTAATGAATGGAGAAGTAATAATAAAAGGACATTTTTAAATATCGGTGCTTGCGACTATGAAACAATAGTTTATGTAAACGGAAATAAAGCCGGTACCCATTTCGGCGGTTACACATCCATAAGAATTGATATTACTCCTTGGATTGTTGACGGTGAGAACGATATTACAATTTGTGCCAAAGATAATCCTCAGGATTTTTCCATACCCTCCGGCAAGCAGTCAAGTGAGTTAAAATCTTACGGATGCTTTTATACCCGCACTACAGGTATTTGGCAAACGGTTTGGCTTGAAAGCACACCCGATGCATATATTAGGTCAGTTAAAATGACTCCAAGCCTTAAAAACGGTACTGTTTTCATTGAAACTGAAACCGAAAATGCCGATGGTTTGGATTTACTGCCGTTGCTTCTTTCAATGGCAAGGAAATTTGCCGTGCCTCAGGGACGGTAATTTGGCGTAAAGCCCAACTTGTACTTAATATTGATGAGGTGCATCCGTAGGATATGGAAAATCTCGATTTGTATGATGTTACCTTTACTTTGGGTGAGGATACAGTTAAAAGTTATTTCGGACTTCGCGATATTGTATTAAAGGATAATATAACCTATTTAAACGGAAAACCTGTATTTCAAAGACTGATTTTGGACCAAGGTTTTTATCCCGACGGAATTTACACCGCACCCACAGAAGACGAATTGATTGACGACATTAGGCGTTCACTTGATATGGGCTTTAACGGTGCAAGACTCCACCAAAAAGTTTTTGAACCGAGATATTTATATCATTGTGACAAAATGGGATACCTTGTTTGGGGCGAACACGGTAACTGGGGGCTGGCTACAAATACCGACCATCCTTACAAATCGTTTTTACCCGAATGGATTGAAATACTTCAAAGAGATTATAATCACCCCTCTATAATCGGTTGGTGCCCTTTGAATGAGACCGGTGTTGGTATCAACGAGAAATTTGTAAAACTGCTTCATCAAATTACTATGGAATATGACCCCACAAGAATTTTCATCGACAACTCCGGTTGGTGCCATGTTGAGGGTACATTTGATATGTTCGATGTGCACGATTACGGAATGACTCCTGAAAAATATCTGCCGCTTATCGAGGGAAAAGAGGTCGAATGCATAAAGGCTTGGCACGGAAATTTTGAAAAGAGTGATTATATGTTCCGTAATGATATTTGCTTTGTCAGTGAATTCGGCGGCATCCGTATGAAACTGAAGGACGGCGAAGGTTGGGGCTACGGAAAAGAAACTGACAGTGTTAAGGATTTTGTTAATAGGTATAAAACTTTAGTTGATGCATTGCTTGATAATCCAAAGATCACGGCTTTCTGCTATACTCAGTTAACAGATGTTGAGCAGGAACAAAACGGTCTTTATACCTATGACCGTGTTCCCAAGATTGCGCCTGAATTACTGAAACCAATTACTTCGAGAAAAGCTGCTATAGAAGAGTAAATAATTTATACGCCTTGCATATCCTAATGATATGTAAGGCGTAATTTTTATGCGAGTATTTTAATCAAAATCTTTCCAAAACTTTAAAACCGCATCTTCGTAATTCTTTTGTTCGAGAATATAACTCATACCGTGTTCGGCACCGGGTACTATCAGCAACCGCTTTTCGGAAGTGCAGGCTTTATAGTTTTCGTATGTCATCTCCACAGGTACAAAATGATCGTCAGTCCCGTGAATAAAAAGTACCGGAACTTTACATTCTTTAAGTGCGTCTACTGTTGAATAATCTTTAGTGCCCATATTGATTTTCTGTTTGGACAGTCTGTCGGCAAACATTGCGTTAATTCCATTATAAGAAATATGAAGATTACTGGAGGTGACGTGTTTCCAAATTGCGTGGGGTGAAGTGAAACCGCAATCTGCGATAATACCCTTAACATTTTGAGGTAAGTCGAGTCCCGCTGTCATTAAAATAGTGGTTGCCCCCATAGACAAACCGCCCAAATAAACAGGCAACTTTCCGCCTGTTTTTTCATTGACCCATTTAATCCAATCAAAGCAGTCATATCTTTCCAACAATCCGAAGGTCATGTGTTCGCCCTCGCTGTTGCCCTGGGCACGCTGTTCCGCATAGAGAACGGCACAGTCATTTTTCTCCCAAAATTCGGAAATAATACCGAAGTCTTTAGTCCAAGAAGACCTCCAGCCGTGCATAGCAATAATGACACGCTTAGGATTTTCGGGAGTTTTCCAATGACCCACCAGTTTTAGTCCGTCATCACTCATAATTTCAACAGTCTCACATCCGGAGTTTTCAAGCCTCTCGGCGGCGGCGTCCATTCTTTCGATAACCTCGGATAGATTTTCCGAGCCGCTTATCTTTTTCATACTCTTTTGAACTATTTTCGGCTCTTCCCTATCCATAGCCGCACCAACAAGCGATTTTGTAAGTCTATAAGAAATGGCGGTAACAGCACCGACTGCGGCGGCGAAAAAGCCGCTGCCTATAATAATTTTCTTCGCTTTTTTATTCATAACATCTTCCCTATTTACACTCAATTTTGATGTTTTCGTCGGCAGTAACGGAAATTTCGCTGATATTACCCTCATCAGCCTCAATAATTCTATCCACTACCTCGGTTTCGATCTCTCTGCGGATAATGTTTCTCAGTTCTCTGGCACCCCGTTTGGAACCTTCACATTTATCTGCCAAATAGTCGCAAAGTTCTTTTGTATACTTAAAGTTAATCAGTTTTTCTTTTAATGCATCTGCCAATTCATCAAGCATCAAAGCAGAAATTTTAGCAAGAGATTCCTTACTTAGGGGTGAGAATACAACAATTTCGTCAACACGGGCGATAAATTCGGGACGCAGGAATTCCTCAAGTGCCTTTAACGCTTTTTCCTTAGATGCCTGAGACACGGTTTTGCCGAATCCCAAAAGACTGTCACTTCTGTCACTACCCGCATTTGAGGTCATAACAATAACAGTATTCTCAAAATTAACCGTTCTACCCTGTGCGTCGGTAATTCTGCCCTCATCCAAAATTTGGAGAAGAATATTTAAAACATCGGGGTGTGCCTTTTCAATCTCGTCAAACAAAACAACGCTGTAGGGCTTTCGTCTAACCTTTTCTGTCAACTGACCTGCCTCATCAAAGCCAACGTATCCGGGAGGTGCTCCGATAATACGGGACACGGAATGTTTCTCCATAAATTCCGACATATCAAGACGGATCAGGGTTTCGGGAGTGCTGAATAACTGTTCTGAAAGGACCTTAACAAGTTGAGTTTTACCAACACCGGTGGGACCGACGAAAATAAATGATGCCGGTCGGTTTACTGCATTTGTCTTAACCCTTGCCCTTTTAACTGCGGCGGCAACCAGTTTTGTGGCCTCGCTTTGACCGATTATTTTTTTATTTAGTTCGTTTTCCAAATTGCTTAATTTTTTAAGATCGCTTTCCTGAATTTTTGTTGCGGGAATTCCCGTCCAAAGTTCAATAACCTTGGCAACATCCATATCGGTTACGGTTATATCGGAAACCTTTTGACACAAATCTTCCGACTCTTTTTTATACTTTTCAAGGTTTGATTTAACTAAGGCTAAGTTTTCATAATCGGGATTTTCCACCTCTGCCTCTAATTCTTCAAGTTTAATTGAGCATTCCGCAACCTTTTTATTGGCTAAATAAAGTTTGTCAATATCCTTGTTTTCAAGGCTGGCACAAGCACAAGCCTCATCCAAAAGGTCAATGGCTTTATCGGGCAAATATCTGTCTGTAACGTATCTTTCGGACAAAATAACGCATTTTTTAACAATGCTGTCCGGAATCGTGACGCTGTGGAAACCTTCATAATAAGATTTCACACCCATCAAAATTTCCTCAGCCTCTGCCAAAGACGGTTCTTCAATAGTTACGGGTTGGAAACGGCGTTCAAGAGCAGCGTCCTTTTCAATATATTTGCGGTATTCTTTAAATGTGGTGGCACCGATAACCTGAATTTCACCTCGGGAAAGGGCGGGTTTCAAAATGTTTGCCGCATTCATACTTCCCTCGGCGGAGTCCCCTGCTCCCACTAAATTATGAATTTCATCAATAAAGAGAATAATGTTGCCTGCCTCTTTTATTTCGTCCACAAGACCTTTAACACGGCTTTCAAACTGACCTCTGAACTGAGTGCCGGCAACCAGACCCGTAAGGTCTAAAAGATATATTTCCTTATCTAAAAGTCTTGCGGGAGCATTGCCGTTTGCTATCTGCAAAGCCAACCCTTCGGCAATGGCGGGTTTGCCAACACCCGGCTCACCGATTAAGCAGGGGTTATTTTTACTTCGGCGGGAAAGAATTTGAATGGTTCTGTAAAGTTCCTTATCACGGCCGATAATAATATCAATCTTACCGTCCTTTGCCTTTTGGGTTAAATTGGTGGAATACTGCTCTAAAAATCTGCGTTTTTTCTTCTTCTGTTTGTCCTTTTCCTTGCCTTTTTCGGTCTTTTCGGCGGTTTTTTCTTCGCCGTTACCTGCCATACTTCCGAAAATCTTATTGAACAAGGGCATTGCGGGAGTAGTTCCCAAATCAAATGTTTCATCGTTTAAAGAAGCATCGTCCATCTCGTCTAAGGACATTAAATCCATAAATTGGTCGCTCATCTCCTCAATATCTTCATCGGATATATTCATCCGTTTAAGCATATCGTCAACAGGTTTAATACCCAATTCCTTTGCACAAACAAGGCAAAGTCCGTTAGGCTCGGCGTTTGGGTTGGACATATCCGACATAAATACGACCGCCGGTCTTTTTTTGCATTTGGAACAAAGTTTCATCATTGTTTTTAAAACTCCTTGGAAAACTAAAAATTACATTTTAAAGGTAAGCATTTTTATTATTACAGAGCCTGCAACCGCACTTGGAGTGAAAATCCAAAAACCTGCAGGGGAAATAGATAAAAGCAGGGATATTGCAGTGCAAAAAACACTGACAATTACAATGCCTTTAATAACTCCCAACAGTGCTCCCAATATTCTGTTTGCTTTTCCTATAATACTAAATGAAAAGATTTTATTTATAAATTTTGCTAAGATATTAACGACAAAAAGTAAAACAACCGATATAATAACCGTGTAAAGCAGGGATAAAATATCTGTGACCACAGGTTTTACAGCCTGCTGCGAAGCGATGGTTACGGCATCTGTGACACCCTTTGATATGTTTTCCGAAATTATTTCTTTAAAAGCAGAAAGGTTAAAATTATCACCTAACAAAGCCGAAACCGTTTTTGGTAAAGCGGGAATTTCTGCAGCAGTATTGATGTTTTCAAAATTAACATTTTCAAGGGGGCCGATAATAGATGGCTCCACAAATTTATCATAGGTTTTGTCTGCTAAAGCAGGGCTTACGTTAACAGCAAAAAGCATAACCAAAATAAATCCGACAACCTCAATAAGACTTCTCACAAAACCTTTTTTTGCCGAAAGAATGGCAAATAACACTATAATTCCTATGGCAATTAAATCAATGATAATACTCATTTAATCATCCCTCTTCATTAGTTTTAACACGGAATATATCATTATCGGTGACAACAACTGCCACATTGGCCGATATAACGTGCAAACCTACACCGCCAAATCCGTAAACCGACACCGTCTTAATGTTACCCTCAAAATCCAAAACGGTAATGCCCGTGTCGGCCAAACAGTAAATATTCCTGCCTTTAACACAAATATCGTTAATTGCACCGCTGTATTTTACCGTATATTTCAGTTTGCCGCTCTTTGACAGAAGTACAATTTTGTTATCTGTGCTATCGCTTTCACGGTTGAAAACGGCAACGTTATATGAACTGCTTTGTCGGAAAAACGAAATGGAATAATCCTCCTTGTAGGGGGTGACATTTTTATTATGCCACTTAACAAAATCCACACCGTTAGATTTTATTACCGCAACACTCGATTTATTACTGTCTTTAATACCGTAAATAAGGGTATTGTCATAAGTTTCCGTGAATTCAGGTGTGGCTGATTTATAGTTTAAAATATTAAATGTGGAATTAAAAACTCCCGAAGAAGAATTATAGGTGGAAACCGCAAGTTTTTTTCCGTTTGAAGATAATGCAACATTGTTTACCGTATCATTAGCAGAAAACCATTTATAAACTTCCTTGTGGCGTTTACTGTAAACATTAACCTGAGAGGCATAGTTTGAAGAATAGGTAACCAAAGCGTAAACTCCCGAATCGGAAACTGCACCGCAAATGATTTCATTTTCTGTTTCGGCTGAATTCTTAAGCCCCGATGGGTCAAATATCATATATTCATGACTGCCCACACCGTAAATAAGAGCCTTTGCCTTTGACACAGTAATTACAGGCTTCTCAAAACCGTGAGACTGCGAAAACAGTTGTTTACCTGCTGAAGAATATGCAGAAATATGGGTATCGGTCAAAACATAATAATAATTTCCCACAGTTACAACGCTAAGGGTTTCACCGCCTGAAACCGCAATGGGGTAACTTCCGCTTCCCGCTGTGGCAACTAAGTTTATAAGAGTTTGAAAGACACCTGCCGGCATTACGGTTTGAAAAACAAGTACAATTACGAATAGTATTGCAAGGGCAAAACCAAAGAATTTAAACTTTTTGGTTTTTTGACCCTTTTTACCTGAAATAACACGGATATTCTCTTTGGTCTTTTCCTTTTTGGGGGGCTTTGCGGGAGTCATTTCTATATTTTCGTCAATATAGGAATTTTTTTTTGCCTTTTTAACACTTTTTTGAGGCGGATTAAAAAATCTATTGTGTTTTTTCTTTTTATAACGTGGCATTATATCACCTTGAAATCAGTAATAAACTTTTTCTAAAAATAAACCTTGGGGAGGTGCGGTTATCCCTGCATTTTCTCTGTTCTTAGTTACGAATACTTCGTTAGCACAATTCTCTTCAAGCCGTCCGTCGGAAATTTCCACAGCGGTGCCCACAATAATTCTTACCATATTGTATAAAAAACCGTCTGCGGTGATTTTAAGTTTAATAAAATCGCCGTCCCTCTCGGTCTCACACCGAGTAACCGTTCTGACAGTATCTTCCACCGTTCTTCCCGAGGAGGAAAAACCGTAAAAATCGTGGGTGCCAACAATACTTTTACAAAAGTTGTTCATTCGGTCTATGTTAAGAGGTCTTTCGATCTGCCAAACAAAGGGCATTAAAAACGGGTCTTTTACGCCGCTGTTATAAATATTGTAAATGTATGTTTTGCCCTTTGCGTTAAACCTTGCGTGAAAATCATTACAGACAGTCTTACAGTCTAAAACCCCAATATCATTAGGTAAAACGCTGTTAAGACCCCTTAAAAAGGCATCCTTCGGAATATTATCGGCACAGTCAAAGTGGCAACAGAACATTCTTGCGTGAACTCCCGCATCGGTGCGACTGCAACCCTGCACAGGGGTTTTAACACCTAAAACCTTGAATAGTCCGTTTTCCAAAGTTTCCTGAACGGTAATCCCGTTGGGTTGCCGTTGCCAGCCGTGATAGTTTGTGCCGTTATAAGATAATGTAAGCAGTATTCGTTTCATAAACCGACCTTAAAGAAATATATTTAAAATTATAATTCCCGAAATGTAAATCCCGATAAATACGAATGCAAATATATCTGTAACTCCCATGTGCAACTGTTTCATTCGGGTTTTTCCTTCGCCCCCGTTGTAGCAACGGCATTCCATAGCCTCGGCAAGTTCGTAGGCTCGTCTAACCGAAGAAATGAGCAAGGGTATAAGGATTGGTATCAAAGCCTTTACACGTTCCACCAACTTGCCGTTTTCAAGGTCGGCTCCCCTTGCCTTTTGGGCGTTCATAATTTTTTCTGCCTCTTCAATGAGGGTTGGTATAAATCTGAGGGCTATGGTCATCATCATCGCAAAGGTGTGAACACCGTTTTTAAGTCCGATATACTTAAGGGGTGACAGCAGGCTTTCAATAGCATCGGTCAAACTGTTGGGTGTGGTGGTATAAGTAAGTACCGAACTGATTAGAATAAGCAAAACAATACGGGTAGCCATAAACAAAGCACGGTCAACACCGCCTGTGGTAATCTTAATTTTCCAAAACTCTAACAGAACCGTACCGCTTGTACTGTAAAACAGGTTGATAACCGCCGTGAATACCAAAATAAACCAAATTGCCTTTAAATTCTTAAAAAAGAGTTTCATGGGGACTTTTGAAATCAGCAGAACAAACAAAACAGAAACTGCAGAGAGCATAAGTGCAAAGCCGTTTTGGGAGACAAAGATAAAAACAATAAAAGCAAACATCAAAAGGATTTTCACCCTTGGGTCACACCGATGAACGGGAGATTTGGCATCGTAATACTGGCCGAAAGTTATATCTTTAAGCATTACCCATTTCCCCCTTTCAAATCTTCAAGAAGTTTAACCGCATCACCGACTGTCAGGGGTTTATAGGGAATGTTAATACCCATTTTTTCAAGTTCGCCGAAAACCCTTGTAACTATTGGGACGTTAAGACCCATTTCGGAAAGTTCCGTTTCTTTAGAAAAAATCTCTTTCGGTGTATCATAGAAAGCAAGTTTTCCCTCATTCATAACAAGAATTTTATCCGCAACCTCTGCCATATCCTCCATACTGTGGGAAATTATTATAACGGTAGCATCGGTGGCCTTGCGGTAGTTTTGAATAATATTCGCAACATCCTCCCTGCCTTTTGGGTCAAGACCTGCGGTGGGCTCGTCAAAAACGATAACCTGAGGTTTCATTGCCATAACACCGGCAATGGCAACTCTGCGTTTTTCACCGCCCGAAAGGTCGAAGGGTGATTTTTCCAAAAATTCCGACTTCACACCCACGATTTCGCAGGTTTCAAGGACGGTTTTAGTTAGTTCTTCACCGCTAATTCCCATATTTGAGGGACCGAAAGCAATATCCTTGAAAACAGTTTCTTCAAAGAGTTGATATTCGGGATATTGAAAAACAAGCCCTACCTTTGAGCGAATTTTTCTGATTTCCTTCGGGTTATCCCATATATTTTCATTTTCAATAAACACGCTTCCCTTTGTGGGCTTTAACAAACCGTTTAAATGTTGCACAAGTGTGGATTTTCCCGAACCCGTGTGACCGATTATGCCGATAATTTCACCCTTGTTTATCTTAAACGAAACATCGCTTACGGCATCGTTTATAAAGGGTGTGTTACCCGAATAGGTGTGGGTCAGGTTCCTAACCTCTAAAATTGCCAAGAATTTACTCCTTTCTGAGTGCTTTTGCTATTTCTTTAGCAGTATCGATTATTGAAATAACATTTGTGTTAACGCCGAATCCGCTTTTTTGAAGATTATATAAAAGTTCGGTGGTTTGGGGAACATCAAGTCCCACGGATTTCAAAAGTTCAACATCCGCAAATACCTCTTTAGGAGTTGCGTCTTTAATAATCTCACCGTCATTCATAACAAGAACACGGTCTGCATTTTCCGCCTCTTCCATATAGTGGGTAATCAGAATTACGGTAATACCCTTTTCTTTATTCAACTTATGCAGAGTGGAAATTATCTCTCTTCTGCCCTTTGGGTCGAGCATAGCGGTAGGCTCGTCCAACACTAAACACTCGGGCTCCATTGCAATAATTCCGGCAATGGCAATCCTCTGCTTTTGTCCGCCTGAGAGTCGGTGGGGTGTGGAATTGGCATACTCTTCCATACCAACGGCTTTAAGGGCATTTTTTACCCTTTCCCTGATAACGGGCGGTTCAAGTCCCAAATTTTCGGGACCGAATGCCACATCCTCCTCAACAATGGAGGCGATAAGTTGATTGTCGGGGTTTTGGAACACCATACCCACACGGCGTTTAACCTCAATTTCGGTTTCCTCGTCACGGGTGTTAATACCGTCAACGAAAATATCGCCGAAAGTCGGTTTATAAAGACCGTTGAGCATTTTTGCAAGGGTGGATTTACCCGAGCCGTTATGACCTAAAATAACAGTAAAACTTCCCCTTTCGATGTTTAAAGAAAGATTATTTACTGCGGTATAGGAGACACCCTCTTCGTCTTGATTACTGTATTCGTAACTGACATTTTTTATTTCAATAATACTATCCATTATCCTTCATCCAAACAGTTGTATTTCCGCAGGGCATACTAATTCCCTTTTTAGTAATCGGTAAACCTATTTCGTCGGTAAACACGTTGCCCTCACGGTTTTTCACAACGTAATTTTTAACCATATAATCGAGAATGGTGGAAGAAAGCCCTCCGGTGTAGGAATTGAGGAAGAAAAACAAAGCATCCTCCGACAGTAATTTACCCGTTTCGGTCAAAAGTTCGGTTAACTGCTGTTCCAACTTCCAGACCTCGCCGTTGGGACCTCTACCGTAAGACGGGGGGTCCATTATTATGGCATCATACCTGTTTCCTCTTCTGATTTCTCTTTTAACAAATTTTAAGCAATCGTCCACAAGCCAGCGAACTTCACCGCCTGCAAGTCCCGATGCCGCAGCATTCTCCTTTGCCCACTGCACCATACCTTTTGATGCATCAACGTGGGTGACCTTAGCCCCGGCACTAAGGCAGGCAACCGTAGCTCCGCCTGTATACGCAAAAAGGTTAAGCACAGAAACAGGTCGGTTTGCTTTCTCGATTAAATCCTTTGCCAACTGCCAATTAACCGCCTGTTCGGGGAAAAGACCTGTGTGTTTAAAACCCATGGGTTTTAGTCTAAAGGTTAAATCCTCAAATTTTATGCTCCAAACATCGGGAACGTTTTTACATCTTTCCCAATATCCGCCCCCTGAATTGGAGCGGTGATATATGGCGTGGGGACTAAACCAACGTGGGTCTTTCCTTTGACCCGACCAAATTATTTGCGGGTCGGGTCGAATTAGGATTATATCTCCCCAACGTTCGAGCCTTTCGCCGCTATCGGCGTCAATTAGTTCGTAATCTCTAAAGTTTTCTACACTTCTCATTAAAATTTCCTTTAAAACATAGATTGCTGAGTTACCTGACCGTCAAAAGGTAACCCTAAATGTTCGTAGGCAAGTTTTGTAACGCATCTGCCCCTTGCGGTGCGGGACAAAAATCCCAACTGCATTAAATATGGCTCATATACGTCTTCAATAGTAACGGATTCTTCGCCTAAAGCCGCCGCCAGAGTATCAAGTCCCACAGGACCGCCACCGTAATTCTTTATAATTGTTTCAAGCATTTTGCGGTCAAAATCGTCAAGTCCCAATTCATCAATTTCAAATCTTTCCAAAGCCTTTCGGGCGGTTTCTTCGTTGATAACACCTTGGAACTCAACCTGGGCAATATCCCGCACTCTTTTTAGCAGTCGGTTGGCAATTCGGGGTGTTCCTCGGGAGCGGGAAGCAATTTCCAAAGCACCCTCATTATCAATGGCAATACCCAAAATTCCCGCAGAGCGCTTAATGATTTCCGCCAACTGTTCCGGGGTGTAAAGTTCCAAACGGAGCAAAACACCGAATCTGTCCCTCAAAGGGGCGGTCAACTGACCCGAGCGGGTTGTGGCACCCACCAATGTGAACTTTGGCACGTCAATTCTGATGGAACGGGCAGAAGGACCCTTTCCTATTATAATATCAAGGGAAAAGTCCTCCATAGCAGGATAAAGAATTTCCTCAACATTGCGGGAAAGGCGGTGAATCTCGTCAATAAACAGCACGTCCCCCTCTTCAAGAGAGGTTAAAATTGCAACCAAATCCCCCTGTTTTTCAATAGCAGGACCGGAGGTTACACGGAGATTAACCCCCATTTCCCTTGCAATAATACCCGAAAGGGTGGTTTTACCGAGTCCCGGAGGACCGTAAAGCAGGCAATGGTCTAAGGTTTCATTACGCTGTTTTGCGGCGGTGATATAAATCCTAAGATTGTCCTTCACCTTATCCTGACCGATATAGTCATTAAGGGTTTTAGGTCTAAGGGACAGTTCAGCCTCATCCTCTTTATAATCATAATCGGGGGAAACTATTCGGTTTTCAAAATCCATTTCTTCGTTTATCATTTAATTAAAGCCCCCTTGACAAAAGTTTTAATGCTTCTTTAATGAGTTTATCTGTGGGTAGGTCTTCCTCAATTTTGCCAACCGCCAAAGAAGCCTCGCCCTTATTATAACCCAATGACATAAGGGCGGCAATTGCCTCGTCAGACACAGATTTTTGAGGTTTCTTAACAGGTTTTAAATCAGCGGTGCTTATGTATCCGATTTTTTCCACCTTATCTTTAAGTTCTAAGACAATTCTCTGTGCCAATTTTATGCCGACTCCGCCGGCAGAGGTCAAGGCTTTAGGGTCGTTGGAGCCGATATAAAGATAAAGTTGGTTTGGAGCAAATTCCGAGAGTAGAGCAATGCCGATTTTAGGACCCACTCCGTTTACCGAAATAATCATTTTAAAGGCTTCCATTTCCTCTATACTTGCAAAGCCGAACAAGTCCATTGCATCCTCACGCACAGCCATATATGTATAAAGAAAAACCTCATCACCGATACTTGACAGTGCAGACAATGTCGCCGAGGTGGTAATACACCTAAAACCCACGCCGCCGCATTCTACAATTAAGGAATTTGCATCGGTATACAATAACTTCCCTCTGAGTGTTGCAATCATTTTGTCTGCTCCCTTCTTAAAATCTTCGAAACGCCTGAACCGGCATTATGACCGTGGCATATAGCAAGTGCCAATGCGTCGGCAGTATCGTCGGGCTTGGGAACCGACTTTAGGGATAAAAGGTTCTTGACCATCTCCATAACCTGCCTTTTTTCCGCCTTGCCGTATCCCGTAACCGCCTGTTTCACCTGCAAGGGTGTGTATTCGTTAACTGTTAAACCTTTACAGTATGCCGCCATTACAATAACGCCTCTTGCTTGGGCAACATCAATGGCGGTGGTGGTGTTTGTATTGAAATAAAGTCTTTCAATTGAAAGTTCCTCCGGTTGATATTTTTCAATCAGCGTGATAATATCGTCATATATGAGTTTAAGCCTCTGAGGAAAGGATAAATCGGGCTCAGTTGTAACGGCACCGTAACCTAAAACGGAAAATCTAAAACCGTCCGTTTCCACAATGCCGTAACCCACAGTAGCGTATCCGGGGTCAATACCCAAAATTTTCAAATAATCACCGCCAAAGCACAATAATCCAATATAACATAATTTCAATTATTATATCACAAAAGCCAATCGCTGGCAACAAAAATTTTGTTAATATTTATAATACAAAAGTTTTCGGTTTCACCGCAGAAAAACGCAGATTACTGTTAAAAATATAAACCGAGTAAAACGGAGCATTTTCGAGAAAACAGGAGAAAAACGGAGATTATAAAAAATCTAACAAAAAAATTGCTGATATGTGCCGAAAAAGTGCGAAATTATCTTGACATTTAATGGTTTTTGCTGTATATTTTAGTCTGGTTATTTTTTATATTTAAGGGGGTATTTTTAAGTGAAAAACGGAAATATTGTTGAACTTAAAAACATTTCACTCAGTTTCGACGGAGAAAAAATCCTCGACGGCATCAATCTTGACATTAAAGACAAAGAGTTTATCACCTTTTTAGGGCCTTCAGGTTGCGGAAAAACCACAACCCTCAGAATAATCGCAGGCTTTTTAGAGCCTGATGAGGGTGATGTTATCTTTGAAAATAATAAAATCAACGGTGTGCCTGCATATAAAAGGCAGGTTAACACCATTTTTCAGCGATATGCACTGTTTCCGCATTTAAACGTTTATGAAAATGTTGCCTTTGGGCTTCGTGTTAAAAAAATGAAGGAAAAGGAAATTAAGGAAAAGGTTGAGGAAATGCTGAAACTTGTCAACCTGACAGGCCTTGAAAAACGTAGTATTGATAAACTTTCAGGCGGTCAACAACAGCGTGTTGCCATTGCCCGTGCCATTGCAAACCACCCTAAGGTTTTGCTTCTTGACGAGCCCCTTGCCGCCCTCGACTTGAAACTTCGCAAGGATATGCAAAAGGAACTTAAGAAAATTCAGCAACAGTTGGGAATTACCTTTATATTCGTAACCCACGACCAAGAGGAAGCACTAACTATGTCTGACAGGGTTGTTGTTATGGACGCCGGTAAAATTCAGCAAATCGGCACCCCTCAGGATATTTATAACGAGCCGATTAACGCCTTTGTTGCCGATTTTATAGGCGAATCAAATATTCTTGACGGTAAAATGCTCAAAGACTATTTGGTTGAGTTTTCCGGCACGGAATTTGAATGTCTTGATAAGGGTTTTGAAGCCGACGAATTGGTTGACGTGGTTGTCCGTCCTGAGGATGTTGACATTGTTCCCGTGGAAAAAGGTCAACTTACAGGGATTGTAACCTCAGTTGCTTTTTTGGGCGTTCATTATGAAATCATTGTTGATATCGGCGGTTTTAAATGGATGATTCAAACCACCGACGAGCATTTTGTTGACGATAAGGTAGGACTTTTCATTGAGCCCGACGCTATTCATATTATGAAAAAGAGCGAATATTCGGGACTTTACGGCGATTATTCTACCTATAGTGAAGAAATGTACGAAATGAATGAAATGGCGGAGGAATTGGCAGAATGAACATAACCCTCGGAAAAAGAATGTTAAATCTGCCCTGTCTCGTTTGGTCGGCAATTTTTATAATTGTGCCCTTACTTATTGTAATTTATTACACTTTTTCGGACGGTGCCGGCGGATTTTCTCTTCAAAACATTTATGATTTAGCATTTTATAAAGACGAATTTGTAAGGTCAATTGTTTACGCTTTGATTGCAACCTTAATCTGTCTTGTTCTTTCATATCCTTTTGCCTATTTTTTAACCAAAACTTCCATCAATTCCCAGAAGATGATGATACTTCTTGTAATGCTTCCCATGTGGATGAATTTACTTATCAAAACCTATTCGTGGACCGTTATCTTAGATAATAACGGCGTTTTGAACCGTCTGCTTAACCTGTTGGGTTTTGAAAGTGTTAAATTTATGGGAACGCCGGCAGCGGTAATCTTGGGTATGGTTTATGACTTTATTCCCTATATGATTCTGCCGATTTACACCACCATCTCCAAGATTGACAATTCTCTTTTAGAGGCTGCGGGTGATTTAGGCTCCAATGCACTTTCAAAGATAAAAAGGGTAATTCTGCCCCTTAGTCTTCCGGGCGTATTGTCAGGAATAACTATGGTTTTCGTCCCCTCAATCAGTACCTTTTATATCTCTCAAAAATTAGGTAACGGAATGATTCTTTTGGTGGGTGATATCATTGAAACCCAGTTTAAAATACCTAATTATCCTTTGGGTGCCGCAATGTCTCTTGTGCTTATGATACTTATTATAATAAGCACCGCAATAATGAACAAATTCGGTGATTCTGACAAAGGGGGTATTATGATATGAAAATACTCCGCGGAGTTTTTATCGGCTTAATGCTTCTGTTTTTGTATGCTCCCCTCTTGGTAATGACCCTATTTTCCTTTAACAGTTCCAAAAGCACCTCGGTTTTTGAGGGATTTTCACTTAAATGGTACGAGCAGTTACTGTATGACAGCGAATCTATAACCGCTCTTCAAAACACTCTTGTTTTGGCCATTTTATCCGCTCTCATTGCAACGGTTTTAGGTACTGTAACTGCGGTTGCTATTTATAAAATGAAGAAAGGTGCCTTTAAAAGCACCTTGACTACTGTTACCAATATTCCCATGATGACCCCCGAAATCGTTACGGGCTTTTCCCTTATGCTCTTGTTTGTTTCCATTGCAAGTATAATCGGCAGAAAAGAATCCCTCAATTTCGGCACCATTCTTTGTGCCCATATAACCTTTAACCTGCCCTATGTAATACTGAACGTTTTGCCGAAACTTAAACAGACCGATGCCAATCTGTCCGAAGCGGCGGAGGATTTGGGCTGCACTCCCCTGCAGGCGTTTTTTAAATCTGTGCTTCCTGCAATTTACCCCGGAATATTCACAGGATTTATTATGTCTTTCACCCTGTCTCTTGACGATTTTGTTATCAGTTATTTCACATCGGGACCCTCTTTCCAAACACTGCCCATTCGCATATATTCAATGACTAAAAAGACGGTTAAACCCACGATGTATGCACTTTCAACCATAATTTTCTTAACGGTTTTGGTGCTCTTAATATTAGTTAATCTGTCCCGAAGTGAAAGCCAAAAATCAAAGTTAAAACCGAGACTTATGAAGGCTCTTTCGGCTATTGTTTGTGTTGCGATAGTGGGAACCATGACCGGTGTTTCTATAATGAGTCGGAAACTTAAAAACACCAACATAGAAGTTGTGGGAGATTACGGCCGTGATTTGGCGGGTACAACTCTTAACGTTTATAACTGGGGTGAATATCTGTCTTTGGGCGAAGACGATGCTATTGACGTTAACGCCGCTTTTGAAAAATTAACAGGTATTAAGGTTAATTACACCAATTTTGAAAGCAACGAAGAAATGTATGCCAAAATCAAAGCAGGTTCTTCGGCTTATGATATAATCATACCATCTGATTATATGATTCAAAGAATGATTAGAGAAGATTTACTCCTAAAGTTGGATTTTTCGGAAATTTCCAATTATTCATACATTGCCGACGAATATAAAGATCTGTTTTTTGACCCCAACAATGAGTATTCTGTACCGTACAATGTGGGTATGGTGGGACTTATATACAATAAAACCATGGTTGAAGAAGCACCCGACAGTTGGGAGACTTTGTTTGACAGCCGTTATAAAGGCAATATTTTGACCTTTAACAATTCCAGAGACGCCTTTGCCATTGCACAGTTTGCTTTGGGCATTGATATTAACAGTTTAAGCAAAGATGACTGGAACAGAGCCGCCGACAAACTGAAACAACAAAATTCTGTTTTACAAGCCCGTGTTATGGATGAGGTATTCAATAAAATGGAATCGGGAAATGCTGCCCTTGCTCCTTATTATGCAGGCGATTTCTACATAATGAAGGAAGCCAACGACGATTTGGAGTTTGTTTACCCGAAAGAAGGCACAAACATCTTTGTTGACTCAATTTGCGTTCCCAAAACCGCACAGAACTTTGAAGCGGCTATGATGTATATTAACTTCCTTTTAGAGCCCGAGGTTGCTTTGGCAAACGCTGAATATATTTGTTATGCTTCCCCCAACACTTCTGTTATTGACAACGAGGAATATACTTATAAAGATGACCCCATTTTGTATCCAAGTGATGAGGTTAAGAAAAATACACAGTATTTCCACGATATTGACCCCGAAATCAGAAGTCACTACGAAAAACTTTGGATGGAGGTTAAGTTAGGCTGACGAGAATCGAACTCGTTACGGTTTGGGTTCACGCCTTTTCCCGTCGGCTTTGCACACATTTTTGAAATACGACAAGTATTCCTGCAAATTCGTGACTTCGCAGGACGAAAAAAGGCGGAGACACAAACTCTTCGACCTGCCATTTAGAAGAATTTTGATTCTGGCGAAGTCGAAGAACGCAGTTATACTGACGTATTACAAGTGATGAGACAAGTTAGAACAAAATTATTCAAATGTCAGGCGTGACGGGTTCGACTCTCGTCAGCCTAAACTAAGGAGTTATTATGAGAACTTGCGGAATTTTAATGCCGATATTTTCCCTACCTTCAAAATACGGTATAGGAACTTTGGGTAAGGAGGCAAAACGCTTTGTTGACTTTTTAAAAAAAGCGGGACAAAGTCATTGGCAAATACTGCCCCTTAATCCCACTAACTACGGTGATTCCCCCTATCAGTCCTTTTCTTCCTTTGCGGGAAATCCTTATTTCATTGATATTGAGCAGTTGATCCACGAAAAACTGTTGACCGAAAAAGAGGCTGACAGTTTTGATTTCGGTGATGACCCGGAGTCTATTGATTACGGAAAACTTTATGAAAACCGCTTAAAATTATTGCGTTTGGCGTTTAAAAACTTTGTGCCGAACAAGGATTATGAGCAGTTTTGCGAGGAAAATGCATATTGGCTCCAAGATTATGCCCTCTTTATGGCACTAAAAAACGCAAATAACGATATTCCTTGGTATGAGTGGGATAAACCCTTAAAAATGCGGGAAACTACCTATATAAACAAGGCAAAATCAGATTATCAAAAGGATATTTTGTTTTACGAATTTGTTCAATTTAAATTTTATGAGCAGTGGCAAGAATTAAAAAAATATGCCAACGATAACGGAATTACCGTAATCGGTGATATTCCTATTTACGTGGCATACGATTCCTGCGATGTTTGGACCAATCCGAAGCAGTTTTTACTTGATGAAGATTTGGTTCCCACGGTTGTTGCCGGTTGCCCTCCCGATGCCTTTAGTGACGAGGGTCAACTTTGGGGCAATCCTATTTATAATTGGAAACTTATGAAGCAAGACGGCTATTCTTGGTGGAAAAAATATCTCGGAAGTGCTTTAAAAAAATATGACACCGTTCGCATTGACCACTTCAGAGGATTTGAATCATATTACGCAATTCCCTATGGCGACGAAAATGCCAAAAACGGCAAATGGCAAAAGGGACCCGATATTGCACTTTTTGACGCACTCAAAGAGGAATTCGGCGTGGATTTACCGATTATCGCAGAGGATTTAGGCTATCTTACCCCTGCCGTGCTTAAAATGTTAAAGGCAACAGGTTTTCCCGGAATGAAGGTTTTGCAGTTTGCCTTTGACCCCTCCCTTGAAAGCAACTATCTGCCCCACAAATTTGATAAAAACTGTGTGGTTTATACCGGAACCCACGATAACGACACTATCCTCGGTTGGACAACCTCTGCCTCAAAGCCCGAAGTTGAAACCGCAAAACTCTATTTAAACTGCCCGAACAGTTTAAATCTTAATTGGGCTATGATGAAGGTTGCATTGATGTCGGTGGCGGATACCTGCATTTTAACCATAGGCGACATTATCGGTCTTGATTCAAGGGGAAGAATAAATACACCCTCCACCCTCGGAGATAACTGGAAATGGAGAATTAAGGGCGAATGTATTAACGATTGGCTTGCGGAAATCATATATAAAAACACATTTATTTACGGACGGCTTCTTAATAATTCTGAAACTATTGTCGAAAACATTCCGTCTATTGAATGACAATGCTGTAACTTTATATTAAATATTTGCTTTTTACGGCGAAATATGTTATTATATAGTTGTAAATATTTTCCTATGGAGGAATTTAAAATGAAAATACCGTATTCACCACCCGATATAGGCGAAGAAGAAATTCGCGAGGTTGTTGATACACTTAAAAGCGGTTGGATAACAACAGGCCCGAAAACAAAACTTTTCGAAGAAAAAATTGCTGAATACTGCGGTACCGAAAAGGCGGTTTGTCTTAATTCTCAGACTGCCTGTGCCGAAATGTCTCTCAGAATTTTAGGCATAGGTCCCGGTGACGAGGTCATCACCTCTGCATACACCTACACTGCATCTGCCAGTGTTATTTGCCATGTGGGTGCAACACCTGTTTTGGTGGATATCGGTAAAGATTCTCTTGAAATGGATTATGATAAGTTGGAAACTAAAATAACCGAAAAAACCAAGGCGATTATTCCTGTTGATCTCGGCGGTGTTATCTGCGATTATGACCGAATTTATGATATTGTTCATAGAAAAAAGGCTTTATTTAAGCCCTCTAACGAAATTCAGGAAAAAATGGGCAGAATAGCCGTTGTGGCAGACGGTGCCCATTCTTTTGGTGCCCGTAAAAACGGAAAACCCTCAGGTTCTTTTGCCGATTTTACCAACTTCTCTTTCCACGCAGTTAAAAATCTTACAACTGCCGAAGGCGGTGCTTCTGTTTGGAAAACTATTGACGGAATTGATAACGAGTATATTTACAAACAGTTTATGCTTCTTTCCCTTCACGGACAAACTAAGGATGCACTGTCTAAAACGGGGCTTGGCAACTGGGAATATGATATTGTTGAACCATATTATAAATGCAATATGACCGACATTATGGCGGCTCTCGGTTTGGCACAACTCAGACGTTACGGCAATATGCTCGACCGCCGATTGGAACTTGTTAAAAAGTATGACGAGGCATTCGCCGATTTACCTGTTACCGTTTTGAAACATTACGGCGATAACTTCCGTTCTTGCTGTCACTTATATCTTGTAAATGTTTTAGGTAAAACAAGGGAAGAATGTAATCAGATAATTGTAAAAATGGCAGAGGACGGTATTGCCACCAATGTTCATTATAAACCACTTCCCCTGCTATCGGCTTATAAAAAACGGGGATTTGATATTAAAGATTATCCCAACGCTTTTGCCCGTTACTCAAATATTATTTCCCTTCCTCTCTACTCAACTATGACAGACGAGGAAATCGATTATGTTATAGATTGTTTCAAAAAAGCACTTTCTTAAGAGGGGGATACAAATGAAAAAATGGTCCGAATTGCCGCAAAATATGCAAAGTGACGCGGTTAGAGAGTATTATGACATTCTAAACTCAAAAACCGCAAGTCTTATTTTAAAGAGATTGTTTGACATTATTGTGTCTTCGGTTTTAATTGTTGTATGTTCCCCTATTATGCTTATTTTGGCAATTTGCATTAAAATTGATTCTAAGGGTCCCGTTATGTTTAGGCAACGCCGAGTTACGACCTACAACCGAGTTTTCAGAATTTTTAAATTCAGAACAATGGTTACCGATGCCGAGAAAAAAGGCACACAGGTTACCACCAACAATGACCCTAGAGTTACTAAGGTTGGAAAACTAATCCGCGGTTGCCGACTTGATGAACTTCCCCAACTGTTTAATGTGTTTTTGGGTGATATGACCTTTGTGGGAACAAGACCTGAGGTTGAAAAATATGTTGCCGCCTATACCGACGAAATGATGGCAACCCTCCTCTTGCCCGCAGGAATAACTTCGGTAGCAAGCATTAAATACAAGGACGAAGAACGACTTTTAGAGGCCGCCGAGAACACCGACGAAGTCTACATAAATGAAGTTCTTCCCGAAAAGATGAAGTATAATTTAGAGGCTTTGAAAAATTTCAGTTTCTTTGGCGACATTAAAATTATGTTCCAGACGGTATTTGCTGTTTTAAAATAGCAGGAGTGAAATGTATGAATGAAAAGTTCTCAGTATTACTGTCGTTATACTTTAAGGAAAAACCGCAAAATGTTCGTGAATGTTTTGAAAGTTTGATTTCTCAAACTGCTACTGCTGACGAATGGGTTATTGTTGAAGACGGTCCCCTTACAGAAGAATTATATGCTGTATTAGATGAGTATGAAAACAAATATCCCAATCTCATTAAACGGGTTCCTCTCAAGGAAAATCAAGGTCTCGGCAGAGCACTTAACGAGGGAATTAAGCATTGTAAAAATGAATTGGTAGCAAGAATGGATACCGATGACATTGCTGTTCCCACCCGCTTTGAAAAACAACTTGAAATGTTCAAAAACAATCCAAAACTTGACATATGCGGAAGTCATATAAAAGAATTCACCGACACACCGAATATAGTCACATCAATTCGTAAAGTGCCTTTAAATGACGGTGATATTAAAGAGTATCAAAAACGCCGTGATGCATTTAATCATATGACCGTAATGTATAAGAAATCAACAGTTTTAAAAGCAGGTAATTATCAACACGCACTTCTCATGGAAGACACCTTGTTATGGGTAAATATGATTTTGAGCGGTGCTGTTTGTGCCAATGTTGACGATTACTTGGTTTTTGCCAGAACAGGTAAAGATATGTTTATGCGACGTGGTGGATTTGCTTATTTTAAAAAGTATAAATCCGGACGCAAAAAGGTGTATGATACGGGATATATCTCGCTTTGGGATTATTATGTAACCCTTTTAATACAATTTGTTGTTGCAATAATACCTAATAAATTGAGAAAATTTGTTTTTGAAAAAATGTTAAGAAATTAGACTTAAAGGACTGTGAGCAACTCACAGTCCTTTAAGTTTTAGATATATCTAAGCATTTCGGCAAATGAACTGATAATTCCGATAAATGCTACTATCCAGCACATTTCCGACACATAAGGGGTTAGTAATATAAAGGGTATTGCGAAAACACAAAGTCCCGTAACTTTATTTAAAACTGTATGAGAGGAAGCAAACTCTTTATACTTAACTGCAGAAAGTATATAAGCAGTAAGTCTAAGCACTAATGCTATAAGCACCGCAAACCATATAGATTTATTGAGCCTATCCCATAAAATCGGGATTAGTAATATTAACATTACCGAATAAAACATAAGGTCAGCGATACTGTCAAGTTTTGCACCGAAATCACTGGAAACCTTAAGTTTACGGGCAAAAAAACCGTCTAAAACATCGGTCAAACCGGTTATGCAGTAAACAATATAAAACAGTAAGGACATCGGTTTTGTAAATAACAAAGAAACCGTACCCACCATTCGCATAACAGTTATGCTGTTTGGCAAATTTTTGAGTTTTTCCTGCATTTTAATTCCCCTTAACCTTAAATTGTCTCTAAAAACGATTTAAGTTTTCCGTAATCGCCGTTTGGATAGCAGTCGATACCGTTTTCGGTTTTGTTGATTAAATTTTCGGTTAGCAAAAAGACCTGCATACCTATATCCTTTGCCGGCATATCATCTCCAACATCGTTGCCAACCATTAGGCACTCCTCAGGTTTAACTCCTAATCGCTCGGAAATTGACAAAAAATATTTCGGGTTTGGCTTGGAATAAACGCAGTTTTCATATGTAGTAATAATTTCAAAATCCTCTTTATTAAGTCCCGCCCAACCGATACGGCTTTCGGTTGCAATTTTGGGGAATATCGGATTTGTCGCAAGTGCCAACTTTAAACCTTTTTGCTTTAAAGACTTAATAATTTCGGCAGGCTCGGGTGAGGCACCGCAAACATCCTTAACCTTAGAAAACTCAATTCTGTAAAACTCCTCAAAGGTGGGCTCATATTTTCTGACTTCTTCACCGTAAACGCGAGCGAAAAAGTCCCAGAAAGCCTTTTCGTTTGTCTTTTCTCCGTTGTTTTTAACCATTGCCTCGGTGCCGCCCCAAATTACCTTTATGAGTTTTTCGGGGTCGAAGCCGAAGGGTGCCATTTTTGCTGTTAATCCTTTAAAATAAGCCTTAACAAATATATCCTGATCCATTGGCAGAAGGGTGCCGTCTAAATCAAATAGAACTGCCTTGATACTCATTTTCTACCTCTCTTTTCCCAAGAAGAAAACAGCGATAGTGCCGGGACCGGAATGGGCACCTATAACAGGGCCGATATCGGTTACAATTTCAATCCCTGCATTGTATCTTTCCTTAAACTGAGTTTTAAGATAAGTAACATCGTCATCGCAGTCGGCGTTGGAAATATAGACAGTGCCTTGTTTATTTTCAGCCAACTCACCGTATTTATCGAGCAAAGCGTTAAGTGAAGCCTTTCTGCCTCTGACCTTAGAAACATTTACAAGTTTACCCTCATTGTCAACGTGAAGTATCGGCTTTATTCCCAAAATACCGCCCACAATCGCAACGGTTGGGCTAATTCTGCCTCCACGCTTTAGGTAAACTAAATCGTCAACAGTAAACCAATGGCAAAGAGAAAGTACATTGTCCTCGGTGAATTTTGCGGTTTCCTCAATGGTTGCCCCTGCGTTTTTCTTTTGGAGTGCTAAATAAACCAAAAGACCTTGACCGGCTGAAGCACAAAGTGAATCTACACAAATTATTTTTCTCTCGGGGTATTTTGCCTCTAATTCATCTGCGGCAATTATTGCGGAATTAAAGGTTGTGCTAAGCCCCGAGGAAAAACCGATATACAAAATGTCCCTACCCTCGGATAATAATTCCTCAAATCTATGGGAAAAGGTTTCGGGGTTAATTGCACTGGTTTTTGCGGTTTCACCTTTCCTCATACGGTCATAAAAGGTCTTAATGTCCATTTCGTCGTTGGAATATTCTTTTTCTTCACCCTCGAAATGAAAACTGAGGTTAATAAATTTAACTCCCCATTCGTTTAAAACTTCGGGTTTAAGGTCGCAAGCAGAATCGGTTAATAATATAAAATCACTCATAATTTTCTCCTTATTTTTCGGAAATCAGTAAAAATATTATACCCTAAAGTTTTCAAACTGTCAACAAAATGAAGGTGGGAAAACTTAACGGATTTCAATTTCTTTTGACATAAAGAATGAATAGATTATCTTCTGTTTGACAGGCTTTTTAAATATCTTTTCGCAAGCAATAGCATAAATATCCAACTGTTCTTTATAAGCCGAAACAAAATGCTCAGGGTTGCGGGTTCGGTCGGTTTTAAAATCAAGAATAACAATTCCGTCTTCTTCCTCAAAGCAGATATCTACCGCACCTTGAACAATAACCTTTTCCTCGGCAAATTTTTCGTTCAAAGAACCGTCAATCCTTGTTGCGGGGATTTCGGTTATAAACTTCATTTCCCGTTTTACAAGTTTTGATTTTAAAATCCGTTTAAAAATATCACTTGCAAACAAGGTTTTTAAAGCGTTTATATCAACCGAATCAAATTCGGTTTGCCCTAAATACTGCCACTCCAAAAGCCTTTTAAGTTCCGTTTCGGGGGTCTGACATTTACTGAAATCGAAAAACTCCATAACTTTATGCATTGCCGTGCCTTTTCCGGCAGAAGATATGCCGTCCTTAGACAAAAAAGCAGGTTTTGAGGTGAAGTCAAATTCCTCACTTTGTGCTTTATGGCTAAGAGCGGAAACCGAAGTTTTAGAACTAAGGCTTAACAATTCTTTAAAGGGATATTCATATTTTAAATTATTAAGAAGTTTATCGGTTATAAAGGAATTTTCTTCTGCAAATTCCTCTTCTGAGGTGTCAACCAAATCAGGAATACTCCCCCCGTCAATAATCTTCAAATTAACACGGCTTTCGGTGTCGGCACACATAAGGGAAGTGCCGTTACCCCTTAGCACCTTTCCGTCGGGGTGAAGCATTAGAGATATCATTAACCAGTCAAGATAGCAAGAGGTATTTTGCCAAATATCGGCTGAAATATCACTGCCGGCACCGATTAAATTATTCAAAATTTCCGCAGACTTCTTTTCGGCCGATGAAACCGTGCCTGTTATATACAAAATATCCTTTGTACGCGTAACTGCCACATAGAAAAGCCTGAGTTCCTCTTCCAAACGCTCCCGACGGACAATATCCTTAATTACTTCACGGCTGATTGTGGTATACCGAGTTTTAGCAATTTCGTCATAATACTTAAAACCGATGCCGTGTTTAACGGAATATATATTATTATTTCGACTGTCGGTACCGTTGAATTTTGCAGAAGTGTTTGCAATAATACAAACAGGAAACTGAAGACCCTTTGAGCCGTGGATTGTCATTATTTTTACGGTATCATCATTTCCAACCGACGCCGCAGACTTAATACCCATTTCGCTTTTCTCGAAAATGTAGTCAACAAATCCGCCGACACTGCTTTTAGAGGAAGATGCATAACTTTGGGCATAGTCTACGAGGAGCAGAAGATTATTTTTCCGTCTTTCCCCATCGGGATAGGCTAAAACCGTGTTGAGATAGTCGGTTTCTTCGAGTAAGGTTTCAATAAGTGCGGGGACCGACAATGTGACTGCAAGTAAACGGTATTTTTGAATACATTCCAAAAATCTGACCGCCTTTGCATTTCCGTTATGAGACGCAAAAATCACGGCAGAATAGATATTTCCCTCCTTGCAGTTGATTCTGATATTTGCCATTTCCTCAGAACTAAAACCGAATATGGGGGACATTAAAACCGAAAGCAATTCCACATCGTTTGTGGGGTTATCAATAACCTTTAAAAGGGACAGCATAACCGCGACTTCTGTGAAATCGCAAAAACCCTCCTTAGAGTAGTTTACGGGTATGCCCTGCCGTCTTAACTCTTCGGTTATAATGTCGGCATTGTTTTTAAGCGATCGCAGTAAAATTGCGAAATCGGAATACCTTGCTTTTCTTAAGCCGCCGCTTTTATCCGAAATAACATCGCCTGAGGACATAACGGTTTTTATAAACTCGGCAATCTGTCGGGCCTCTATAACCTTATTTTTTTCTTCGCTGTCCTTAGTTTCAATAATGCTTACAGAAACCTTTGGGAAGTCGGTGGGTGAAAAGTTGCCTGACGGAATTAACATTTCTTCCTCATCATAAACAATTTCGCCGGTTTTTTCGGTCATAAACAGTTTGAAAAAATAGTTTATAAAATCGCAGACCTCGGGTCTGGAGCGGAAGTTATTGCCTAAAATAATCTTAATCGGCTCCCCTGCTTCGGCCTTGTCTACCTCAATATGGCTTCTTTTTTTATCCAAAAAATGAGAGGGATTGGCACCCCTGAAACCGTAAATGCTTTGTTTAACGTCTCCAACGGCAAAAAGTCTGCTATCCCTGTTTGAAAGTACATAAAAAAGCATATTTTGAAGGTCGTTAGTGTCCTGATATTCGTCAACGCAAACCTCGTCATATAGGTCTAAAAACTCATTGGCGTTTTTCCCTGTTAAAAGTTTCAAAGCCAAAGCCTCGGTATTGTGGAAGGTGAAAATATTTTCAGTTTTTAATTCTTCAAAAACCCTTTTGTCAAACTCCTTTAAAATATCTCTTAATAGGGAAACTAAGGGATAAATCTTTTTGAACTGAGCATCAAAAAATAAACTGTCACCATAGAATAATTCGCTTAAATTTTCAAGCACATTAGATTTTATATTAGAATAAATTTCCTTAGCCGATTTAATTTCAGGGATATCATTAGAGCCTTTAACCGTAGGCAATGACGGAAAATACATATCTTTAAGGGTAAAGTATACCGTATCCCAATCTTTTGTCAAAGAGGCGTCATATAACCCCTGCAAAATGTTGCCGGCCTCAATAAACACAGGCATAAACTTATCTGTCACCTTTTCGTCAACACCTAATAAATCAATCGCCCTTGCAAGCATTTCCTTTAAGGTGACGGCAGTATTTAATGCTTTATTAAGAGCATAATCCACCCAGTAATTGTCCCCTCTAAATTTACCCTCTGAATAAAGACTGCAAAGATAATCATACCAGTTGTCAGGGTCGGGAAGTTGGCGGGAATATTCATAAAGTTTTATAACAAAATCCGCAAAATCTTTCTCGTCATACTCACTTCCCACAAGGTCTAAAAGTTCCGTAAATTGAGGGTCTTTTTTCTCTAAAAAACCGTCTATAATTTCAGAAATCACACTTGTATAAACAGTTTTAAGAGAAGATGCGTCCACCATAGTAAAATCGGGTGAAATATCCAAAACCTCAAAATTTTCACGCACTAAATCAATGCAGAAGGAATCTATGGTGCAGATTTTAGCACTGCTAAGCAGATATTTTTGCATAAAAAGAGCGGTGTTGTGGGGGTTTCTGCAACATTCCTCGTCAAGCCTTTTTTCAATTCGGCTACGCATTTCGGCTGCCGCCGCATTGGTAAAGGTTACAATAAGAAGTCGGTCGGCACTAATAGGATTTTCACTGTCGCAAAGTTTTTTAACAACCCTTTCAACCAGCACCGCAGTTTTACCCGAGCCTGCCGCCGCCGCCACGAGGATATTGCCGTCAAAATTTACGGCATCACTTTGTGCTTTTGTTAATTCAATCGGCATTGTTATCCTCCTTTATAGTGTTTAAAACATCTTCGTTGCTCATTTTTTCAACCGTTGGTATGAAACTGTCTTCAATACCGCAAATGTGACTGTATTCACAGTATTTACAGGATTCACTTTCCCGACCGTTTATGGGAGAAACGGCGATATCGCCGGCAGAAATTTTTCGGCCTGTGTCACCCATACATTTTTCCAAATAATCGAAAATGCTTTCAAAATCATCACCGTTTATATAACTACTGCTTTTTTTAGGTGTTCCCGCCTTTGTAAGTGAAAATTTCGGGACAAATTCACCCTCCATTTCCTTGTCCATAGCCCGTACTAATTCCATATCAGCAGGCAAAAGTCCGTTCATAGCAAGAGAATTTCCGTTTAAATCCCGTTTTGAGGGTTTATATAAAATACCTCCCGCTTTAGCATTTGGAAATTCTCCGCCCCTTACAATACTGTAAAGATAAAGGAGCATTTGCAGATTTAATCCAAATAATATATCAGGCATCTTAAAGGACTTGCTGCCTGTTTTATAATCAATAATTCTGATATACCCATTATAACCGTCAACTCGGTCAATGCTTCCGCTAATGAGTATATCTCCCTCGCCGTAGTTAAAACGAATATGCGGAATTACACCCTCCTTACCGATTTTTAGTTCGCAGGCAATGGGCTCAAATTCGCTTTGCTTCATTTCATCTCGAATACTAATAAACACTTCTTTTAAAGAGCGGGATATTCTGCCTATAATAAAGTCGGTTTTAGCATTTTTAACGGTATTGAATCCCTTAACATTAGAGAGATATTCCTCAATATATCCGTCACACAAAGCAAATAACTCATCATCACTTAACTCGCCAACCGATTTTTTATGGTCGTTTATCAGCCTTTCAAGGCAGTAGTGAACGATAGTACCCCTCTGTAAAACATTGAAATCAGCACTTTTTAGCCTTTCGGCTTTTAAGCCGTATCGACAAAAGAATGAAAAATGACAACGGTTAAATGTGTCGAGTTTTGTAGCAGACATATAAATATCCCTGCCGTAAAGTTTTTCTGCAGTTTCCTTTGTTAAACGGTCATTTCGCCTAACTTCACCCTGACTTATAACTTCTGTATTATAGGCAAATTCTGTACCTGCAAGTGCGTTTTTAAAGGAAATTGCAATCTCGGGATTCACCCTTAAATTTCGGCAAAACTCCCTGAAAGCAGACTGTTTAGTCTCGGGAATGATATTAGTGTTGGGGTATGAAACTCTACTGACCTTTAATTTGTCCGTAATTTCACCCACAAAGGCAGAGGGTTGCTTTTCTTCCCCTGACAAGGTGCTGTCATAATAAGAAATATAAAGTTTTTCCGACGGAACCGACAGATTACTGTAAACCAAGAAGTTTTCATTTATCGCCGATTGTAGGCAATTGTCGGAAATATCAATTTCTTTTTCCACTAATATTTTTCTGTCTTTTAAGGTGAAAACCCCCGCATTGGCTACGTTTTTGGGAAATTCGCCCTGATTGGCACCTAAGATAAAGGTGACTTTGGGTTTTGAGGGTCTTATTCTGTCAGCCGAGCCGAAAACAACCTCGTCCAAGGTCTGAGGAATAACACCCACAGATTCCAAAGACAAGGTTAAACACAAAGCATCGTAAAACTCCTTGGTACTCACATAAGCATCGCCGAAACAAAGGACCAAACTGTCTAATATTTCCATAAAGGTGTCATAAGCGGTTTTTATTGCATCGGCATAAAAACTGTCACAAATTTCATTATACTCCCGACTTAACAGGTTTAATTTTTTAGACATTTCACACCCGTCAAACAGTTTAATAATTGCTGTGGCTTTATCTATTCCGCTGTCGCCGAAGTTGTTTTTAAAATCAACTATAGGTTCTATGGCTTTAATCCGCAAGCGGTTAATTTCGGCTAAAAGTTTTTGTCCCTTTATATCAATTTCTCTGTCGGTCAAACCCTCGGGATTCATATCCCATTCCTTAAACCAGTCCTTGCCGTTAAGCCCCCATACAAAGGCATAGTTTTCCAAGACTGAAATTTCGTCAAATGAAAGGGTGCCAAGTCCGGTTTTATGAAATGCAAGCAATGACTCGGTTGAAAAATTCAGTGCTTCAACTGCAGATTTTGCCGCCACGCTGAAAGGAAATTCCGAAAGGGTGATTTTGCGGTCAAAAAATGCATTAACACCGTTTCGTTTGCAAGCCGAACGAAAGGCGGTAGCATATTTTTCGCTATCCCTTGAGATAACGGCAAAATCTTTAAAACGGTAACCCTCTTCTCTTACTAAGCGGCGAATTTCACCTGCCGTAAACTCAGCCTCGTCAAAATCGGTTTTACAGTTAACAACCGTTACACAGTTTTCGCAGTTTGTTTCAATCGGTTTTTCGTCTGCAATAACAGATACAGCCGAAGATACAGCCTTATTTTTATAATAATTTTCGGTTAAAAGAATTGGGTCTAAGAGTTTAACCCCACGGCTTTTTGCAATATTTTGGATTTTTAAAACGGCTCTTCGGATATTTGAAAAAACCGAGTATTCTTCCGTGTTTTCAGGGTCATTGGTAATGCTTATGTAAACATCCTCTGCCTGACACAGTATTCTCTCAATTATTTTATACTGTTGACCGGTAAAGCCCTTAAAAGAGTCTATAAAAACGGTTTTCCCTTTAAAAAACTCATAATTCTTAAGGTTTTCGTAAACCTTAGTCAAAATATCGGCAGGGTCAATGAATTTTTCACCAAGAATCAGATCGTAGGTTTCATAAATCAATGCTAAATCCAACAATTTTTCTCTAAGGGTCGAGGTTTCAAGTTCCTCGGCAGTTTCTCTTAACATTTCGGGAGTGACGGAATTTATCTTCATCTCCCCCACAGTATCCAAAACGGTTTTGGAAAAGCGAATGGAATTTTTATATTTACCCCAAAGTTTCAGGTCCTCTGCCACGGATTTAATTGCTTTATTCATAAAAACAATTTTGTGAGAATCTTTTAAAACTGTTCCCGCAATACCGCCGATTTTTTTGCCTATCATATCATACAAACGGGTAAAACTCGCACATTCTACATAAAGTGCAGAACTGTCCCCCAGTTCTTTTAAAATGTTTTTTTCTGCTTCAAAACTTGCCTGTTCAGGCACTATTAAAACAACTTCTTTTTTTGATTGGCAGAGTTCTTTTATTTTTTGAATTACTGTATATGTTTTACCTGTCATAGGTTTTCCGAATATAAACCTTAGCATCTTTTCACTTCCTCTTTGCTTTAATTATAACACAATTTAAAATATAATTCCACTAAAAAACAGCCGAAAATTCGGCTGTTAATTTAGATATTAAAGAGTAATTCACCGTAACTGGGATAGGGCCAAATTTCAGCGGGAACCACACATTCGGCACTGTCCGCATACTTTCTGATGTCTCCCATAATACGCAAAACGCTATCGTGGTAAAGAACGGATTTTTCAAAAATATCGGTAGTTCTTTCCGAAGTGGCAACAACATTTTTAAGTTCATTTGTAAGGGTAAAGATTTCCCTTTCTGCCGCCGCCAAACGGGCAATCAATTCCTTTTCAACAAGACCGTCAACACCGCCGATTTTATTTTTATTTATTAGGGTTTGGCAGAGTTTATCGGTGTAAGCCGAAATTGTGGGAATAACCTCTCTGGTCATCATATCAATGAGGGTTAATGCCTCGATATGTACAATCTTTGTGTAATTCTCAAGAATAATCTCGATTCTTGAATTTATTTCACTGCGGGTGAAAACACCGTGTTTTTCAAAGAGTTCAATGTTCTTTTCACTCTTAAGCAAGGGTAAAGCATCAACCGTGCTTCTGAGATTTAAAAGACCTCTTCTCTCGGCCTCTTCCTCCCACTCATGAGAATATCCGTCGCCGTTGAAGATAATTCGGCGGTGTGTGTTTACGGTTTCTTTTATTATGGTGTTAACCTCACTGTCAAAATCCTCAGCCTTTTCCAAACGGTCGGCAAATTCCGAGAAAACATCGGCAACAATGGTGTTAATCATAACATTAGTATCGGAAATAGAGGAAGCCGAACCCAACATTCTAAACTCAAACTTATTGCCTGTAAATGCAAAGGGAGAGGTGCGGTTGCGGTCGGTATTATCCTTTTTAAATGCGGGAATAATTCCGTTCGCCATATCCATTTTAACATTGCTGAGATTATCGAGTCTGGTGCCATTAGCAATAGACTCTAAAATTCCCTCCAAATCCTCACCGAGGAAAACCGAAACAATAGCAGGAGGAGCCTCATTTGCACCGAGACGGTGGTCGTTTCCTGCGGTTGCAACGGAAATTCTCAGAAGTTCCTGATGCAGGTCAACCGCTCTTAAAACAGCGGCAAGGGACAAGAGGAACAGTTTGTTATTGGCAGGGTCTTTTCCGGGTTTTAGGAAGTTAATGCCCGTATCGGTGGAAAGGGACCAGTTATTGTGCTTACCGCTGCCGTTAACACCGTCATAAGGTTTCTCGTGTAAGAGACATACAAGACCGTGTTTTTGTGCAATCTTTTTCATCATTTCCATTGTGAGTTGATTGTGGTCGGCGGCAATGTTAATTGTAGTGAAAACGGGAGCCAACTCGTGCTGAGCGGGAGCCGCCTCATTATGTTCGGTTTTGGCAAGAACGCCCAACTTCCAAAGTTCCACATCAAGTTCACGCATAAATGCGGCAACACGGGGTTTTAAAACACCAAAATAATGGTCATCCATTTCCTGACCTTTTGGAGGCATTGAACCTATAAGGGTTCTTCCGCAATAAATCAAATCGGGGCGTTTATCATAAAGGGTTTTATCAACAAGGAAATATTCCTGTTCGGGACCGACGGTTACGTTTACACGCTTAACATCGGTATGACCGAAAAGTTTAATAATCCTTAAAGCCTGTTTATTTATGGCTTCCATACTGCGAAGCAAAGGCGTTTTTTGGTCCAGCGCCTCGCCTGTATAAGAACAGAAAGCGGTGGGAATACAGAGGGTATCGTCCTTTATAAACGCATAGGAACTGGGGTCCCATGCAGTATAACCGCGAGCCTCGAAGGTGGCTCTAAGCCCGCCTGAGGGGAAGGAAGAAGCATCAGGCTCACCTTTGATAAGTTCCTTGCCCGAAAACTCCATTAAAACTCCGCCCTCATCGGTGGGAGAAATAAAACTGTCGTGCTTTTCGGCGGTGATACCCGTTAAGGGTTGAAACCAATGGGTAAAATGAGTGGCACCCTTTTCAATCGCCCACTCTTTCATAGCATTGGCAACGGTATCGGCAATACTGCTGTCAATCCCCTTGCCTTCCTTAATTGTAGATTTTAAAGTATCGTATACATCCTTAGGCAGTCTTTTCTTCATAACCGCATCGCCGAAGACGTTACTGCCGAAAATTTCAATAACCTTTTCCATCTAAACCCTCCTTATATATAAAAATATTATACCGAATTTAGATGAATTTGTCAATCAAATATACTTTATTTAAGAAAACTGAAACTTCCGCCCAACTTAAATATAACAAAAGCAACCGCCAGTGCCAAAATAATTACCGCAACAATTGACATAATAATGGTTTTTTTAGAAAATTCAAATTTCTTTCCGCCGTCGTTTATCACCAGTCCCGTCCTCTTAAGTGCAGAAGTTACAGGCTTATAGATAAGTAAAAGCGAAGTGGCATTGATAATTGCTTTCGCAAGGTTAAAGGGCAACAGCATTGTGGGGATAAGGGCAATAACATCACCGCGTCCGACGCCCATATAAAAAGGTGTTATAAATATATTTGCAACCATCATAACAGCCGTTACGCTAATTACGGCAGTTATAACCGAAATAATTGCTCCCGAAAAGGTGCGTTTAAACTTATAAACAGTTCCGCAGGCAAGGGCAAATGTGGCACTGGAAATAATGTTCATAATCAGTCCGTACATACCTGTATCGCTGACCGATATCAGTTCTAAAAATGCCACAACACATGCAGAAATCACACCGTAAACAGGTCCGTATAATAGGGATAAAACCGAAATCACCGCATCCTTAAAGTCAAAGGTTAAGAACCCTACCTTAAACCTGAAAACAAAGGTCATCAAAAATGCCAATGCACAAAACAGTGCCGTAACCGTTAATTTTTTAATGTTTTTACCAGCAGTCATACTAATCTACCTCCAAAAAAATAAGCCCCCTAATAAAAGGGGGCAAAATGCAAAATATGCTTGCTATCTTCTTTCATCCGGACTATACCGTCGGCTTTGGAATTTCACCAAATCAACCAAGTTAAAACTTAGTTCGCGGGCTTTAACCGCCGGTGAGGAATTGCACCTCGCCCCGAAGATACAAATATTGTATTACTATTTTATTTTGTTGTCAAGACTTTATTTTATCATTTCTAAGAATTCTTCTTCAGTAATGATTTTAATGCCTAAACTTTCAGCCTTAGTCAGTTTACTGCCGGCTTCTTCACCTGCTAAAACATAATCGGTTTTTTTAGAAACCGATGAGGAGGTTTTTCCGCCGAAACTCTCAATTATCTCCCCCGCCTCGCTTCGTTTTAAGGTGGGCAACGTACCTGTTAAAACAAAGGTCAAGCCTTTAAAACGGCTGTCTTCAACCCTTTTCAAAGATTTCATATTAAGTCCTTTTTCCTTAAGACTTGCAATCATTTTTTTAGTATCACTGAGGCTGAAAAACTCGAATGCTGATTGGGCTAAGATACTGCCGAAACCTTCAATTGTCTCGAAATCCTCGACTGTGGCATTGAGAATTGCATCAATATCTCCGAAATGTTCAGCCATCAATGCACCCGCCTTAGCACCTATATGCCGAATACCCAAAGCGAAAATCAACTTAGAAAGGTCTTGGGATTTTGATTTTTCAATGGCATTTTTAAGGTTCTCCACCGATTTTTTGCCTGTTCTTTCAAGACTTTCCACCGCATCATAATCAAGGGAATATAGGTCAACTATGTTTGAAATCAGTCCCGCATTTAAAAGTTGTTCCAAAACGGCGGGACCTAACCCCTCAATATCCATAGCATCCCTTGAAGTGAAATGAATTAAATGTCTCAGCAACTGTGCGGGGCAGTCGGCATTGGTGCAACGGATTACCGCTTCACCCTCTTCCCTAAACACAGGAGAACCGCAAGAGGGACAAATATGAGGCATTTTGTAAACCTCAGAACCGTCACAATGCTTTGATACCGACAAAACTTCGGGAATAATATCCCCCGCTTTTCTAACCACAATGGTGTCACCGATACCGATACCCTTCGTTGTTATGAAATCTTCATTATGAAGAGTTGCCCGGGAAACGGAAGTGCCCGCCAATGTAATGGTATCAAAAACAGCGGTGGGGGTTAAAGCACCTGTTCTGCCAACACCGATTTCAATCTCTTTAAGCACAGTTTCCTTTTCTTCGGGCGGATACTTGAAAGCCACCGCCCACTTCGGAAATTTTGAGGTACTTCCCAACTCCTCACGGTAACTAAGGTTATCCACCTTAACAACGGCACCGTCAATATCAAACTCCAAATCACCCCGATTATCCCCAATGCGGTTGATTTCGGCAATTACCTCTCCAATATTATTACATTTTGTGTAGAAAGGAAGTGTGTTAAAACCTAAACTTTTTAGAAAATCAAGGGTTTCAATATGGGAAGAAAACTCTCTGCCTATAACCCTTTGAATATTAAAAATAAAAATGCTGAGTTCCCGTTCTTTGGTGATTTTCGGATTTTTCTGCCGCAAAGACCCTGCCGCCGCATTGCGTGGGTTTTTAGCAGGTGCCTCGCCCATAAGTTCCTGCCTTTCGAGAAGTTTTAAAAAACTTGCTCTCGGCATATAAACTTCGCCTCTAACCTCTAACTCACCGTCGAATTTGATTGCCTTAGGGATGCTTTTAATCTGCATTAAATTAGCGGTAACATCCTCTCCCACAACGCCGTCACCTCGGGTGGAACCACGGAAAAACAAACCGTCCTTATACTCAAGGGAGACAGAAAGACCGTCAATTTTAGGCTCAACCGAAAACTTTGTTCTGTTAAGGTCGATTTTATCACCGAATGTCTTTAGTTCCTCAAAATTAAAAACATCCTGCAAACTTTCCATTTTTACCGAATGAACAACCTCGGTAAAAAGGCGGTTAGCGGCACCTCCAACAGTCTGTGTAGGTGAATCTTCTTTAAGTAATTGAGGGTATTCCTTTTCCAAATTTTCCAGTTCCCGAATCATCCTGTCATACTCAAAATCTTCAATTTCGGGAGCGTCGTCAATATAATACTTTTTGTTGTGATATTTAAGCAGTCTGCTTAATTCCTCCGCTCTTTCTTTTGCAAGATTAAAATCCATTTCTTTCTCCTATTCTATGGTTGCTCCGTAATCATTGATTAAACCGCCGGTGTTATCGGTGGGGCTTTCTATAACACTTGTAAATGCGTCGGGTGTTTTGCCCACAATAACCGTTTGTGCCGCTATGGCATCGGTTGATGCGGAAATACCTTTATTATATCCGATAATAACAAAGTTTCCCTTAACATCAATGTTAACATTCACAATATGTAACACCTGATTTATTCCCGCACTCTTAAATTCGTGGGAAAAATCCACAAAGCAGGTTGTGGTGATTTGCATATTGAATTTAATATCGGGACCTATGCCGTTAGTGTATGAATTACCGAAAAACGAGCCTAAAGGAATTCTTAATTCATATCGCTCTTCTTCCTCTATAATCTTAGCCATACGTCTCGAAATTTCAGATTTTAAATTGTTAATCTGCAAAACATTGATTTCAAGGCTTGTAACATACCCCTCGTCATTTTGAGAGAGGCTAACAATATCACCGTAACTCACCTGATTGCTGTTTAAAACATCCACAATAGCCTCGTTAGCGGCATTTAGAACAATCGTTTCGGCAACGCTTACGGCATATTTCAAAATAATGGGTTGCATTAAATAATAGGTCACCGACATTATAATAATTACCGCAATCAGGAAAAATATTAAAATAACACGGGGAAACCTGTGTTTTCTATACCGTTTTCTCATAAAATCACATCCTAAAATATCTTACGAAAAAACGGCGGTTTTGTTAATATATTTCTATTTTACAAAATTTTATTTAAAAAAACAAGTATTTATCGTTGAATTTTAATTCCCTTTTAGATATAATTAAATTATTATAAAAAAAGGATGTTAATTTAATGTTAAAACACAGGATTTTAAGCCTTGCAATGTGCTTTTTTTTGCTTTTTTCTCTTATGGGTTGCAATTCTAAGACCGAAAAGGCTTATTTATATTTTGAACTTCCGGAAATTCCCTCAACCGTTGACCCACAAACCGCCAAAACGGATGCGGAACTCATTATAGTTAAGAATATTTACGAAGGTTTAATGAGAAAGGATGCGGACGGCAAAACCGTTTTAGGAGCCGCCGAAAGCATATCTCAGGACGGCTTGACATACACATTTACCCTAAGGGATGGTATTACTTGGGATAATGATACTGCCGTTACGGCCGATGATTTTGTTTTCGGCATCAGGCGAGCCTTGGACCCCAAAACAAAATCCCCTTTTGCTTCAAGGCTTTTTTCGGTTAAAAACGCAAAAAGAGTTAACAGTGGCAAAACTTCTCCCGAAAATTTAGGGGTTACTGCCATTGACGATAAGACCGTTAAATTCACTTTAGAGTATGAGGACGAAAAGTTTTTGGAAACACTCACAACCTCTGTCGCCATGCCCTGCAACGAAAAGTTCTTTAATGACAGCAAGGGAAAATACGGACTTTTCCGTGATAATATCATTTCCAACGGAAGTTACCGTCTCACAAAATGGAACAAGGAAAGTTTCGGCATCAGACTTTATAAAAATGAAAATTATAAAGGCGGCTTTAAAGCCCGAAATGCGGCAGTTTTCTTAACCTGTAATCCCGAAATCCCCGTTACGGAAAAGTTAAGCGACGGGGATATTGATATCGCCTTTATTGAAACCGCCGAAAGGGATAATATGAACGCAAAAGGTTTTAAAACCGAAAGTGCCGAAACCACCTGCTGGGTTATAACCTTTAGCGATGATTTAAGTTCAAATATGCGAACGGCCCTCCTTAAATTAGTGGGTGCCGATGTATATAAAAACAGTCTGTGCGGCGGCTACTCTCCAGCCGACAGTCTTTTCCCCAACATTTTAAATGTAAATGCCGACAGCAGCGGCATAATGCCCTATAATTTAGAAGAGGGTAAAAATTTATATGCTTCGGAAATCAAATCATACACGGACAAAAAATTCCCCTCTGATATTGTTTTAAAATATTACAATGACGGTTATATTAAGGATACCGTTACCGATATTGTGGGACATTGGCAAAGCCAACTATCCGCATTTATTAACATAGAAGCGGTGGACAGTCCCGATGTTCTCCTGCCTCAACTTAAAGAACAAACACAAAGCATTGCAATATTCCCTGTAAGTGCCGACGGCGATCATTTAGAAGAATATCTCGAAAATTTCGGTATTACTTATAACGGCGAGAATGTGTCTCAAATTCAGGCAGAACTTTTGAAATCTAAAAAAATGACCCCCATTGTTTTTGAGGACACAACCGTTTGCTATTCACCGCAAATTAAGGAAATAAGCGTGGGTGCCGGTAACGGATTTATTGACTTTTCCTTTGTGGTAAAAGAGGAAAATTAAAATACGATTACGGGAAATTCACAAAGTTCCCCTATATATTGAGTCCAAGTGTAGGAGGCTGCAAATTTTAAATTTGTGTCTGCATTTTCAATTATATAAAGCATATTCTCTTTGGTAAATCCGTTTTCGGAAATACCGAGAATAATTTTTTCGGTAATAAGTTTTTTGGTTTCTTTGGTGACAACAGAATATTCAAGCATATCGGTAATTTGAACGCCTGTGTATCTTTCACCCTCTAATTCAATACCACCTGCAATATCGGTTAAATAGCCCACCGTTTTATAGTCGCAATTTAAATAATAATCAATATTGTAACCGTAAACTGTATTCTGTTCATTAGTAAAATCCTCTGCCAAAACCAACTTGATTGTTTTATCGCTAAAACATAAATTCACTAAAATATTATCTTCGCAGATGTTAAACATTACCGTAGCATCCTGAGGTAAGGTTTCATAGTACGGCACATTTTCTTCGCCGTTAGATGCACTTACTCCACCCAATTTATTATCAAGATACAGATACCCTGCCGAAAATACAACCGAGCCAAAGAAAATCAAGAATAATATGTTGTTTATATATCTTTTAAACTTTCTTTTCAAAAAAATCACCCGATATATTATTTGCAGGTTTCCCATAAAAATGCAAAAACCGTCAAGCCACAAATGTGAATTGACGGTTTTCGTCGGATAACTTATAAAATATCCTTTCATCTTAGAAACAGTTTTTTAAAACTGTCAAAATATCCTCTGCATTCATAAATTTATATCCTCCGCCGAGAACGGTAGAGTTTGCAATAAGCGGCAACATCTCTTGTGTAACACCCAGTTCTTTTATGGATAGCGGAAGTTTCAGCATTTTAATGAATTCTTCCATTTTCACGATACCCTCTTCTGCCACTTCCTCGCAGGTCTTGTTATCGGTGTTTATATTCCAAATATTCTTTGCAAAACGAACAAATTTATCCAAACCGTATTTGTAGATATATCTGTAATAAGCAGGTGAAACGGCGGCAAGTCCAGCTCCATGGGCACAGTCGGTATAAGCACCGATTTGATGCTCAATCATATGCACTTCCCAATCCTGCTCTTTGGAGAGACCTGTAATATAATTTAGTGCCATGGTTGCACACCACATAATATTGCTTCTCGCCTCATAGTCGGTAGGATTTTCCATGGCGATTTCGGCACTTTCGATCAAAGACTTCATCACGCCTTCAATCAGATAGTCGGTGGTGTTATTATCATCACCTGAAAAATACTGTTCACAAAGATGGGAAAAAGTATCAAAAATACCGCTTGCCATTTGATACTGAGGCACAGAAAAGGTATATTCCGGATTAAGAATGGAAAACTTCGGATAAACATTAGGACCGAAAACCCTGCCGTTTTTGAGCATCTTTTCCTCGTTGGTGATAACCGAACCGCCGTTCATTTCGGAGGCGGTGCCTGCCATTGTTAAAATCGAACCGACAGGAACTATTTTGTTGGTAACCTCTTGTTCGTTTATCCAATATTTTGTCCAAGGGTCGCCCTCGCAGTAAGCAGAAACAGAGATTCCCTTTGCACAGTCGATTGTGGAGCCGCCGCCAACCGCAAGAATTAAATCGACACCGTTTTCTCTGACAAGCCTTGCACCCTCAAGCAGTTGGGCATAGGACGGGTTGGGTTTAATGCCACCAAGTTCAACAATATTTTTACCGGAGGTCTTTAAAATATCAATAACCTTATCATATAAACCGATTCTTTTAACGGCGCTTTTTCCGTAGACTAAAAGAACGGTGTCGCCGTAATTACTAAGTTCAGAGGATAGATTATCAAGTGCGGTTTTTCCAAAATAAATTTTTGTGGGGTTGTGAAAACTAAAATCAAATTTCATAACATTATCACTCTTTCGGAATAATTGTAACATAATTTCAAATAAATTACCACAATAAATTTTGGAGGACTAATAGCAACAATACCGTAGCCTACATAACAGGTTACGGTATTGTTATATCAAATTATTGGAAAACAAACATTAGTATGCTATACTGTATTTACAGGGCTTTGCCTTGAATACTTTTTTGGAGGATGCTGTTTGAGAAACAACACCTTAGAGATTGTAAAGTTTTCTTTCTGATATTTTTAATAAAGAAAGGATTTTTACAATGAAAAATTTGAATTTTCGCAATGAGAAGAAAGAAGACTACCGTGCTGTGGAAAATTTAATCCGTGAGTCTTTTTGGAATGTTTACAGACCCGGTTGCCTTGAGCATTATGTTATTCATAAACTGCGTGACGATGTGGATTTTATTTCCGAACTCAGTTTCGTAATGGAACTTGACGGGGAAATTATCGGTCAAAATATGTTTATGAAGGCAAATATCAAAGCAGATGACGGAAGAGATATTCCGATTATGACTATGGGACCGATTTGCATAGCAAACGAATTCAAAAGAAAAGGTTATGGCAAAATTCTTTTGGACTATTCACTCACAAAGGCAAAGGAATTCGGTTGCAAGGCAATTTGCTTTGAGGGAAATATCGACTTTTACGGTAAAAGCGGTTTTGAGTTTGCATCAAAATTCGGTATTCGTTATCATGGTTTACCTGAGGGTGAAGATGCATCCTTCTTTCTCTGCAAGGAGTTGGAAGAGGGTTATCTTAACGGAATAACCGGCGAATATGCCACACCGCAGGGGTATTTTGTTGATGAAAACGAGGCGGAAGAGTTTGACAAGAACTTTCCGCCAAAGGAGAAACTAAAACTCCCCGGTCAACTATTTTAATCTTTAGCGAACAAGCAAAAAGCAGTAGCCAAAGGCTATTGCTTTTTGTCGTTTCTGATATTAAGAAGATGTGCAATTCCGGGAATACTCTCGCCTTGATATGAGGATGTCGGCGACATTAAAGCACCGGTTGATAAAAACAGAATATTGTTAAGTTGACCTTCTTCAAATCGGTGCATAACATAAGAAGCCAAAACCGATGCCGAACATCCGCAACCCGAACCGCCGGAATGAGTATCCTGACTGTCGTGATTAAAGATAATGGAACCGCAATCGGTGTGACGACAGCGAATGTCAATCCCCTCCCCGTCCAAAATTTCGTATAAACACTGGGTTCCCACCAGCCCCAAGTCGCCTGTGAAAATCAGGTCATAATCTTCAGGTGTTGTTTCAGTATCTCTTAGATAATGAATTATGGTGTCGGCTGCAGCAGGGGAAAATGTCAAGAGAACACCATAAGTTTTTTACTAAGAAAATCCGCACATCACTATGATGCACGGAGTTTAATTTATTATTGTGGTCTTTTCTTTAATATTTTAACTGTTTTTGTGGGGAAAAAGAAGAAGTTTAGAAACTTTACCTTTTTTGCAATAACCGATGCCAAGACCGAGAAGAAAAGTCCGCAAACGGTACCCATTATTATATGTATCCACCACTGTGTAACATTTAAGCGTATTAGTATTATTCTGATTCCCGCCGTAAAGATGGTGTGCAGAAGATAAATTTGCAAAGAATATTTATTTATAAACAGTAAAAAGCGGGATACGAATTTTACTTCTTTAAGCAAAGAAATAAATAGTATGCTCGAATAAATGCCGAACAAAATCATAAATTCCTTAAAAAAAGCATCCTCTATTTTGCCAAGAACAATTAAGGCTACACTTGTTGCAATATGCAATAAAATTACCAAAACTTTAATCCACTTATGCAACCTTGAAATGCGCTTGAAATCTATAAAAGTTCCGACACCGAAAGCCAAAGCGGAATAAAAGACAATATCAAAACTGCCAAGTCCTACACCCAAAAGCGGTAACACATAGCCAATCAACAAAACAATTGCGGTAATTTGCCAATTTTTAAGGTATCCCGATAGCATGGTCCAAATGAGAAACAAGAAAAACAATGCATATAAAAACCAATACTGTGCAACGGGGGTTTTCCAAATTTTAAATATATCAGTTATTGAGGAATTTGTGTTTGCCTCGCCCACAAATGCGTTTATTGCAATATATATAGCTGAGAAAACAACATAAGGAACGCCGAGGTTTACAAGTTTATGTATTATAAAAGCGGACTTGGTTTTTTTGCCTTTCCACTCACCCGTTTCCTTGTAAACAACTCCGCTTAAAAACAGAAACAGTGCAACATGGAACGACCAGAGAAAAAGTTCCATCCCCGCAAAAAAGGACGGAATGTTTAATCCTGCAAGTCTTATTCCCATAATAACGTGTCCAAATAGCACTAAGAAACAAGCATATCCTTTCAGTTTATCGACAAGGACGTTTCTTTCCATATAACACCTCGTAATTTATTGTTTTTTCTTACCCTTGCAAGACGAAGAAATTATATATTTAGGTCTTCCTTTAATTTCTTCATATATACGGGCAACGTAATATCCGATAATTCCAAGACTTATCATCATTATACTACCAATGAAAATTAGGATAAGGATAACCGTCGTCATACCTTCGAGTGCGCGACCTTGAATTTTATCAATAAACGCCCACACTCCAAAAACCACGGTAATTGCAAGCATTATAAACCCTAAAACCGTTACGATTTGCATTGGTGCAGTTGTGTATGCCGATATATTAGAAACGGCATATTTCATAAGTGAAACGAGCGACCACTTTGTAGTGCCCTCCGTTCGTTCATTCACCTGAAACTCAACTGTTGATTTTTTGTATCCAACCCAAAAGGAAATGGCTCTGAAAAAGCCTTTTTTCTCGGGTATTTTATTAAGAATATCAACAACTTTACGGTCAAGAAGTTTGAAATCAGATGCATTTGACATATCAAAGCCTACAACCGAACTGATAAGAGAATAAAAACTTTTTGCGGCAAAGCCGTGAACCTTATTCTCTTTACCTCTGGTACTTTTAATACCCTCTACAATTTCAAAGCCTTCTTGCCAAAGCCTATACATTTCAACAATTTTTTCGGGTGGATGCTGCAAATCGCAATCGATTACTACTACCGCATCACCCTCTGCCGCGGCAAGTCCCGCAGAAATTGCAGCCTCTTTACCAAAGTTTCTTGAAAAATGAAGTCCGCTTATGTTTGACTCTTTATCGGCTAAAGTTTTGATTCTTTCATAAGTATTATCGGAAGAACCGTCATCAACAAAAATAATCTCGTTCTCTATATCTGCATTTTTCAAAATATCCGAAATTGTAAAATAGGCTTTTTCAATCATTAATTCCTCATTATATGCAGGAATAATTACAGACAACATTTCATTTCCTCCCTAAACGTTATCAAACAAATTTTCAAGCGTTGCAACCGACATAGGTTTATAGTAATAAAATCCTTGAAGAAGGTCGCATCCTGCCTCAATCGCCGCATCTTCCTGTTCCTTGGTCTCTATTCCTTCACACAGGGTTTTGAAACCGATATCCTTTGCGGTTTGGATAATGTTTTTAAGGATTTTGAAGCCTGTTTCGGTAACCGAGTTTTGAGTTATAGATTTATCTATTTTTATGATAGAAATATCAAGGTTCTGCAAATCACCAAACGTAGTATATCCGCTTCCAAAATCATCAAGCAGAATTGAAATGCCTTTTTCTTTAAGAAGTGATAGGTTATCTATCATTTGTTGCTTTGCTTTGCCCATAATGTTTTTGTCCTCTAAAATTTCCACTGCCAAGCAAGAAAATTTAAGGTCATATTTTTCTGCAATATTTGTAATTTTTTCTACAAATTCAGGCTCACTAATCGTTGAACGCGAAAAGTTTATTGTGTATTTATAGCCCTCTCTTTGTTTTTTATCGTTGGAAATCCATTTGCAATTTTTCTCAAAAATATAATAATCGAACTTTTCGTTTATTCCAACCGAATCAACGGCTGACAAAAAACTTTTCGGCGCTAAAATACCCTCACTTTCCGAATTCAGACGGGACAAAACCTCTGCCCCGATAATCTTTTTTGTCTTAGCGTCCAAAACGGGTTGATATTCTAGAAAAAAGCGGTTGTTATCAATTTCTTTTTCGATATTGTTTTCAATTTTTATCTTTTTCTCAAGCGCTTTTCCACTACTTGCCGTCCACTCTACGTATGATGTTTTTTGTGTTTTTGCAAGCATACAGGCTTGTTTTGCACGTGCAACGGCATCATCAAAGTTTACTTGTATACGGCTTGAATCGTAAGAACCAATTTTTACGATTACAACATTAAAAGCGCTGTGTTTCAAGAGAATTTTATTTATATCATTTATGCACGTTTCAATTTGTTCTTTAATTGTTTCGGCGTCCAAATTTGCTATAACAATATAATTTTTATCATCATAAGCTGCAGCAAAAGATTCTTCCCCGTTGGCGAAAGTATTGAGCAAATTATGTTTTATTTCTAAAAACAACTTCTGTTCAGAGCGAGATATGCGCAGATTATCAGTAGAAAGGTTTATATATAAAACCAATCTACTACGCGATTTGCCCATTGCTTTGAAGCGACTTTCCATTTTGCTTATAGATGTAAACGACCTTTCGGTTTGCCCGTTAGCCGCCCTTAAACCTCTTACGGCAAAACAAATACTTATTGCCGCAAGTACTACCACACCGATAGCCAAAGACGCTATAATTATGTATGGATTTTCAAAAACGTGCATAATTTAACCCCTGTTTTATTTTTTATTAAATGACGGAAACTCTAGCGTACCGCCAGATACTTCGAGCCCTATGCTCTCTGCAGCTTTAATACATTTAATTCCGTCTGCCCTTGCCCTTTTCTTGCGCTCAGAAATTTCTTTTATAAGGAATGATATTCCAAACTGTAACATTCCTTTAATAAGGTCAGGCTTTGAAATTCCTTTTCTTTTATATTCCGCCAAAATTTCAATAAAAGCATAATTTAAGGCTTCTTTATCGAACTTCTTTGTTTCGTTGTTTGCAGATTTTGCCCATCTGTAAAACTCAATAAATTCTGCAATATTTGTATTTCTTCTGAAATAAATTCCGTTTATATAAAACTTTTCTCGCTCTTCTGTCATAGGTTTCAGAAGTTTTGAGAGATAGTTTTTTTGAATTTTGATAACCTCATTTTTCTGCTTATCCAAAGTGGTTTCGGTTATCTGTTTATCGTGAAGTCTGTATATCATAAGATATTCAGACAAAATCCCTATCCTTTTATCAGATAAAGCAAATCTTGTCCAAAGTTCCATATCTTCGGTGCAGGTAAAGTTTTTATCGTAACATAATTCCTTTATTACCTCTGCCTTGGCAATAATGCCCGGATGGAGAATTGGGTTTGTAACCAAAAGCAAGGCTTTTATTGACGCATCATCATCTTTGCCGCCGCAGCCGCCCGAAGAATAAACACCGTTTTTAAGCGTCATAAACCGGCAAGAAGACAGGTCTATTTGCGGGTTTGACTCCATAAAATCATACTGCTTTTGCAGTCTGTCGGGCATACAAATATCATCGGCATCCATTCGGGCGATATATTTACCCTGTGCCAAAGCTAGCGCTTTATTTAATGACGACGGAAGTCTTAAATTCGTTTCGTTTGTATGTACTTTAATTCTGTTGTCTTTAGTCGCGTATTCTGCCAAAATATGAGACGTTTTATCGGTAGAACAATCGTTTATTATAATAAACTCCCATTCCGTAAAGGTTTGGCTTAATACGCTATCCATGGTTTCTGCCAAATAATCCTCTCCGTTATAGACGCTCATTATTAAGGATATTTTAGGTACTATATTCATTTCTTGAACCCCTTGATATCTTTAATTTTTTTGCAAAGATAGAGAAAATAAAAGGCTAATTTAATTTTTTGCTTTTTCATCAACCATATCGCAATTTTGCTTTTTGCGGAAACACACTCAAATTGCGCCTTTTTTATTTCCTCTTTATGCACGGAATTATTTATAAGTTCTTTTATTTTGCTTATAACCTTAAAATGATTCCCCTCTGCCGCTGCTGCCAAAATTGCGAAACACATATAGCAAGAATAACGAGAAATTTGGTCGGGGAAATCTTTCGGTTTTTCTGCGCTTAATGCGCGAAGGCCGAGAATTACGTCCTCTATTTGTTTGATTTGTATGGTTTTGAAATCGGTAGAAATAGAGTCATTACGAATGGTATAAAGATACACGTCTTTTTTTGAGATATAAACCGTATTTGCATCCAAAAAGCACGGCACAATACAACTTAAATCTTCTCCCAAAGAAATGGCGGGGTTTACGTTTAACTGATGATTAAAAATGAGTTCTCTTTTTATAGCCCTACCCCAAAGAAAATAGAAAAGATGCCCCATATTTTTATTGGATAAAAGGTTAGGATAAATGCACTTTTCAATTTCTGCTTTATTATATAATCCTTCCTCGGCTAAGTCCTCTACAACGTCACCGATTTCACCGTTTATACAGGTTCTGTACGAGAAAGAAACAATATCTGCGCCTGTTTTGTTTATAATAGCGTATGCAGATTCGAGAGCATCAGGCAATAAAGCATCATCGCCGTCAAGATTAAAAATATAATCTCCTTTTGCAAGTTTTATTCCCGCTTGTCTTGCGCTTACAAGACCGCCGTTTTCTTTATGTATTACCTTGATTTTAGGATTGCTTTTGGCATATTCGTCACAAATTGTGGGACAGTTATCGGGTGAGCCATCATCGACCAATATCAACTCATAATCGGTAAAAGACTGTGCAAGCACACTATCAATACACTTTCTTATATATTTTTCGATATTGTATATTGGAACAATTACCGAAAAGAGCATATTAAGTCCTCCTATCTATCCCTGAGTAATACCATAATTTTTTGCAGTAAAAACAGTTTATATTTCATTGCAAATGCAAACGCCGCCTGTTTTACGGGTAATTTATACCACGGGTATGTTTTTAAGACACCCGCAATTTTTTCGTTTGTGCGTATTTCTTTAAGTCTTTTTCTCAAAACGGAATATTTAATTCTTTCCTGTTTTGCATGAACAATTTCTTGTGAGCACAAAATTCTTCCGAAGCCTTGAATAAGCCTATCCAAATAGATTTTATATTCTTCCTTTGGAACGGTGTTTGCGATTTGTTTTTCAAGTTCATTTAAGAAAACAATGCTTCTTTCAAATCGTGTACTATTATACGATTTTGAAAGAGAATCATCGTTACGGCAATAACAATAATATGCGCCCGTAACGCCAACTGCGCAAGAAGAATTTTTAATGAAATCCACCATAAAAAGCGTATCTTCCGATAATATTTCCCTTTCTGACAGAAACGTGATGTTCTTTTCTTTAATAAGTTTGTTACTAAAAATATTTTTACAAACGCTTACGCCGTAACGGCTGTCATCAGGTTCGTTCGGTAATGCGCCGATAATCCCTAAAAGTAAAGTTTTCAATGTGTCTGCGCTAAAAATTTCAGTTTCCTTGAAACAAGGTTTTTTAACTAAATCATCCGACTCTGAAAACATATTTCCACCAACAAACGAAATGCCCGAAACGGCTATATCTGCGCCATTATTTTTAGCGGCGGCATAAAGCGTTTCATACATCATAGGTTCTATATAATCATCTGAATCGACAAAGCCAACATATTCCCCGTTTGCCTCACTAAGACCTGTATTTCTTGCAAAACCAAGTCCTGCGTTTTGTTTGTGGACAACCTTAATTCTCGAGTCTGACTTAGCAAATTGGTCGCAAAGCAAAGCACAAGCCTCTTTAGAGCCATCGTCAACAATAATGATTTCTATATCACTTAACGTTTGATTCAAAATAGAATCCAAACATCTTTTAAGATATTTTTCGGTATTATAAACAGGTACAATAACGCTTACTTTTGGCTTTGCCAATTGTTTCACCCCTCTTTTTTAAGGTCGGTATATTTTTTTATTATTATTTGCGCATACTCACTTACGCCCATTATCTCTTTACCCACTTGCTCGCAGTTAAGTTTAAGTGTTTGATACGTTTTTTCGTCCATACACTTTTCTACTGCGGCGGCCAATGCTTTTGGCGTAGGTTCAAACGCCAATGCACCCGTTTTGCCGTCGTTTATCAATTCTGCCATACCGCCACTATTCATTGTAACAACGGGTACGCCCATTGAAAGCGACTCTAATATAGACAGCGGACAGTTTTCGTAGCAAACGGATGGCGCAATTAAAATTTTTGCATTTGACATTAAATTTGCAAGTTCCTGTCCCGCAACAAAGCCGAGCAATTTAATATTCTTAATATCTTTTAGGCAATCATCGTCAGGTCCGTTTCCCGCAACAAGAAAATTGATTTTTGGTAAAAGTTTTGCCGTTTGGCTTAAAAGTTTTACACCTTTTTCAGCCGATAATCTTCCAACAAAAACAATATAGGGTTCTGCTTGTTCTGCCCTTTGCGGTTCATATTTTTTATCTATAAAGTTATGTATTGTAAAGGTCTTGCCCTTATATATATCTGAAGCAGATAAAAGTTTGTTTGCCAAAAAATTACTTGGACAAATATATAAATCAACCTTTTTATAGGTTCCCAAAGCAGAATAAAGTTTTGATTCTATTACACCTATTAAACTTTTTATCTTTGAATTATGAATACAACTGTGTTTAAGGCAATTAAGTTTACTGCCCTTAATGCATCTGTCGCACGGTTTTTCTTCACTAAAACTGTAGAGAAGATGATTCGGACAAATCATTTGATAGTCGTGAACGGTTTGAACTAACGGTATACCGCGTTTTTTTACAGCGTAGATAATTGACGGTGTAAGTTGAAAATTGATATTATTCATATGAACAATATCAGGCTTAAAATCATCTAAAACCTCACCTATTTTTTTTGCGGCAGAGGCAGAATATATGATTTTGAATGGATATAAAAGTCTTCCGAGTTTCGTAGAGTGAAAATCCATATTTGACGTATAGTTTTCTATTGAATTTCCAACGGCGTTTTTTTCGTCGTACATACCGAAGTACTCAACCTCGTGTCCCTGATTTTCAAGTTCTTCGCCGAGTTTGAGCATATAACTTTCAGAGCCGCCCCTTGGATAAAGGAACTTATTAACCATTAGTATCTTCATAAAACCTTTTCTTCCTTTGCTTCTCTGTTAACTTTAGAAACATATCCAAACATTTTCATTTCTTTATTCCGCACATCGTCATTAAATCCGTGACCTATCATTATAATTGCAAGTACCGTAGTAAGAAGCGGATAGTTCATTGTATTATCCGTTGATGAAACGATGACGAGATAGACAGTTAACGCCAGTGTTATAATAGCGTTTTCGGTCTTTTCTTTTCTGCCGAAGTAGCAAACTCTGACAATCGTCATAGAAGCAAGCCACAAAATATAACCGCAAAATCCAAGGTCAATAAAATACTGCAAAAAATCATTATGAACGGACGAAACGCCAACGTTCATATTGGTACTGAGTTGATAGGTCAAAAATCCTATTCCGTTACCCAAAAACTCTATCGAAAAATCATAAAACTTATCAACGGCATCGTAGATTTCAACACGTCCGCTTGTGTTAATTCCTGCTTTTTCAAGCAACGTAAAGACGTCCATTTTTATAATTGCTATATATCCGATAAGGAACACCAGAATTAAAGCAGAAATAATTAAAGTTAAACTTTTCGCCGTACTCGTTTTGAATTTGGCAATAAATTTTAACACCCAACCAAGTGCTACTGCTACCGCGATAGCAATAATACCAATTCGCTTAAAGGCGGCGAGGAAACAGAAAAGCGTCAGTCCAAGCAAAATATAGAAAACAATATCCTTTTTGGGTTTCAAGAACATATAAATCAAATATGCGCCAAGACAAAACGCAAGTTCGTGAATTTCCGCCTGAACAATTACGTCGCCCGTTTGCCCTGCAAAGGTGATTATAAGCGTTACAAACTCTGAAAAGAATACGCCAATTCCGTTTTGCAAAATAACGGTGAAAATGATTAAAATGTTAGAAATAAGGATTGCTATCAGATTATACCAAATTCCGTTTTCGCCAAAAATGTACAAGAAAGCGACTGCCGCAAGTGTGAACGAGAGCATATTGTTATAGACAAACGCACCCGACAAACCTCTTGATATAACCTCTGTATCCACCTGCCCGACAAACCAGATAAAAAGCGAAACTAAAATTGTGATAATAAGCGGAATACAGTAAACAAGGGTCGCTTTTAAGGTTGTGGCCCCCCTTGCAATATTGGGTTTTAATAAAAAAACTACCAAAGCCGAAGCAAATAAAACGAGGGCGAAGGCGTGACGATATGTAACAAATAAGCCAAGGTTAATCGTTTCGTTAAGGAAATAGTACATGAGTACCGCTACCGCGATAAAATAGCCCTTTAGCGAAACACTTACAAGCTTATTTTCCATTCTTCCGTTCACCCTCCTTTTTTATTTTAGATAATCTCTGAAACGAAGTCCTTTTTGTTCTTAATCGCCTCAGACAATAGTTTTCTTGCGGTTTGATTTGTATTAAACGTTTCCGCTATGCCAACCTTGTATTCTATTCTGATATTCTTATAATCTTCACGCTCGTCAAGTCTTAGTCCAAAGAGCCTTAAAATATCCTCAACGGTAATATAATCAGAATGGTCGGTCATTATTATAAAGCTGCCGTTACCGTTATACACAAATACCGCATCGGTTTTTCCAAAGGTTTCCTTTAGGTAGGAGGTGAACATTTTAATAATATCGTCGCCGACCTGACGGGTATATTTCGCATTGATTGCCAACAGGTTTGATATATCAACCATTGCATACACTGTTCCGTCATCTAAAAGTTTCTTGTCCATAGATTTCAAATATTTATCAAAATATGCACGGTTGTTGAACTCTGTCAGGTGGTCGGTATAGAAAATATAGTTTATAATATCGCCTATTCTTCCCAAAACAACGGCTCCGCCACAGCAAAGAATTACAAGGAAGACAAACGCAATTAAGGTATAAAGGTTTACATTTACACTGGGTTTAACCGATGCTGAAGACAAAACCGAAATATAACTTGCACCAAGATACTGATTATACTCGTCATTGGTGCTCATGGTGGTTGTATAAAGTTTCGTCAAATCGGTAATTAGTGATTTGATTTCTGTATCAATTTCCGCCTTTATAGTCTCATAATTTTCGTTATGAATTTCGGTGCATGTTTTATTTGATGACAGACATTCTCTGCCGTTGCATTTTCCCGTACAAGAGGAAAACGTGTTTATAATATACTGAGAATATGCGGTATCAATAATTGAATATTCTCTTGTTTCGTTGTGGTCTCTCCAACTGTATATAAGCTCATCGTACGTTACGGTTTGGTCGCCTGATGCGATTGGATTGCCCGAACCGTCAACAAGATTTTTTTCGTGTACTGAATCGAGAATATATTCATAAGTTATATTCGTATTTCCCGATTCTCTCATTTTTTCAACGTAGGCTTCAATAACCGAAACGGTGTCCTTAACTATGTTCTCTTCTTTTGTGTTTAATATATTGTTGTTATCAATTCGGGTTGTATAATCCGAAACCAAAACGGTTTTATTTTTGGTTATTTGATATTTGTATATTTTAGAAAACAAAGAGGAAAGTCTTACGTTTCTTAAATAGTTAAAATCATCCGCCAAATCGCTGAAAGAAATGCCCGTACCGCTTGCGCGGTAATAGGGATTTTGGTCCATACGCTGATAAAGAGTTTGAAGTGTTTCATCTACGCCCGTATCAATAAGTTCCATAATTTCAATATAGTCATAATTTTCAATTTCTATATTGTCGATTATGTTTTTTGCGGGTGCAACATTAACGTATTTTTGACTGTATTCCGCAAAATAAACATCCAAGGTTTCGTCAAGAATGGTTCTTGCAAATACAGAGCCTTCGTTATTGGTTGCGGTAAAGGAAACGATATACGTACTAGGCTCGTAAACATACTCCTCGCCCTCTTCAAGTTTTGCTTCCTTTTGTGCCACCTTGTCTTCGTCCGGCAACGGTGTGATTGACACCCTTGAAATAAGGCTATCAACCGAATATATGCCCGTAAGTCCCATTCTCTCAACAACCTTAGACATTACAGCAGACGACTTGATTTCATTAACATCAAGTTTAGAGCCTGTAGGGGTTAGTCCCTCTTCTGCCGCAGGGTCGTTATAATGAATAACCTCTGAAGCTACGTAGGTGTTGGAATTTTTAAGTTTAAGGTTAATGGCACAAGTAGCCAAAACGCATAAAACCACAATGATTGGCAAAAGTTTTTTTAGATATCTCATTATCTGAAAATTTTTCATTTTTCCACCTTCCTTATGATTTTATGTTTAATGTTTAGGGAATTTTTTAGAAATTGAGAGCAACATCAACGCAAAATAGGCAAAAGCCGCAAACACGGCAATTGTTTTAAGTTCACCGAAAAGCGAGGTTCCCGAAACGCTGACGGCGATACATTGATTCATTGTATAGTTTGAATACTCTCTGCCCGCCTTAATTGCCTCAGTCTTAAAGTTGTCTATGCTTTTATCAATTGTCGCTATAAGTGCATCTACTTGTTCGTTTGCAGTTGAATTTTTTGTTGCGTTTTCTATCTTTTCGATAACAAGTTGGTTGTCCATCATTTCCTTATTATTCGAAGCAACATTATCACTAAACGTGGTAGCTTGAACAGAAAGTTCATCAACACCCACTTTGGTTCGGCCCATATAGTATTTTCCGCTTCCGTCCCACGTTGGAACTAAAACGATTCTTGTCATTTCTTCTGAATACATATCAATTGCTTGATTACAAAGGTTAAAGGACGCAGAATTCTTTTGCTTATCAAAATCTGTATTTTTGTTTTGATATAAAAGTCGGTCTATGTATCCCGATTTATCCTTAACTATGCCGTATTGCAATATTAAAGATTTCAAGTTTTGTTCTATTTGAGTTTCCTTGAACTGATGCACCTTACCCGCAATTGAGTTAAAGGTTGAATCGTTTTCGGTTACAAAACTTGTGCCCTTTTCAGCCATTCCGTAAAGATAGTTCAAAACCGCCGTTGTTTCCTTATTGAAATACGTTACTATATCCATATACTCCATATCAGCGAAATTGGGTTTTTCTTTTTGCGTTGCAAGGCTGAAATTATCGGTGTACTTTTCTATGTAATATTCCTTATAGGCGCTTGTAATTAACATAATTACGTTTTCTGAATCAAGGTGTTCTGTGTGTTTTGATGCGTGATACTCCACAACAAATTCTGTGGATATATGGTAATTTGCCTTATCATCCACATCGCCCTGAACATAAGGATATACGGACAAACAATTTTTAAGCTGCTTTACCGTTACGTTTTCGAAGGCACCCATTTTAATAGCTTTTTCCACAACCTCGTCACAAATGATTTCAGACATATTGTATCTTGTGCCGTTTGAATTTTGTGCTAAAGAGGCTTCCGAATAGTTAAGCGAAACCACCGCCATAACAGACTGTTTTGCCTTAAAATGATTGAAAAATCCAAACGTTCCCGCAAGGATAAACACAAATATCAACACACCGGCTGATAGGTATTTTGTGTTTTTTAATATTTTTACAAATTCGCTCTTTGTAACATTCTTTGAACGAAAATATATCGTAAGCAGTGCCACTAAAAGCAATATACCCGCGATTAAAATCGGTATCTTTTGCAAAAGTGATGAAAACATACGCTACTCCCCTTTTGAAGATTAAAATTTATTGATATCTACGATTACAATTTCGGGCTGATTGTTTATGCGCAGGAAATTGGTGTTTTCAAGACCTGAACTTACAATCAAAGGTCTTCCCTGCACATCGTATCTGCCGTAAACAAAATGACCTGCCCGTGCGGGTAAAATTCCGCCATCGTGCGTATAGGCAGGACCAACCAGAGGAATTTTTGCCGTACCGCCGTGGGTGTGGCCTGCAAACATTAAATCGCCCCAGGTATCAGGTGTATATTCTTCAAAAACCAACGGCTCGTGAATTGCCGTAATTTTTAAGTTGTTTTCGTCTTTATAAATAAATTCGTCAAAACTATCGCCCGCATAGGACCAAAAAGATGACGGATTTGAGGTTAGAACTCCGTAAATGTCAACATTTGTTGAACCTACGGTTATTGTATCCGAACCGTTTTTGAGAACCTTAACGCCAACCCCCTCAAGTTCTTCTTCAAGAGAATCGGTGATTTCCAGAAGTTTATTTGGGTCACGGGTATCATTATTAAATCCAAACTTTTTGTCTAACGAATCTTGCGTCAAAGGATTATCGTAATATTTTTCAACCTCGTTATTTCCGTACACAAAGTAAGACGGTGCGAATTTTGAAAGTGAGGCGCACAATTTTATAATCGTATCATCTGATTTGGATTTTGAATCAATAATATCGCCTGTGTATATTATTAAATCGGGCTTCAGTTTTTCAATTCGGTTAATCATTTTATCGTTATTATTCCCAAAGGAACAATTATGTAAATCCGAAATTTGAACGATTCTTATCTTGTTGTTAACCTTAAGACTGCTGACACAATAAAAAGTCTCTCTGAAATTTTGATTTTCAAGATAATTGTAGCCGACCACCGCTACTGATGCGGCCAATATAACGAAAATCAGACTAAATATTAAAAGAATTACAGCCCATGCTTTCTTTTTCGGGCGTTTATATTTTTCCATAATATAAAATTTCCTTTCTTTTAGTTTTCTGAAACCTTTTTATAGAGATTACTCGTAGCCAAAGCAACGTCGTTCCAATTATATTTACTTAAAATAAAATCTGCGACGCCGATTTTAATCTTTTCAACCATCTCTTCATCATCACACAACGTTTGTAATTTCTCGGTTAAATCAGGCACGTTGCTTTTTTCGAAAAGCACAGCCTTATCTTCGGTTACAAGTGTGTTTTCGGGAATGTTTGATGATAAAACCGCATTTCCGTACGCAAGAGATTCCAAAAGACTGATTGACATACCCTCAACGTCAGATGGTATTGCAACTATATAGGCGTTGCTGAAAATTTCGCTCAGCGTATCGCCCGATACAAAACCTGTGAATATAATATTAGGGTTGTTACCCGCTTTTTCTTTGAGAAAACTGACATATTCATTGGTATCACTTGTATCACCCGCTATAACAAGTTTTTTATCTGTTATTATGTTGTTATAAGCATCAATCAAATAATGGATACCCTTTTCGGCGGTAAGTCTTGACACGGTGCAGATATATTCACCTTTTGATAAGCCGTATAATTCTGTGATTTTTTTTGCCTGTTTTATTGTTGGCTTGTCTATTCCGTTATGTATAACCACCGTTTCGCGATTATAGGTTTCTTTGAAATAAACTTTTGCGCTTTCACTTAAAACGATAATTTCATCGGCGCATTTTACCATTACTTTTTCGCCGAATTTTATGTATTTAGAGGCGAAAGAGCCACTCCATTTTTCTCTCTGCCAATCAAGTCCGTGAACGGTTGCGACACAGCGTTTGCCAAAGATTTTCGGAATCCACATAGCAGCGCAAGGTCCCTCTGCGTGAAAATGAACAATATCGTATTTGCCAAATGCCGCGCTTATTGCAGCTGTGAATGACGCAATCATTGCAGACGCGCCCTTACCGCTTAGTGTCCACGCTTTTTTAATTTTAACACCGCGGTATTCATTGTTTACTACCGTGCCGACATATTCGTTCTCAACCTTATCGGAAGAACGATTGTAGCATGTAACGTCTACGCCCATTTCAGCCATTAAAGGACACAGATTGGTAAGTACGCTTTCAATTCCGCCGCGTCTTGACGGAACAACCTTATGACCTATCATTGCGACCTTCATTTCGTTTCTCCTCTCTAAAAGAGACTATCTTCCTGTTGCGCTAAGCATAACAATAGGGGTTTTAAGCATTATTAGTATATCGCCGGGGAAGGTTCTGTTTTGTATGTAATCCAAATCCATTTCTACCCACTGTTCAAAGGGAATGTCGTTTCTGTTTTTGCTTATTTGCCAGGTACACGTTATTCCCGGTGTAACGTGTAGTCTTAACTTTTGATAGTCGGTGTAATATTCAACCTCTCTCGGTAGCGGAGGCCTTGGACCTACCAAGGTCATATCGCCCTTGAACACGTTGAAAAACTGCATCAGTTCATCCAAAGAAAGTTTTCTAAGTATCTTTCCCACCCTTGTAATTCTCGGGTCATCTTTAATCTTGAAAACGGGACCTTCCATTTCGTTTTTGTCCTTAAGTTCTTCTAAAAGTTTTTCCGCATTGGGACGCATGGTACGGAATTTGTACATATTAAATTCCTTGCCATGTCTGCCCACTCTTTTTTGCTTGAAGAAGGGACCTGCGGTTGGGTCGTCAATACAAATAACTATGGCTATTATAACCATAAGCGGAAGAAATCCGATTAAAATCAGAGTTGCAAAAAATATATCGAAAAGTCTTTTCTTTTTCCAATATGATGAATAAGATTTTTCAATTAAAGCCTCTAATTTAACTCTGGTTTTTTCGTCAACTTTTTCGGTATCAAGGTAAGGCATTTATATTCCTTCTTTCAATATTACCTAAAATTTATAAGCGTATTGTATTCTTCTCTACGCCATTTTGAATAATAAAATTTCTTAAAACCCGGTCTACATCCGTCAATTAGGGATTCTCCCCTATCTACATATCCCGCGTGAAAGGCTATTTCGATATTTTCGTTTTGCTTTTTATAATGCGGTAATAATTTATTTATTTTGTCTTCTGTAAGTCGCCCCGAAAACAAGATACCCATAAACGCAGCCGATTTAATATTTGCCTTTTTGAGTTCTTTTTGGTTTGCAATATTCAAAAATTTAAGCAACCATTGTTTAACAAGTCCAACAGGACTAATAGTTAAATAAAGTGACGTGGATTTAATAAAGGGGAGAATTGGTTCAGCGGGGATTCTTATATATTCCACCGTTACGTTTTCTTCTCTAATTACCCGCATCAACGTTCTAAAGATTAGCGGTATCATATGCGTATGCTGATGACTGTCAATCAAAATGGGTGTGTGTTCGCCCATTTTATTTTTCCAAAAATCTATTTGGGCTTTAATTTCATTATAAAGTTGTTTTTCAAGCAACCGTCTATTACCGAAAAGGGATAGAAAGAAAAGTCCTATAAAAGAATGTTTAAAAAATCCCTTGTCCGTTACAAGCAGACTGACCTCTTCCTTTTTTGACAAAGGACAACCTTCTACTAAATTCAAGTGTAATGATAATTTAACGTTCTCGCCTAACAGACGCTCATTAAAATCCGAAACATCGCCGTTTGGCAAAACACTTATTTTGTTCAGAACACCTTTTTTAAGACATTCTTCTATGCGGGTATTACTCGACCTTGATATACCGTAATCATCCGCACAAAAATATATCATCTAAAACCTACCTCTAATCTCCCAATTTAATAACAATTACATTGTCGATTATTTGAATTGAATTCTTATCGGGCCAATTGCTTAAACTGTCTTCGTCTATTTTGCTCATTAGTTTTTGTTTTTCTTCACCCGAAAGGAATTTATATTCTTTACCGCAATAATCATTTAATGCGCTGCACAAAACGCTTTGTCCGACTATTTCGTCATCGGCTCTTATGATGTGCCCATCGGTAGTACCCGTCATATCGAGTGGTATGTTGGAACTATACGCTTCGCTGTTATTCAATGCGCCAAGCACCAAAATACTCTCACAATCGGTAGCACCCTCGGTTTGCTCTATTCTGTCGGCAATTCGATTTAAGGTGCCGATTGATTTTTCATACGCCATATTAAGTTTATGGTAACTTACATTGGCAATAATTATGTAGTTGAAAATCAAGACAGCCGATAAAACAAAAACAGACCAAGATTTAATTGCTTGGAAACTTATATTTTCAAAGTCAATTTTTTCATAAATGAGTATGAAAAGCAGATAAAAAATCAAAAAGCCCATTTTCATAAGATTATGATAATCAATAGCGCTGTTTATAATGCTCAACACACTCGCTCCAATCGGAAGCAAAGCCACCAGAACGGTAACAACAAGAGTCTTTAAGACACCGATTTTATTTTTGATTATAAAGGCGATATAGAAGACAAGCGAAGCCAAAATAACCATAACGTTGATAACGCTAAAGACGTTTATACCGTTTGTAAAGTCAAAGAAATAGCCGAAAAACGACTCTTTGATTGTGTAAAGCGAGGCGAAAAGGTTTAATCCCGAAAGTGACGCCGCATCGCCAAAGCCTTGATAATCCAAAAGTGTTGTTTTTGTCAGTTTCAAAAGTAACGTTAAAACCAAATAATAAAGCACCATTCCCAAGGCACCTGTAATTAAAAACTTTGCGCCGTATATAAACAGTTCTTTGATTTTTGTGTCATCAGACAATGCTTTAACTATCAAGAAACAAAGCAAAAGCATTATTGTAACGGTTATGTAGGCTTGATAAATTCCTACAGACAATGCAATTAAAATGAGCGAAGTTATAAACTTCGGTTTCTCTCTTGTTAAAAGAAGTGCTGCCAAAACGGCAAAAAGGAAAGAAAGCGCGTAAGCGTCTGCCACGTAGTTATACATCATAACCGACGTAACCGTTGGGAATGAAACTACTGTAGCACCGATAAGACAAGCTGTTACGGTTTTCTTAACCTTGAAAATTTCAACTATTGCAACCGCACCAAATGCGTGAAACAATATGGCCATAAGACCTGTAACCCAAGGTAAATCGTAAAAAGAAGTAATACCCGAAGCCACAGGCAAAAACCATCTTCCCATTGAAAGCATATTTTGCGCGTCATATCTAAAGACAAGCGAATCCCAATTGGGAAGCCAATTTGTGATTTTATAAAGGTGCGTAATTAAACCGAAAACAACCGCCGATATAAAACAAATCTTCCACTGAGGTAAAATATTGTTTTTTAGTTTATTTATTATTTTTTCGGGCAAAATTACCACTCCAACCATTTGCAGTTTTGCAAAAATTTTCCGTAAATTTTATCGTACAACCTAACACCGATTATTCTCTTAATTCTTGTTGTTCTTTTGGTAACAACCGACGTCCACGAAGCAGAATAGTGGTGTATCGAATAGGTGTTTTCGGTTATTGTCTTTTTACCTGTATAATAGTTCATTGGGCAAAGATACTCGTCCGGTAAAAAGGTTATGTCCATAAACGTTTGGCTTGTATTTTTTATATCCATACCAAGTCGTTTAAGCGATTCTGTGTTTCTATCGGGGCAAGGCGTTAAGTCATAACTTCCGTCAGGTAAAACAAACGGAATATTATCATAGTCTTTCAAAAATTCAGAAACTATTTCGTTTCCCTTTTCAGCACCGAAGCCCAATCCCGTTGCAACAATGCCTTTTTCATCAAATCCCATAAAACCTTTTGTCAAAAGCAAATCGTCAATAGGTTTTATAAGTTCAACATCGGTATCAAGGTATATTCCGCCGTTATCATAAATTATTTTAAGCCTTGCATAGTCGCTGACAAAAGCCCACTTTCCCGCTTTATATGCCTCGTTCAGATAACGATTTTGAGTCAAATCAAAATTATCTTCGTTGTGGCAAATAATTTCATAATCGGGACAGTACTTTTTCCAACTTTTAATGCATTTCTTTGCAAGTTTCGGCATTTTGCCCTTACCAAACCAACAATAATGAATTACCTTAGGAATGCTCATTTTTATTCCTCCTAAGTGTAATTAAAAAATTAAAGATGTCTTTGAAGAACACAAAATTCACTAAAACGTACAAGGGTATTATCCAAAGCGAATGTATTATTCCCTTGATTAGCAAATCAAGAAAAGAAAGTCCGCAAAAACTATCCACAAAGAAAACTATCATAATAACGGCAAAAACCGCACCGTTTACAAGCCATAGTTTGTAAGTAGCAAACATACTTCTGTCTAAAACCTTTTTATTTGAATAGTAAATCATCATAGTACCCCTATATAAAAGGGCAACTATTGTGCCGACGATAGCGCCGCAAATTCCAAAGAAAAGAATTGCAACTACCGATACTATTATATTGATTGCCATTTCCCATATTGCGTGAGAACGCGTTTCTTCAAATTTGCCCGAATATTCAAGCACGTGGTTTGAGGGCAATTTCCCGTTAGACAAAAGGTTCATAATAACGAACAGGATTACAAGATATACGTTGGTGTAATCGGCGTCGTTTATGCCGTTTGTATATATCTGAATCAACGGTAAAAGGAAAACCGCCATAAGCGTATAGATTATAAAGGTTGACATTATGTAAATGGTCTCATAAACATTGTAAATCTTCAAAAACTTTTCCCTATCGGTATGAAACAGCTGACCGAGTGCAAAACTAAAACCCGAAATTATACTTGTTATAAAAGCCTGTATCTGAGAAAAGAAAATGTTATATATTGTGTAAACGCTGACGACCTTGAAATCACAAAGGAACGACAGCAACAAAATGTCTGTATTATTAAAAACCATTCCCGAAGCCTGATGCACAAGCACCGACTTTCTTTGAGAAACAGCCTCGTAATCGGGTGTTGCGTTGACTTTAAGCCACTTATATCTGCTCTTTGCGTGTGCGTACACAAAGACTAACTGCATCAGCGACAATACGCAATACACAAGTTGAATAAGCAACAAACTGTCTGTAAGTAATAGAACGAGTATTTTGCCTATGTTTGATAAAATCTGAAGTATTGTTTCTGAATTGGTAATTACGTATTTTCTGCCGTCAACCTCTAAAAGTATTCTGTATTTTGCCTGAACAAAATAACTAAACAGTGCAGGAAGTGCGGTTAAAACAACTATCCCAAAAACTACGCCCGAACTTATACCCGTTGGTACTATAAAGGCATACACGGTAGCAATAACGAGAACAATTACGGCGTATAAAAAGCCTATTTTGCAATAATAATTGTTGGTTGCCGAAATAACAGAACTTACCTTTCCGTAATTTTTTTCAGCAACGGGTTTGTAAAGTGCTTGTGTTGTGGCAAGTCCCACGCCTGATTCAAGCAAAGCCATATATACAAATATTTGTTTTATAGTTGATAAAACGCCGTTAACCTCTGAGCCGAAGTTTTCTAAATAAAGTCTTGGAAGAAGGAAACTTAATACAATCAGGATAATTTGATACGTTATCCCCGATAACAAATTATATTTAATTCTGTTATCTTTCTTAGCCATTTAAGTTCCCTCCTTTTCTAAATCCTATTTTGTATGTAATCCTCTGTTGCGTTTTGTTTTTCTATAATTTTTGCAGGGTTGCCGATTACTATACTATGCGCGGGAACATCAAAATTCACAAAGGTTAACGGTGCTATGAGCACGTCTTCCCCTATTTTTACGTTGCCAACAATAACCGAGTTGGTTCCAACCCAACAGTTACCCTCAAGAATCGGTGCGCCTTTTCTTGCTCCGCGATTCTCAAATCCGATAGTTACGCCCGTAGCGACGTTTACGTTTTTACCGATTTTAGCATCGGGATGAATAATAACCCTACCGCTGTGTCCGATATAAAAACCTTCGCCAATCTGCGTCCTTGCAGGTATTTGTATATGCGTCTTATAAGACAAAAGTTTAAGTTTTACCGCGTAATAAAGTCTTAACGGTTTTATACGGGCGGTGTTTGCCTTTCTGAAAAGTGCAATATACTTAAGTTCTACAGGTCTTAACAATCTTTTTGCAAAACTTTCGCCCTTTTCACCGTAGTATCTATATAAATCTTTTGAAAACTGTTTATTCATTTTCTTCTCCAAAGCATCAGAGGTTTTTATTCATATAATCAATTGCAAATTTTTCAGCCTTTTTCTCGGAAAGAGCCTTTGAATAGTACCAACCTTGAATATAATCACAATCACTCTCTGAGACGAGTTTATTTTGTTCCTCTGTCTCAACACCTTCACACACAACCTTAAGGTTAAGATAGTGCGCCAAAGAAACAATTCCCAAAAAGAGTTTTTTGCCCTTTTCGGTTGCCGCCAAAAGAAGAATTTCGCGGTCGATTTTAACAACGTCAATCGGATATTCGCAAAGACTTACAAGCGAAGTATAACCGCTTCCGATATCATCAAGCGCTATGCTAAATCCAAGTTTTTTAATTTTAATAATATTGAACATTGCAACAACCAGATTCTTCTCAATTGAATCCTCTGTAATTTCAATTACGAGTTTGCTTCTGTCGAAATCGTATTTGTTGGATATTTCTTCAATTTTTTCTGAAAAATCTTTTTCGGATATTGTAATTCTTGTCAGGTTACAGGACAGTGCCACATCGCTAAGTTCGGAATCTTTCCACTGTGATAGTTTTTGGCACACCTTTTCAAACATATAGTAATCAAACCTTGTAATAAGGCCTGATTTTTCCATTATGCCGATGTACGTGCCCGGAAAAATAACCTCTCCTGACGAATTTACCCAACGTGACAACGTTTCTGCAGAAGAAATTTTGCCCTCTTTACTATCCACAATAAATTGAAGATACATTTTGAACTCTTGATTTTCAAATCCTTTTCTAATGTTTTTCAAAAGTTTTCTTTCGCTTAAATGGTTTTTTTTCTCTGATGCAACTTTTTTGAAAATTTCACCGAATTTATAGCTCATCTAAGTTTTACCTCACTCTTAAATTACTAAATTTATAGGGAAATAAAAAACTGCAACAATAAAAAGTCTAGAGTAAAGACTTTGTATCATTGCAGCTGGACTGGCATAGTATAAACCTTAGCCTCTTTGCTTTGCGTCGCCGACTTTCATCGGTTTTGCTAAATATCTACAGTAGTTAGTATATTACAATGATTTGTCTTTGTCAAGAATTTTGGTTTTTTGCAAAAACCCACAAAGTGTCCGATACGGTATAGTCCGTGTCTGACAGTTTATATACACTTAAAAGCACGCTCTCGCCGTTGTTCTTTTTAAATGTAATCTTGGGGATTTTGCCGTCCATAAGTTGATGCTTGAGTGCTTCGTAGTTCAAGAAACTCATCACCGCTCGATGATAATCAGGCTCAACAGTTTCAATGACGAAATTCGAAAACAGTTGTGAAAAATGCTCTTCGTTTTCGTTATATTTCAAGTAAGCGGGCATCAAAATACGTCTTGCCTTATCTGTATCAAGAGATACTCGGTATATTCCGTTGTAATTTTCTTTCAAAATAGAAAGCATTGTATCAATCTCAAGTATTCCTGTCTTCAATTGAATATAATCTTTGTCAGAGGTCGTAGCAGCGGCTTGTTGTTTGTTTTGATAATATTTTGCTTTCTCCTCATACATTCTGAGTTCTGCTTCTTTTACCAACTTTTCCGTATCTGTGTTTTGCGCTCTAAACGACAAACCAACTGCAACGTGATAATTCTTAAATAGCAGTTGTTCTTTAAAAACTTCAATGCTTTTCTTCACGCTGTCCTTTTCGGTATTTTGGCAGAACACTAAAAACTCGTCACCGCCCATGCGGTAAACCTTATGACCGTAGAAAACCTCTTTCAAGGTATTAGCGATGTATATGAGCATTTCATCGCCTGCGGTGTGACCGTATTTGTTGTTTATGATGTGAAGTTCGTTCACATCAATATATATGCACGAAAAGTTCGTTTCTTGTTCTTCATCAAAAGTCACCAAGTCACTCTTATATGCAACGCGGTTCAGCGCCCCTGTAAGAGAGTCGGTTGTTGCAACAAGTTTTGTTTTGTTAAGATAGTTCTTATTATAAAGTGCCATTGAAAAACAAGCCGAAATCTTTTCTGCCAGTATTCTAAACTGACTTCTGCATTTGGCGTTAATCGCCACCAAAATAGTGATGTGGTTTGAATTATTTATAGTTGCAGAAAGAGAAACGTCATTAATTTTGTGTTGCTTTAAGAAATTATAAAAGCTAGGATTGGTTTTATATAAATACTTGTTCGGTTTTATACACAAAATATTTACGGTTGTCTTGCTTATACTATGATACTCTGCCGCGTATCTGAATAGTTCTGTTTTAAAATAATTTATTTCACTATCACCAAATGATTTACCATTAAATTCAGGTGAAATATAGTTGTAATCTTCCCCATCGGTATCAAAGAAAACTACCGACCTTGAACGTGCAAAATCTGAAACGAATTTTAATGCATTGGCAATGTTGTTCTTATTTCCGGAGGTTTCCAAAAGAATTTTTCTGACATCTGACGCACAGGTTACTATTGCATTTGCTTGTTTTTCACTCGTCATCAAAGTAACGATATACATAACGATTATGACAAGCATAACTAAGAATACTAAAAGCAAAATTTCAGATAACTCGCGTACCTCGGCAAATACCTGAGAATCATATCTTACCATAGCAATCATTAAGCTAAGACCTTCAATGGTTGAATAATGCATGTAAACGTTTTCGTCCTTATATGCAGATAAGAAGGATGTAAATCCGTTTTCTGTGGTTGCCATTTGCTCGTAAGAATATCCGTCGCTATACTTACGGTCTTTTAAGAAAGATATGTTACCAAGTTCGTTATGAATATTGTCAATAATCAGGTCGCCCGTCTCTTTGTGATAAACGAAAAGTTGAGCGTCAATGTTTTTTGCCATTTCGTTATATCTGGCACCGATTTTATCAAGTTGAATAACTCCATATAAGATGCCAACCGTTTTATCGCCTGACTTTATCGGAACGGCGCTTCTCACAATTTCCTTTCCGCACGTTGTGATGTCACTTACCCTTGAACTTATATACTCGCCCTTACTTGCTTCCTCTTCAAACGAAAGGTGCTCTGATATGTCCATACTACCTGCCTTGGTAACAAAGGTATTGTCCGAATTTAAAATTCCTATGTTTTCAATAAGTCCAATCGGCTTAAAGGATTCAAACATAATATCATAGCGTTCTTCTTCGCTGTAAAGTGTTGCGGCAAAGTTTGCCATCGTAGAAAGATTTTCGCGGTCAGATATTAACTGAAGCGCAATATTATCCTTAATCTGTTTTGTTTGGGAATGAAGTTTTTCGTACGCCTCATCTTCCGCATTGATATAAAGAGATACTACCATAGTAAGAAAAACCGCACATAACAAGAAAGCGGTAATAACAGTATATAAAATGTAATGACGTTTATATTTCTTTTTACCATACTTTATAGGCATTTTCCCACCCCTGAATTTGAAAAAATTTCGACATAAATGTATAATTGTATATATAATAACATATTATTCTAAATATTTCAATATTTAGTGTGGATACTTTATTTTTCAAGTGTAGGTTTACAATAGATGTGTTACAGTAACGAATAAAAAAAGAGTGACGAATGGAAAATCCTGTGTTACAGTTAAGTTGCTCAAATCAAAACGTACAGGAGGATTAACCATTCGTCATGAAAACTGTAACACAAACAATG
>JAZNOA010000006.1:0-3519 GCA_045580545.1 Acutalibacteraceae bacterium | reverse complement strand
TTATCTGCTAATGATTGTAAGGTTCCGTCATATCTTTTCTGCCAACGGTAAACATATTGCCGGTTAGTTTTGTATCTGATTGCAGCTTTTGTTACACCGTATTTCAAAGAATATTTAATTAGGGCTTGACGATACAGCATTCTTTGTGTTACAGTTTTCATGACGAATGGTTAATCCTCCTGTACGTTTTGATTTGAGCAACTTAACTGTAACACAGGATTTTCCATTCGTCACTCTTTTTTTATTCGTTACTGTAACACATCTATTGTAAACCTACATGTTGAATTTTGTTGAATTTTCGGTTTTCTTGACAAATAATGTAATTTATGATAAAATAATGCGGAAATTACAAAGAAAAAAGTCACTTTCCAGTGACTTTGAAAATGGAGCTGAAGGTGGGACTCGAACCCACGACCTGCTGATTACGAATCAGCTGCTCTACCAACTGAGCCACTCCAGCGGATTTGCTCAATTATTATATCAGCAAAATCAGTTTAAGTCAAGATAAAATGCGAGGAAAAGAGTGTTAATATGAAAACTGTTAACGAGAGAATTGCAAAATACAGACGACTGTCCAACATCAAACAAAGGGATATGGCGGAAAAATTAGGTATGAAAGGCAGTACCTATTCCCAAATGGAGCGTACAGGTATTGTTTCTGCAGAGCGTCTTTTCCAGATGGCTGAAATCTTCGGTATTACTCCCTGCGAACTGTTTAAAGGCGAAGAACCTTGCAAAAGTAATAATTCCAACCCTCAAACTCCTTTTGATGATCCATCAACCCTCATTTTTCAACAATCCACAATGCCTAAAATCGAAAAAGAGATTTTCACGGTTACTAAAAAGGAAGAAAATCTTATTAAAATTATCCGTAATTTATCAAAACCCAATTACGATAAAACTATGAAATTTATTGAGGAAATATATAAGGAAGATAAAAAATAAATGCAACTAACCATTAAAAACGGTGCCTTGGATTTATCGGGAAACCGAATTCTAAGCAATATTGATTTTGAAATTACAGATAATTCACGAATTGCCCTTGTAGGCAGAAACGGTTGCGGAAAAACCTCCCTTTTAAAGGTTATCAGCGGTGAATATTCTTTAGCGAAGGACAATCCTGCCGAAAATTCAGCGGTCACAGTTTCGGGAAAACCTAAAATCGGCACCCTCTCACAGATGGCATTTGAAGACGAAAACCGTTCTTTACTTCTGGAAATTCGCAGTGCATACAGCGAGATTTTAGACCTGAAAGAAAGCCTTAAAACCGCACAAAAAAATATGGAAACCGACCAAAGTGAAGAAAACATCAAGGCTTATACCGAAATCCTTGATTTATTCACCAATATGGGCGGTTTTTATTTTGAAAAGGAATATGAGGCAGCAATTAAAAAATTCGGTTTCAGCGAAGAAGAAAAACATAAAAAAGTCAGCGAATTTTCGGGCGGTCAGCTAACAAAAATAGCCTTTTTGAAACTGTTGCTTTCAAAACCTGATATTCTCCTTTTAGACGAGCCAACAAACCATCTTGATATTGAGGCAATTGCTTGGCTCGAAGACTATCTTAAGAATTACAAAAAGGCATTTGTTGTTGTGTCCCACGACAGAATGTTTCTTGATAACATCGCCAACACGGTTTACGAAATTGAATACGGCAAAACCGAAAAGTATTTTGGGAATTACACCGAATTTGTAAACACAAAAAAGATATGCCGGGAACAGCAGTTAAAGAACTATAATGCACAGCAAAAGGAAATTGCTCAGTTGGAAACCGTTGTTGAGCGTTTTAGATACAAGGCAACCAAGGCTTCCATGGCACAGTCTAAAATTAAACAGCTTGAGAAAATAGAGCGAATAGAAGCCCCCGACCGAGAGGACAAACGCACATTTCACGCAAACTTCGCCCCCGAGGATTTAGGGGTGAAGGATATGCTGAGTGTTGTAAACCTTGAAATAGGTTATTCCTCTCCCCTATCCAAGGTTAATTTAGAGGTTAAAAAGGGCGACAGAATTGGTATTATCGGCGGTAACGGGCTCGGTAAGTCCACCTTTATTAAAACGATTGTAGGGCTTCTCTCCCCTCTTTCGGGAAGTTACCGTTTCGGAGCAAGGGTTAAAATCGGATATTTTGACCAGCAAATGGCGGAATACAGAAGCGACGATACTGTCTTAGAAGATTTCGAAAAAGCATATCCTAACTTAACCGACTTTGAGGCAAGAAGTGCATTGGGCGCTTTTATGTTCAGCGGTGAAGATGTTTTCAAAACCGTGAATATGCTGTCAGGCGGTGAGCGTGTTCGCTTAAGCCTTTGCAAAATTTTTATGAAAAAGCCGAATTTCCTCATATTGGACGAGCCCACAAACCACCTGGATATTGTGGGAAAAGAAACCTTAGAAGATATGTTGGATACTTATGCGGGCACAATTATATTCGTTTCCCACGACCGATACTTTATTAAAAAGGTCGCCCGTCAAATTTTATGCTTTAATAAAGGAAATACAGAAATTTTCGGCTACGGATACGAGCAATATTTGGAAAACGAGAAAAAGAAAATCGCTCCGCAAACCGTCGCAAAAGAAAAATCAAAGGAAAAAAGAAAATTTACCACACCTCTAAAAGAAATTTCAAAAAAAGAACGGGCAATCGGCAAGACGGAAGAAAAAATTGCTGTTTTGGAAGAGCAGATTGATGGGATTAAAACCGAAATCGGCCTCCCCGAAAATCAGTCGGATTACATTAAACTTTCCGCACTGCAGGACGAACTGGAAAAAACCGAAACGGAACTTGATATTGCTATGACCGAATGGGAAAAACTCACAACAGAATTAGAAGAACTTAAAAAAGCATAACAAAATACGGCTTTGTCAAAATTATTCATTTTTCAATATTTTTTATTATCCATATTATCAAACCCATAAAATTAAAAGGTATTATTTGAAGAACAATGCCGAAACGGTCAATATATTAACGGTTCAATAAGATTTGCAGATTTTGCAGAAATATGGTGTTGAATCCCCGAAAATTGACCGAAAAGAAGCGGAATATTTCGATGAAACACATACAACATTTTTGCAGAGAAAACAATATACATAAAACTGCCTAATTAGGTTGGCAGTAAGTTCTTCGTTTAATAGAATACTTATATCGCTTGCTTTATACAGATAAAAATATTTTTGAATCCAGTGCCGCTTCTCTAAGCGAATAAAAGGGCGTTCCGGTATCAAGATATTCTTTCATATTTAAAAGACAGGTTGCAATGGCAATTTCCTCGTCGGAAATGCGGGCACCTTTAAAGGGATTTTCATAAACAACCTTGCACTCGGCGTAGCGTCAGTAAATAATACTTTTGTTTTTACACTCTTGAACTACAAGAGAATACGCACGGAAAATCTATTAATCTTGCGTTGAAGTGAGAATAGATTAAGCCAAGTACTAACCTTATTTTACAGCAGAATACCAGAACAGAATTTTCTTTTCGATATGATTTATGACTGTCTCTTCAAGAGTATATGATTTAC
>JAZNOA010000005.1:0-28083 GCA_045580545.1 Acutalibacteraceae bacterium | reverse complement strand
AGAGATATATGAATTTTTGCGCTATCTCGATGCTCCGAAGTGCGTTATAGAAAAAGCTCCATCCGCAGCACTTTTTGACGGACAGACCGATGAAACGGAAATGGGTGTAACCTACGCCGAGCTTGACACATATCTTTCCGGCGGCGTTATTCCAGCAGATAAGAAAGAAATCGTTGAACGTATGCATAAGTCAAGTGAACATAAAAGGAAAGGAATTTCAGTTTATACGGATCAATAAAAGTGTAAGCGCAGATTCTTAGAAAAGAAAGCGTGTAGATATGGCAAAAAGTATTCTTATTATCAATGAAGATGAAGAAGAAATTAAAGAATTACAGAATTTCTTTGCCGCAGAAGGGTCAACCGTATTCTGTGTAAAAACAGTTGATGATGCAATTGCTTGCTTTGCAAACAATGATTTATGCCTCATAATCCTCGATGTGGATTTATCTGTAGAAGATGATCACCGATTATTGAGAGTGATGCGAAAATCAAAGAATACACCTATTTTAGTGCTTTCCTCACAGTCAGAACATAGGCATCGTTTGGAAACATTAAAGGCAGGAGCTCACGCTTATATGGGTTCTCCTTACTCTTTGGAAGAATGCTTGGCACAGGCGCAGTCGTTAATGCAGATGTATATGGAGTCACATCCCAATGAACATAAATGCTTTACTTTAGCTTTTGGAAAAGACCTTATAATCGATCCCGAAAAGCGAAAGGTATTTCTAAAGGGAAAAGAACTCCATTTTACAAGAAAAGAGTTCGATCTGTTGTTTTGTCTCGCAAGTAGCCCCGGTAAAGTGTTCACAAGAGAACAATTATATGATTGCGTATGGAACGAATACGCTGCGTATAATGTAGATGATGTTGTTAAGGCACATATTAAAGCATTGCGGCAAAAGTTATCCGAAGGTGAAATGGAATATATAAAGAATGTTTGGGGTGTGGGATACCGCTTTCATCATGAACAGAATAAATAAATCCCTGTTTCTTCCCGATATCTTCCCTAAAAATTCCCTTTTTAATGATATAATGAAACTCCCACCATAAAAAAGTAGCCTTGCGGCTACTTTTCAGGAGCAGTATCAATTAAGGCTTTCACAGTTGCTTTGACGACTTCCAATGAACGTTCATCGCAATCCGAGAGCATACGGAGAAGATTTTCTACTTCAGAATCTTTGGACGGCTTCTCGGGGTAGAAAATCAAATCCGGTGATATCGACAGTTCTCGGATCAACTTGTAAAGGACATCAAAGCTTGGTTTCTTTTCCTCGTTTTCGATTCTGTATAAGTATCTCTCGGTAATACCAACCTTGTATGCAAGATTTTCAATGGTAATACCGCTTTTCTCTCTTGCTGCTTTGATGATATTTCCGAGTCCTTCAGGTTTCTTATGCACTGTCAGTTCACCTCCCATATATTATTATACTGATTTAGTTCAGGTTGATAATGGCATGGCGTTTCAAAAATCGTGGTCTGACGGTTCGCAAACTACTGAACTAACAATATTCGCATCTCGCCAAATAAAAAAAACGAGGTTTGGGCGGGACGCATAGACACGCAAAAATCCCTCCAATTCCGAGTTTTTGGATTGGAGGGATTTTTTATGCGTTGGACTAAATCCAGCCCTTCGTTGCTCATATCGAGCAACGAATATGATTCTACTGCTTAACCCATATTTGCTCTGATGGTACACGGTCAAAAAAAGCTGTCATCCACCGTCGGGCGAATATGGGTTTATTACTGAACTCTCGGTACAGTATTATAATGAAATAGTTTGTTTTAAGTCGCTTGTTGTGCGTCGCTTTGCGCCGTACAGCAGGCGATTTTCTGTTTTTTGCAACCAAGATTGGCTTTGCTATATAGCTAAGTATCCGTGATCTCCGAATTTTGAACTCAATTCAAAATTCAAAAATTAAGGAGATTACGGAAATGGCTGTAAATTTTGCACACGAATATAGAAAATTTGAAGCGGAGCAAGCTCGCCTTCGCAAGGAATACAAGGCTGCAGGAATGAGTGATGAGCAAATAGATATAATGTATAAATTTGATAAAGCTCAACTTGCTCGTGATCTTGCGTACAAACGCAGAACACAAAGTTTATTTACAGAAAGTGATGATTTCGAGAGCGAAACTCAAAGCGCTCTCCTTGATAAGTTTATGGACGTGCTTTCTTATACTATGGAACCTGACACATCGAAACCTTTGTGGTGGTTAGAGGAAATATCTGACCCTAACTTGCTGAGAGCCGTAAAGCAATTAAGTTTAGAACAAATTGAACTGCTCGATATGTATGTATTCGATTCACTAAGTCAAACAGATATTGCTCGGCGGTTAGGTGTAAATCAATCGTCTGTGAGTCGCCAACTTAATAAAATAAGAGAAATCTTGATTGATTTTGATTTTTACGCATAAAAAATGCTTTTTCGTGCTCTACCCCTTGAAGAACACACAGCAAGGAGTTAAGAGATGAAAGTCAAAAATAATAAAGTACATACTATGGAACTGTGCTTATGCTCAATCTGCGCCGGTGCTTATTATAACACGCCCGGATACAGAGTACGGCGCAGTAACCACGAGCAGCAAAAAAAGGAAAAATGCACTTATTGTAATGTCAGGTATGGATATGACTATTTGATTGAACCTGCTAATGCAAATATGCGATTAATCGGTAAATGTGAAAATCGCATCATTGAGGGAGGTGGTGCAAATGAGTAAAATGAGCACAAATAACAAAGGCACCATCTTCGCAGCAATTAAGATGTTGGAGCAACTCTATAAAAACGGTCGTATTCCAAGACACGTACTCAGAAACATTATAGACGAATATGCCGATCAGATTGACACATCGAGCTTTCTTTGTTGCGAAAGTATAGGTATCAAGAAAGCGGAGGATCAATATGTATGACTTAAGGAATGAAAGGATAAAAAGAAGAGTAGTAATATACGCGCGTGTTTCAACTGAACACGAAGCACAGTTGTATGCGTTGGACAATCAGATTGATTGGTACAAGTCCATCTTAAACGATCATCCTGAATGGACGCTTGTGGAACAGTATATCGATGAAGGTATAACCGGAACTTCGGCAAAGAAAAGACCGAAATTTATGAAAATGATTCGTGATGCGAAGAAACATAAATTTGATATGATTATTACAAGAGAGGTATCCCGATTTGCCCGAAATACAGTAGATACGCTTCAATATACAAGATTGCTCAGAACAATGGGCGTTGAGGTATTCTTTATAAATGATAATATCAGAACCTTTGACGGTGATGGGGAACTTCGACTTACCATTATGGCGACTCTTGCTCAGGATGAAAGTAGAAAAACATCTATACGAGTAAAAGCAGGACAACAAACCTCGATGAATAATGGTGTTCTGTATGGAAACGGCAATATTTTAGGATATGACCGTGTAGGGAAAGAACTTGTGGTAAACCCTGAACAAGCTCAAACAGTCCGTATGATTTACGATATGTACCTTGATGGCAGAGGACTTACCCAAATTAAGTACGAACTTGAACGATTGGGGCGTTTGACTGCTATGGGTAAAAGCAAGTGGTTTGCATCTTGTATTTCTTCAATTTTGAATAATCCGTTTTACTGCGGAATTATTAAGTATCATAAGGAATATACGCCAGACTTTTTGGAACAGCGTAAAGTAAAGAACTTCGGAGCGATTGATTTTACCTATGTCAAAGGTAAGCACGAGGCAATCGTCACGGAAGAAGAATATCAGCGAGTTCAAAAGATTATGGATGAACGCAGGAATAAGATACAAAGTAATATTGGTATCAATGACAAAAAGCCACGAGGACACGCACCAATGAAAACCGCTTGGGGACGATTACTGATTTGTCATTGTGGCAAAAAGTTCAACAGACGGGTATGGAATCGTCAAAACGGAGTTTCTAATCCCGCATACCTCTGTTACAGTTCAACCAATCACGGTACGATACAACAGCAGAAAAATCACGGAATATCTACGGAAGGTTCTTGCGATTCTCCTATGATACCTGAGTGGAAGTTGAATATGATGGCAGTTCGTATTTTCAGCGAATACATAGCGGATGCCGATAAGGTAATTGACCTTGCATCACAAATGCTTGAAAAGCATATTGCCGACCGTGATGATGTAATTGATAATACTGATGCTATTGTACGAAAGCAAAAGGAACTTGAAAAGCTAAATAAAAAGATGGACAACTATTTGGATATGCGTTCAGACGGTGAAATCAGCAAAGAAATATTCCTTGCAAAGACCGATGAAATTCAAAAGAAGATGAAGCAACTCAAAGATGATATTTTGACTCTGCAACCGAAAGAAGAACCAAAAGTCGAAAGAGATTATGCAGCCGATCTTGCTCGGCTACGGGTGGAATTGGAGTCTTACACCAACTTTGAAAATGAAACTGTGATACCCGACAGTATTCTTGAAGCTTTCATTGAAAGGATAGTTGTCTATAAAGACAGTTTTGACTGGTATCTTCGTATCAATAGAAATTCCGATAATACCACTTCAAAAGAATACGAATCGGAATTTGAGGAAGCGGTCAGTATAATAGACGCACCTGACACGATAGAACAAAGTGAAGATAAACTCTTGGTTGCTTCATTTGTACTAACGATAGAAGATGCAAAGAAATATATGTATAACATAGATACGAAAAAGAGAGTTCATCGATGGAAAAACATCACCGTAAATCTCTATACATAAAGGAATCCCTGCTCAGCTTTGAGTAGGGATTTTTGCTGTGAAAATAGGCATTTTTAACCTTCTTTTATTACTTGTTACTCAGGCTGCTATCGCAGATATGAAATAATCAATGATGGTTGATTTGGGGCAAAACCCAATAGCAAAACCACAATAGAAAATGACCTTGTGTACTGTCTAAGTACGCAGGGTCTTTTTTATTTTGACTCATTCCTTTTTCTCGTAAAACTATTCTTGTATGCTGTTATACATAATTTATTAGAAATATAAAAATGTGCATATTGGCGTTATTTTCAGCAACAATATTAGTGATAATGGTTATTTGGAGTGTTTTAATGAAAATAATTGCCTTTTTTGACGCAAAAGCCTATGATAAAGAAAGTTTTTCCAGATTTGCAGACGAGGAAATCAATATTCGTTATTTTGAAAACAAACTTAATGCCGACACAGTCAGTATGGCGGCGTGCTGTGACGGGGTTTGTGCCTTTGTAAACGATACGATTGATAGAAAGGTAATAGAGAAACTTTCGGAGTACGGTGTGGGGGTTATTGCAATGCGGTGTGCGGGTTATAACAATGTTGACCTAAAGGCAGCCGCAGGGCGAATTAAAATATTAAGAGTTCCTGCATATTCGCCGTACTCCGTGGCAGAGCACGCAATGGGGCTTATCCTAACCCTTAACCGCAAACTTCACCGTGCCTATATCAGAACCCGTGACCATAATTTTTCCCTTGAGGGGCTTATAGGTTTTGACCTTAAGGGTAAAACGGTGGGGATTATCGGTACGGGCAAAATCGGTCGTTGCTTTGCAGATGTGTGCAGGGGCTTCGGTATGAATGTTTTAGGTTTTGACCCATACGAAAATAAGGAATTCGGAGGAAAATATGTGTCACTGGACGAACTTTTAGCCGAAAGTGATATAATATCACTCCATTGTCCCCTAACAAAGGAAAACCACCATTTAATAAGCGATAAAACTATCGAAAAAATGAAAAAAGGTGCTTATATTATCAATACCTCCCGAGGTCAACTTATAGATACTGCGGCACTTATTGAGGGGCTGAAATCAGGCAAAATAGGTGGGGCGGGTCTTGATGTTTATGAGGAAGAAACCGCCTTGTTTTTTGAGGATTACTCTGACGAAATTATCCCCGATGACACCCTCTCAACAATAATATCAATGCCAAATGTTATAGTAACATCACATCAGGCGTTTTTAACCCGAGAGGCACTGGACGGCATAGCCGAAACCACCCTACAAAATTTAAGTGCCTATTTTAACGGCGAAGAACTTAAAAATGAGATAACGATTTAAAATTAAAAAAATATGAAACAACAAAAAGCGACTGAAATTGAAATCAGTCACTTTTTTTGTTTCTCCCATTGCATTATTCCGAAAAAAACAGTATAATTATAGCACTATTAGGGTGACGGTTAGGGAGAATGTAATAACAACCATAGGTAGGTGGAAGCAAAATGAGCACAAAATATCGAATATTAGAGTTGCTTGAACAAAATAGAGGAGACAGTATATCGGGAGAACGGCTTGCCGGAATATTAAACGTTTCAAGAAACGCCGTGTGGAAGGCTGTTAAGGAACTTGAAAAAGAGGGCTATAGTATTGAGGCCGTCACAAATAAAGGATACCGCCTTTCCGACCAAAACGATATAGTTTCCATACAGGGTATAAAACCCTTTCTGTCTCCGCAAAGTAAACTATATGCCGAAAAAATCAAGATATATAAGACTTTGGAATCAACCAACAAAACCGCCAAAGAAATGGCAGTTGCAGGTGCCGAGCACGGAACGGTTATTATTGCCGATTCTCAAACAAAGGGTCGAGGCAGATATTCCCGCAGTTATTTTTCGCCGTCAGGCGGATTGTATATAAGTATAATACTGCGTCCCGAAGTGCTGAACTTTGAAAATCCTACATCGGTGACCGCTTTTGCCGCTGTGGCTGTTTGCGAGGCGATAGAAAGTATTTCAGAAAAAACTCCCAAAATTAAATGGGTTAACGATATTTTGATTGACGGGAAAAAGGTATGCGGAATTTTGACGGAGGCAGTAACCGATTTTGAAAGCGGAAGTTTGGACTGGATTGTTCTCGGTATCGGAATAAATGTTTATATTAAAACAGAGGATTTTCCCGATGACCTGCAAACTTCGGCAACCTCAATATTTCCCAACGAAAAGATGTTTGGCGTGAGAAATAAACTTTCTGCGGAAATTATTAACAGGATTTTGGGATACGATATTACGCCGAGGGAAACAGAAATTTTCCGAAAATACAAAAATAGACTTGCAATATTAGGTAATCAAGTAACCGTTATTCAAAACAAAAACGAATATAAGGCCACCGTAATAGATATTGATACTGCGGGGCATTTGGTAGTGAAAAATGAAAACGGTGAAATAATTACGGTATCTTCAGGTGAAATACGTGTTTAAAATTAAACATTGTCAACTACATTTATAAAAAAGGTTGACAATGTTTCTTATTTTGTGTTATAATACAGAGCATAAAGATGCACTTTAAAAGTAAAACGAATTGTGTGTCTGATGAGTTTTGAAACAAAGGAGACATGGAAATGAATTTAAGACCCCACCACCTGCTTTGTATTCAAAACTTTACGGGTTACGGATATAATGCCGACTTTACTGAAAATATGAAGTTGACTGTATCTGAACTCCGAGAAAATCCCGATACAAAAATCACCTTTGTCAGAGGGTGCGATGACCTTTGCGTTAAGTGTCCCAACAATATGGGAGGAAGTTGCACCTCCTTTGAAAAAGTGGATTGGATGGACAATTCAGTCCACCGCATTTGCGGTATTTCCTACGGTCAAGATGTTTTGTGGAGAGAGATTGCAGCAAAGGCGAGGGAACGGATTTTGGAAACGCGAGAATTTCGGAACATTTGCCATAACTGCCAATGGTTCTTTCTTTGCGAGAAAAAGGAGTTTTAGTATGAACAACAAAACAAAATCAAGTAAAAAATTCAAAACGGTTGACTTGGCTTATGTGGCATTGGGCGCAGTACTGATTGCCCTGTGTTCTTGGATAAGCATACCCGCTGCCGTACCCTTTACAATGCAGACATTTGCCATGTTTTTTATGCTGTCAGCCTTAGGCGGAAAGCGGGGAACTGCGTCTATTGCCGTGTATATATTGCTTGGAGCGATTGGTGTTCCGGTATTTGCACAGTTTACTTCCGGAATAGGTATTCTCCTCGGGAACACAGGAGGATATATCATAGGTTTTATTCTTATGGGTCTTGTATACTGGCTGATTGTCGGTTCATTCGGAAAAAAACTGTGGGTGGAAATTGTCGCTGCGGTTATTGGTTTAATTGTGTGTTACACTTTCGGAACATTGTGGTTTATGTTGCTTTACATTAAGGCGAACGGAGCCGTGGCATTGGGAACGGTGCTTGGTTGGTGTGTAATACCCTTTATAATTCCCGATATAATAAAATTGGTACTGGCACTTCTCTTATCACGTAGATTATCTCCGATACTTAAATTGCAATAAAATACTTAAACTAAAAAACACAGGGAGCAGTTATATGCTTCCTGTGTTACATTTTATAGAAAGGTCAAAAACAGGCTTCTTCCTGTCATTCTGAGCAAAGCGAAGAATCTCATTTCCAACCTCCCATATTTATAGGGGAGGTGCCGAGGAACGAGGCGGAGGGGTCGTGAAATGAGAATTTAAACATAAAACATATTGTTGTCAACGGGCCTTCGGAATATCGTCAAAGTCAATACCCGTAATCTCAACCGCTTGACGGCTGGTGGCGATGAGTTTTCCGTCACCGAATTCTTCTGCGATGGTGCTTATGTCTTTAAAATTTTGTGCCGAAAAAACGGTGCCCTTTGCTAAAATTCTTCCGGAGAATTTATCTGTTCCTCGATTTCTTAAAAAGCCTTTTGCTTTAACGGCAACTACATCATCGGGTTTTAGTTTACTCATTATTTTTCGCTCCTAATTATAATAATATTATAAGCATTCGGTTTAATTTTTTCAATAGGCTTATTTACAAATTATATTAAATTTGACTTTAGGGAAATTTTGGGGTATACTTTTATTAGTAAATATTGGGGCGTGCGTATGAATAAACTAATTATAATTGTTCCTTGCTTCAACGAGGAAAACGTTTTGGAAAAAAGTTCCAAACAGTTGCTTTCGGTTTTGAACAGTTTAATAGACGGCGGTAAGATTTCATCTAACAGCAGAATTCTTTTTGTGAACGACGGAAGTAGGGATAAAACATGGGAAATTATTTCCGCTAAAACTCACGAGGACAAGCACTTTGAAGGTCTTAATTTGGCGAGAAATGTGGGGCATCAAAACGCACTGCTTGCAGGCATTGATACCGTTAAAGATTTGTGCGATATATCTATTACAATTGACGCCGACCTGCAGGACGATATTTCGGTTATGGAGAATATGGTGGATGAATATATAAAGGGAGCGGATATTGTTTACGGTGTTCGGTCACTCCGCAAAACCGACTCTTTTTTCAAACGTTCTACAGCACATTTGTTTTATAAATTTATGTCCTTTTTAGGTGCCGAAACAGTATATAATCACGCCGATTACCGTCTTATGAGCAGCAGGGCTATGAAACAACTTCTGCTTTATAAGGAAAGGAATATTTTCCTTAGGGGGATTGTGCCTAAAATCGGTTATAAAACCGCCAAGGTTTATTATGAACGCAAAAAAAGAGAGGCAGGAAAAAGTAAATATCCCCTTAAAAAAATGCTATCCTTTGCGTGGGACGGTATAACTTCCCTTAGCATTCGCCCCATTTCCGTTATAATGGCTTTGGGGTTACTTGTGGTTTTTGCCTCGGTTATTGCATTTATTTATATTTTTGTTTCCTTTATTTTGGGCAAAACAACCTCGGGCTGGACCTCCCTTATGGCGTCTATTTGGCTTCTCGGGGGATTACAACTTTTTGCCATCGGCGTTATCGGTCAGTATGTGGGCAAAACATATATCGAAACTAAGGAGAGACCGAGATATAATATTGAGGAATATTTAAAAAATGAAGAAGATTAACAATAATTTGTAGATTTTAAATCGGCTAAGGTTTGTCCTTTGCCGATTTTTGCTTAATTTTCCATTAGTGGGCTAATTAAAGGAAAGTCAAAATTTGCATATTCCCTTTTAATGTTCTGAAAGTTGACAAATAGTAATGTTTAGGGTATAATTTATTCAAAAAACTGTAAAAGGAAGGGTAGAAATTCTATGGCTTTTTTTCTTAAAGGAGTACATGTTCCTCACAGAAAGAATACGTCTGATATGTCGCCCGTGAAGATGGGAGCACCGAAAAATGTTATAATACCTACTTCCATGCATATCGGTGCACCTGCCGTCCCCGTTGTTAAAAAGGGGGACAAGGTAACAGTGGGAACTCTCATAGCGGAAGCCGGAAACGGACTTTCAAGTCCTATTTATTCCGGCGTTTCGGGAACTGTTAACGGAATTACCGATTTATTGATGGCAGACGGCAGAACCGTTCCGGCAATTACTATTGAGGCTGACGGTGAGCAGACTGTTTGCGAAACAATCACTCCTCCCACGATAGGCGATAAGGCAGAACTTATTAAGGCTATTAAGGATAGCGGTATTGTGGGTCTCGGCGGTGCAGGTTTCCCCACATACGCTAAATTCACCACCGATAAAAAGATTGAAACTCTTATCATCAACGGGGCTGAATGTGAGCCTTATATCACAAGCGACAGTATCACTATGACTATGGATGCCAAGGATATTGTTTTCGCCATCCAAACGCTTTTAAAATATTTCCAAATTGATAAGGCGATTATAGGAATTGAAAACAATAAACCCAACGCTATTTCAGCCGTTAAAACCGCTATTGGGGACAATGCTCAAATTTCCGTTAAGGTTTTACCAAGCGTTTACCCGCAGGGCGGTGAAAAAGTGCTGATTTACCACACAACAGGAAAGGTAGTCCCTAAGGGCAAACTTCCCATTGATGTGGGCTGTGTGGTTATAAACAGCACAACCACCGCTTTTATCGGTAAGTATATAAAAACGGGTATGCCTCTTGTGGAAAAATGTGTCACGGTGGACGGCAGTGCGGTTAAAGAACCTAAAAATGTCATCGTTCCCATAGGCACACCCTTAAAGGATGTTTTCGAGTTTGCCGGCGGATTTAAAAGTGAGCCTAAAAAGGTGCTTTACGGCGGACCTATGATGGGAATTTCCGTTCCGGATATGTCCTATCCCGTTATTAAAAACACCAACGCCACCATTGCTTTTGACGAGGCGGAAACCGTCATACCGAAAACCACTGCTTGTATAAAATGCGGTGCTTGCATAAATCACTGTCCTTTCGGTATCAATCCTCCCGCCATTGCAAAGGCTCTTAAAAATGAGGATTTTGAGGCGATGGTAGAGGCAGGTGCCGATCTTTGTATGGAATGCGGTTGCTGTTCATACATTTGTCCTGCAAGCAGACCTTTGGTTGCTAACAATAAACTTGCCAAAAAGGCTTTGGCTGAGCATAAGAAAAAGGAGGGAAAATAAATGTCTGAGTTACACATTTCTACTTCTCCTCATATTCACAGAAATAAAACCACTGCAGGTATTATGCTTGACGTTATAATCTCTCTGCTGCCTGCTACCGTAGCCGGATTTATCATTTTCGGTCTTCGGGCTTTATCGGTTGTGCTATTGTGCATCGGTGTTTGCGTTATTTCTGAATTTTTATTTAATAAAATCGTTAAAAAGGAAGATACAACAGGGGACTTAAGTGCTGTTGTTACGGGACTGTTGTTAGGCCTTAATCTCCCTGCCCACACTCCTTTGTGGCAGGCGGCAGTCGGCAGTATTTTTGCCATTATTGCCGTTAAGTGTATCTTCGGCGGTATTGGTTGCAATCTTGTTAACCCCGCTATTACTGCCAGAGTATTTATGCTTATTTCCTTTACCGAACTGTCACGTGCCTCTTTCCCTGTTGACAGCGTGGCATCTGCCACACCTTTGGCGGTGGAAGCAGGTAGTGAACCCACATTAGTTGATTTGTTTTTAGGAAATGTGGGCGGTGCTATAGGTGAAACCTGTAAAATAGCACTTTTGTTGGGCGGCATTTACTTAATAGCCCGCGGTGTTATTTCTTGGGTTATGCCTGCAAGTTTTATCGGAACCGTGTTTGTTTTAAGTTTCCTTATAAAAGACTTCAGCCTAACAGCCGCTTTATATCAGGTTCTTTCGGGCGGACTTATAATCGGTGCTTTCTTTATGGCAACCGACTATGTGACTTCACCCGCCACAGATAAAGGAAAACTGATTTTCGGCATAGGTGCCGGTTTACTTACTGTACTTATAAGATTCTGGGGAGTATATCCTGAGGGCGTTTCCTTTGCAATACTTCTTATGAACATTTTAAACCCCTATATCAACAGGTGGTCAAGACGAAAGTTATTTGGGGGTGTAAAGAAATGAAAAAACAGTTGAAAAGCGTCATTTCCTTAACCTCTATTTGTGCGGTAGTTGCCCTCTTGCTGGCTTTGACTAATTTCATAACTGCACCCACAATCGAGGAGCAGGAGAAAAACGCCGTTGGCGAGGCTTTCAAAACCGTTCTTCCCGAGGGGGAGGGTTTTGAGGCGGTTGACCTTTCAAAATATGAACTTCCCTCCACGGTTGAGGAAGCATACAGTGAAAAGAACGGCGGTTTCGCCTTTAAACTGAGAACTGCCGGTTACGGCTCCGATTTAGTTATTATGTGCGGAATTGGCGGTGACGGAGCGGTTGCGGGCGTTTCCTATATTTCGGGTAACGAAACCTTAGGGGTTGAAACCACCTACGGTGAAAATCTTAAAAATGCAACTGCCGATACTATTGAAGGTGTTGACACAGTTGCAGGTGCCACCAAAACTTCATCCGCATTTAAAAATGCGGTTAAAGATGCCCTTAATTCTGCAATAATTTTAAGCGGCGGTTCGGTTGACATCCGTGATGAAGCAACTATTCTTAAAGATAATCTTAATACCGCTTTACCCGATGCCAAGGGTGAGTTTACCGAAATCTTCATAACCGAAGAGGTTGGTAATGTTTCTGCAATTTATAAGGCTAATAATAATTTCGGCTATGTGTTTGTTTTAGGTGAAAACTTTGTTGCAACCGATAATAACGGTGTGGTTATAACCGAAATCGGGGAGGATATAAAAACCGAAATTACCACCACGGCACAAAAGATAATCGGTTCCACTATGACGGAAATTGATATTTCAAACTTCGCCGATATGCCTTCTCACGTTCAAAAAGCATATAAAACCTCAAGCGGAAACTATGTGTTTGACCTAAGAGGTGCGGGTTACGGCATAAACGGCGACAAATATACACGTTCCGGTCAGCATATTGAAATTAAGGTAAGTCTCACACCTGCGGGAAAAATCATTTCCTGCAAAACCACCGCTCAAAAGGAGAGCGAGGGCATAGGCGACGCTTGTGCCAAACCTGAGTTCTATACCAAATTTAACGGAAAAGAGCAGTCGACTTTAGACCAGGTTGATGCAATAGCAGGTGCTACAATTACCACAAACGGTTATAAATCGGCGGTTGCAAGTGCTTTTGAGGCAGTGAAAATTCTTGAAGGAGGTGCCCAATAATGAATAAAAACAGTAATATGTCAGTTTTTTTAAAGGGCATTCTTCTTGAAAACCCTGTGTTTGTTTTGGTGCTGGGAACCTGCCCCACCCTTGCAACAACCACCTCTGTTATAGGTGCTTTCAGTATGGGTATTGCCGCTATGGTGGTGCTTATATGCTCAAATGCGGTTATATCCCTCATTCGAAAGGTTATTCCCGAGACTGTCAGAATTCCCTGTTATATCGTTATAATTTCGGGATTTGTTACCATTGTTAAGTTATTTATTCAGGCTTATTTGCCCGATATTTTCAGTCTCTTGGGTGTTTATCTTGACCTAATAACGGTTAACTGCATAATTTTAGGCAGAGCCGAAATGTTTGCCGGTAAGAACAGCGTGGGTAAATCTGTTTTAGACGGTGCGGGAATGGGCATAGGCTTTACTGTTGCCTTACTTTCAATCTCGGTTATCCGTGAAGTTTTGGGTGCCGGTACCTTTGCGGGAATGGAAATACCCTTTATCATCGACCACAGAATCGAGTTCTTTGCCAAGGCTCCGGGAGGACTTATGGTATACGGCATTATGATTGGCGTTGTCACCCTTATCACAAAGGGAAAAGCACCCCTCAAAAAGGAATTTTCCTGTGCGGGCTGTCCCTCGGCAGGGGTTTGCAACACCGCTTGCAAGTTGACAAAGGAGGAAAATTAAGATGGATAGTTTTAAAACTTTGATTGTGATTTTAATGTCCTCTGTTCTTGTTAATAACTATGTTTTGAACCGCTTTTTGGGTATTTGTCCCTTTTTAGGCGTTTCCAAAAAACTAAACCAAGCGGTTGGAATGGGATTTTCCGTAATATTCGTTATGTTGCTGGCATCTGCCGTTACTTGGCCTATTCAGTATTATATTTTGGACGCCAACGGCTTAGGCTATATGCAGAATATTGTGTTTATTCTTATAATTGCCGCTTTGGTGCAATTTGTTGAGATAGTTCTTAAAAGATTTATGCCCTCTCTTCATAAGAGTTTGGGTGTTTATCTGCCCCTTATTACCACCAACTGTGCGGTTTTAGGTGTTACCATTAACAATATTAACGACGGTTATACTTTCTTAGAGTCTATGGTAAGTTCTCTCGGCTGCGGTTTGGGATTTTTGCTTGCAATGGTGCTTTTCTCAGGAGTTCGCTCAAAAATCGAGGAAAGCGAAATCCCTGAAAGTTTAAGAGGATTGCCTGTAACCCTCATTGCGGCATCCTTTGTGTCTCTTGCATTCTTAGGGTTCAACGGAATTGTGGAAAACCTGATAGGAGGATAAATAATGGATATTTTATTGGCTTTTCTTGTTGTTTCCGCAATTGGTCTGATTGCAGGCGTGCTGCTGGCTTTAGCGTCCCACTTTATGTCTGTTCCGGACGATGAAACCGTTAAAAAGGTGAGAGAGGCACTTCCCGGTGTTAATTGCGGCGCCTGCGGATACACGGGATGTGACGAATATGCAAAGGCTATTGCAAATGAGGGTGCAGAAACAAACCTCTGCATTCCGGGTGCGGATAGTGTCGCAAACCAAATCGCAGGTATTATGGGCGTTGAGAGTAAGGACGTTGTGGAAATGAAGGCTTATGTTCATTGTAACGGCAACTGTGAGGCGACCTCTTCGAAGGTGCATTATGACGGTCAAATGACCTGCCGAAGTGCAAATCTGCTTTACGGCGGTCCTGGAAAATGCCGTTTTGGTTGTCTTGGCTGTGGTGACTGCGCAAGGGCTTGTCCTGTGAATGCTATATACCTTAAAGACGGTATTGCCCATGTTAATCCCCATATTTGTATTGGTTGCGGGCTTTGTGTAAGCGACTGCCCTAAGGGAATTATTTCCCTTATACCTCAGGTTTCCAAGATCGGTGTTATGTGTTCAAGTGAGGACAAAGGCGCAGTTGCAATGAAGAACTGCAAAAATGCCTGCATCGGCTGTAAAAAGTGCGAAAGCACCTGTCCGAGCGGTGCTATAAAGGTGGAAAATAATTTGGCTGAAATTGATTATTCCCTTTGTACTGCCTGCGGAGAGTGTGCGGAAGTTTGTCCCACAAAATGTATTCACAAACTGTGAGTTTAATATGTTGAATAAAAAAATAAAAAATGACGTCCTTTTGATTTGCGTTATTCTTTGTTTGGCTTTGGGTGTTTTTGTTTTATTCAAAAGCACCCTTAAAAATGGAAAAACCGCCGTTGTAAAGGTCAATAATGAGGTGGTTTTTTCAAGCGGTTTGAGTGAAGAATGCAGTCAAAAAATCACAACAGAGGACGGATACAATATAATCGAAATTAAAAACGGCGTTGTCTGGGTGAAAGAGGCGGACTGCCGTGATAAAATCTGCGTAAACCACCGACCGATTGATAAAACCGGAGAGACAGTGGTTTGCCTGCCTCACAAACTTGTGGTGGAGATAGAGGGTGAGTAGTTTATGAATACCAAAACACAGAAACTTACCTTTTTAAGCGTTTTTGCCACTTTGGCGATCATCCTCTCCTTTGTGGAAAGTCTTTTACCCCCTATATTTTCGTCTGTTCCCGGCATTAAAATGGGTTTACCTAACATAATCATAATTTTTATGCTTTATAAATTTTCGGTTAAAGAGGCAATAGCGGTTTCTTTTATAAGACTTATAACCGTTGCTTTCTTGTTTGGAAATTTTATGACCTTGCTTTACAGTTTTGCAGGTGCCGCACTCAGTCTCCTTGTTATGTGGCTTCTTAAAAAAACCAACCGCTTTTCTCAGGTGGGCGTCAGTATTGCCGGCGGAGTGTTTCATAATATAGGTCAAATAATTGTGGCAATTTTGGTTTTGGGGACAAAAGAAATCGGATTTTATCTGCCTGTTTTGGCTATAAGCGGAACCGTCGCAGGTATATTTGTGGGACTTAGTGGAATACTTTTATTGAAATATACCCAAAAATATAAATTTTAATGTTTGACATTATGGTTAATATTTAGTATAATGAACTTACCAAAATTACTTTAGGTAGGAGAGGTATTTATGAAAAAGATTTTAAGTTTAGTTTTATCTGCACTTATGATTTTCACTCTTGTATCCCTTGCGGGTTGCGGCGAAAAGAAAACCCTTAAATTAGGATTTGGTGTTCATTCCGCACTAACAGAGGTTAAAAATGCCGAGGGTGAAAATGACGGTAAGGCTAATGCCGTAACTACCGTGGCTGCCGTTCTTCTTGATAAAGACGGCAAAATCGTTAAATGCGCTATTGATACTGCTGATAATGATATTGGCTTCTCTGCAAAGGGTGAGGCTATTGCTCCTGCCGAAATGCTTACCAAGACCGAAAAGGGTGAAAATTACGGTATGAAGGCCGCAGGCGCTAAAAAGGAATGGTTTGAGCAAAAGGATACCTTTATTTCTGTAATTATTGGCAAAACAATTGACGAAGTTAAAGCAATGCAAAGTGGCGACAAGGGTAATGATACCGTTACTTCTGCCGGTTGTACTATTAAGATTACCGAGTTTATCCCGGCTTTAGAAAAGGCTGTTAAGAATGCAGCCGATTCAAAGGCTACGGCGGATGATATTTTAAAGGTTGGCGTTGTTTCAAGTCAGAGTGACAGCAAGGCTGCCGCTGATGACGCTAAGGGCGTTAATGATATTATGACCACTGTTGTTGCAGTTGCATTAAATGCTAAAAATGAGATTACTGCCGCTAAGACCGACGCTGTTGATACAAGTGTTGAGTTTGATACTAAAGGTGTTTCCACAACCGAGTTTGGCAAGGCTATTACCACCAAGAGAGAAGCCGGTGAAAATTATGGTATGAAGGCCGCAGGCGCTAAGAAAGAGTGGTATGAGCAAGCTGACGCTTTTGATTCTAATTTAATTGGTAAAAAGGCTGACGGAATTTCTGCTTTGGCTGACAATACCGGCAAAGCCGGAGATGAACTCGTAACAGCAGGTTGCACAATTAAAGTTGGCGATATGGTTAATGCTGCTGTCAAGGCTGCTACTGTAAAATAATTTAATTTAAACAGCGGGTGCCGAAAGCACCCGCTGAATTTTGTGTGTGGTTTATGAAAAAGGCTATTTGTGCTATATTGATTTTGTGTCTATCTTTATGTATTTCGGGTTGCGGAGAAAAATATAAAAAATTTACCGATTATTCCTTTGACTATTTTGATACTGCAACTTCGATTATCGGTTATGAGAAATCGGAAGAAGTATTTAAAGAAAAATCCAAAATAATCAAAGAAAAACTCAGCGAATATCATAAGTTGTATACTATTTACAGCCGTTATGAGGGTGTGAATAATATTTACACCATAAATAATTCGGAAACCGCAGTGGATGTTGACCCTAAAATCACCCAATTGTTAAGTTTTTCTAAAGAAATGTATAAAATAACCAATGGCAAAGTGAATGTTGCTATGGGCAGCGTTTTGTCCCTTTGGCACAAATACCGTGAGGAGGGGTTGAATGACCCGTCAAAGGCCGCAATTCCGCCAAACGACCTGCTCGGGGAGGCATCAAAACACACCGATATCAACAATTTGGTTGTGGAGAATAATACGGTTTGTCTCAAAGACAGTGAAACCAAATTGGATGTAGGTGCCATTGCAAAGGGTTATGCCATTGAGCAAACAGCCCTTTGGATGGAAGAGACAGGAATTACAGGATATCTTTTAAACGTTGGCGGAAATATCAGGATTGTGGGGGACAGACCTGACGGTGAAAAATGGCAGATAGGTCTTGAAAACCCTGACGGTGACGAGGATGAGCCGTATATTGAGTATTTGTCACTTGGGAATGGTTTTTCTTTGGTGACGAGCGGGTCGTATCAGCGTTATTATACAGTTGAAGGTAAAAATTATCACCACATAATAGATCCCGATACCCTGTATCCTGCTACGGGGTATAAAATGGTGTCGGTGATAAATAAGGATTCCGGATTAGCGGACGCACTTTCCACCGCACTTTTCTGTATGGATTATGCAGACGGTGAAAAGTTGGTAAATTCTCTTGAAAATACATATGCTATGTGGGTTAAGGATAACGGTGATATAATATATTCAAAAGGCTTTAAGGACTTTTTGAGAGATAATGGTTAGGAGTAGATATAAAATGAACATAACAGAAGCAATAAAATATGTAGGCGTTAATGACCGCATAATCGACCTTTTTGAGGGTCAGTATGAAGTGCCTAACGGAATGGCATATAATTCATACGCCGTAATCGGTGAAAAAGTCGCAATTATGGATACTGTGGACGCTTCTTTCGGTGAGGAGTGGCTCGGAAATATCAAAACCGCCCTTGAGGGCAGAACACCCGATTATTTGGTTGTTCAGCACATGGAACCGGACCATTCTTCAAATATTTCCGCTTTTTGTAAAGAATATCCGAATGCTAAAATTGTGGCTTCTCAAAAGGCATTTGTAATGATGAAGAATTTCTACGGCAATGATTTTGCAGATAACCGTATTGTTGTAGGTGAGGGGGACACCTTGGATTTAGGAGGACATACCCTTACATTTATGACAGCCCCCATGGTTCATTGGCCTGAGGTTATTGTTACCTACGATAATCTTGATAAGGTGCTTTTCTCGGCAGACGCTTTCGGTAAATTCGGAACACTTGATACAGATGAGGACTGGGCTTGCGAGGCAAGGCGTTATTATTTCGGTATTGTGGGAAAATACGGTGTTCAGGTGCAGGCTCTCCTTAAAAAGGCATCCGCATTGGAAATAGAAAAAATCTGCCCTCTCCACGGACCTATTCTCAGCGAAAATTTGGGATATTACCTAAATCTTTATAATACTTGGTCTGCTTACGGAGTTGAGAGCGAGGGTGTAGTCATTGCCTACACTTCGGTTTACGGCAACACCCAAAAGGCAGTCGAAATTTTGGCAGAGGAACTGAAGGCATTGGGTTGCCCTAAAGTGGCGGTTAATGACCTTGCCCGCTGTGATATGGCAGAGGCGGTTGAAGACGCTTTCAGATACGGAAAACTAATCCTTGCAACCACAACTTATAACGGTGACATTTTCCCTTTTATGAAAGAATTTATCGAGCATTTGACCGAACATAATTTCCAAAACCGCACTATAGGTCTTATAGAAAACGGCTCATGGGCACCTATGGCGGCAAAGGTTATGACCGCTATGTTTGAAAAAAGCAAAAATATCACATTTGCTCAAAACACGGTTAAGATAACATCTGCCGTGAAAGAGGAAAATATTGCGGAAATTAAGGCTTTGGCTGAGGAAATTTTAAAATAGGAGCGTTTTATGATTAGGGGAGTCGTTTTTGATTTAGACCATACCCTTTTTGACCGCTACGGCACATTAAGGGCGGTTTTGCCCGAAATGTACCGCCGTATGCGTGACAGTATCCCCGATAATTTGTCTCAAGAGGATTTCATTGAAGGTCTGATTAGATTAGAAAAACAGCATATATACCACGGCTGGGGTTATACCGGCGAAAAACTGTGTGAGGCGGGTATTTTCAAAAAAGGTACTAAGGGTGAAGACGTTTGGAAGTGCCTATTTACATATTGCTGGCCCTTGGCGGCGGTGGAATACCCCTTCACTAAGCCAATGCTCAGGGAACTGAGGACAATGGGAATGAAACTGGGCATTGTGACCAACGGTGACCACGATTTGCAAATGAACAAACTAAGACTTCTTAATTTTGACAGGTTTGTTGACGAAATTGTTATAGGCGGTGATGTGGGGGTTCAAAAACCGGACACGAAACCATTTGAGGTTATGAGCCAAAAATTGGGATTGCCTCCATCGGAATTGCTTTATGTGGGGGATAATCCCCTTAATGATGTTGAGGGGTCGAGAAATGCGGGATATACTCCCGTTTGGGTCAAAACCATCGGCAACTGGTGTTTTGAGGATATCGAAAGATGTGAATATGAAGTGGACACAGTAGCCGAAATTCCCGAAATAGTTAGAAAAATGAGAGGATAAATCTTATGAAAAGAAGTTTTATTGATTTATTGAGACAGCCTGACAGTGTTTTGTTCCAGTATGATGATAGTCCTTTCCGCTTTGAGGAGCCGTACACTAAGACGGAACAGACCGAAAAAATTGATTACATAGTTGAGGGCAATGCAGGTAAGATTGTTATTCACCCTTCGGGCAGAGGAATAAAAAGGGTTAAACTTCGTTGGCGTGGGGATATGTCCGACGTAATTCTCACTTTAGGTGACGAATACGAAAGAATAGAACGGTTTAACTGCCATTGGGGCGGTCTTGAACCCAGAAAAAATATGCCTTGGTATTTCCACGCTTATGACGGTGAAAAACTCAACTGCTTCGGTGTTAAAACAGGACCTAACGCTTTTTGCACCTTTAACTGTGACGCCTTTGGCATTACTCTGTGGCTTGATGTTCGCTCCGGTGGTGCAGGTGTTCAACTTAAAGAGGATTTGACCGCCGCTTATGTTGTTTGCCGTGAGGGTAAAATCGGAGAAACTCCCTATGACAGTGCTGTGCAATTTTGCAAAATGATGTGCGAAAAGCCCGTTCTTCCCAAAGAGCCTGTTTTCGGCGTTAATAACTGGTATTGGGCATACGGCAATATTACACACGATAGCGTTATGGAAGAAACCAAATACCTAAAATCTATGTGCCGTGATACGGTTTGCGACCCCTATATGATTATTGACGACGGTTGGCAGAGAATCCGATTTTTCGGTAACGGTAATAATTTTAACGGCGGACCTTGGGATATTTTCAGTCCCGGTTTCCCCTCTATGGAGGATACGGCACACAAGATTAAAGAAATGGGTGCTAAACCCGGTATATGGTTTAGACCTCTTAAAACTTCCCTTCAAGTTCCCGAAGAGGCAATATCAAAAACTGTATACAAAGATACAGGTTTGTCTTTAGACCCGACCCACCCCTTTGTAAAAGAACTTGTTGCAACCGATGTTAAACGTATACGCTCTTGGGGATTTGAACTGATTAAGCACGATTTTAGCACTATGGACATATTAACCGACCGAATGCCCCAACCTGACGGCGATCGTAGATTATATGACAGCAGTATGACCAACTGCGAGGCGATTCGCAGATTGTATATGCTCATTCAAGAGTCGGCTGACGGTGCAGAGATTATAGGATGCAATACCGTTAACCACCTGGTTGCAGGTATTCACTCTGTTCAACGTGCCGGTAACGACACATCAGGCGTTAACTTTGAACTTACAAGGGCTGACGGTGTTCATTCACTTTTGCGTATGCCCCAAAACGGGACATTCTTCGCCCACGACCCTGACTGTGCCGCATTTACCGATATGGTTCCTGCTGATGTTAACCTTGATTTCTTAGAGTTGGCTGCCGTATCAGGTGCTGTTACCTTAGCGTCTGTTACACCTAATATCCTAAAGGATAATGAGATGGCAAGAATCAGAGAGATTTATAAGATTGCATCTCAGGGCGGTTTGGGTGCAGTTCCCACCGATTGGCTCGGTAATGATGAGCCTTCCCATTTTGCCACACCTGACGGCAAGGAATTTATTTTTGACTGGTACAGGGTATATGACGGTGTAAGACATATTCACGGCTGGTCCGAATAAAAGTATTTTTTTTTGGAAACACACTTGACAACTCCATATCTTTATGATATAATTTTGATATCACAAAGATATGGAGGCTTTTTTATGAAAGAAAGAGTTTTGGAAAAAAAGAAAAACGGTATGGCTGTTATGTTGCTCGTAATTCTTTATTACATAGCGGCAATTGCTTTGATTATTGCAGGTGCCGTAAACGGTGGAGATGATTTACGTGAAATTCTTTCCATAGTTTTAGGGTTGATTATTGTTTGCTTGGGTTGGATACCCCTTTGCGGACTTAGGGTTTTGAAACCCCAAGAGGCATTGGTGCTGACTCTTTTCGGCAAGTATATAGGCACCCTTAAAAATGAGGGATTTTATTATGTGAATCCTTTCTGCTCGGCAGTTAATCCTGCAGCACAGACCAAACTGAATCAAAGCGGAGATGTTTCAGGACTTTCGAGCGTGATTTCGGCTGACGGAAAAACCGCCGTTGAAATACCCAGCAAGAAACTATCCCTTAAAATTATGACCCTTAACAATAACCGTCAAAAAATAAATGACTGTTTGGGCAACCCTGTTGAGATAGGTATTGCAGTAACTTGGCGAATTGTTGATACCGTTAAGGCGGTATTTAATGTTGATAACTACAAGGAATTTTTATCCTTACAGTGTGACAGTGCTTTAAGAAATGTTGTTCGTGTTTATCCTTATGATGTGGCTCCCAATGTTGACACCACAGGCGACGGTGTTGCCGATGAGGGAAGTCTCAGAGGCTCCAGCGAGGTTGTGGCAGAACGCATCAAGCAGGAAATTCAGTCCCGTGTGGACGAAGCGGGAATTGAAATTGTGGAGGCTAGAATTACCTATTTGGCTTATGCTCCCGAAATTGCGGCTGTAATGCTTCAGCGTCAGCAGGCATCTGCTATTATCGACGCCAGAAAAATGATTGTTGACGGTGCCGTTGGTATGGTTGAAATGGCACTGGAAAGACTTGCAAGCGGCGGTATGGTAGAACTTGACGAGGAAAGAAAAGCGGCAATGGTTTCAAATCTTCTGGTGGTTCTTTGCGGCAACCACGACGCACAACCCATAGTAAATTCAGGTTCTCTTTATTAGTATGGCGGACAAAAAGCAAGTACCCTTAAGGATTTCGCAGAAACTTTATAACGAAATCGCCGCTTGGGGTGAGGATGATTTTCGCTCGGTAAACGGGCAGATTGAATATTTATTGACCGAATGCGTAAAGCATAGAAAAAAGGGAAAGTCTGCAACAGAAAATGACCGACCGAAGGAATCGGATATTTAATTTTTTAATATAAAGACAGTAATATCATCATAACCGTAAAACATTTCTCATACAATTAACTAAGTGTTATAGGGGTTGATTGTATGAGAATGTCGGCAGATGAGCGTGCGGTGATTTTAGGTGAATACATTTTGGAAACGGGTGCCACCGTCCGCTCGGCGGCAAAGGTTTTCGGAATCAGCAAATCCACGGTTCATAAATATGTAACCGAAAGGCTTTCCTACATAAACCCTCTTTTGCATCGGCAGGTGAGGGCGGTGCTTCTTAAAAATAAAGAGGAACGCCACATCAGAGGGGGACTTGCAACCCAAAAGAAATACCGAGAAAAAAGTTTTAAAAGGTATTAAAAAAGGAAAGCGGTGATATAGTCCTTAACCCTAAAAGTACCCGAGAAAGGTTGTTTTCTGCGATAGTTTGCCTAAAACCATAAGCAGTAGATCAGGAAAAATAAACCTTAATTTTCTTTAATTTTCACGTCTTATTTTCAGGGAAACTTTGTCAATTTGGTTGTTGACAAGGTTTCCTTTTTTTGATATAATAAAGTAAATTAGAATGTTTGGAGTGTATTCGTTGACCAAAAAAAGGGTTATATGGTTTTCGGCTTTAATCGTTGCCGGAGCGATTTTCCTTGGTTGCACTGTATATTTTATACGGGATTATTTGCATTACCGCTCTATTACAAATATAGGTGCTTACAATAATTCTTCTGCGGTGTCACAGGAGAAAACAGACGTTGAAGTGCCGATAAATTTTGAGGAACTGAGCAGGGTTAACGAGGATATATATGCTTGGATTAACATTCCGGGAGATGACCCTGAAACCCCGCTTGCGGACTATCCTATTTTGCAAAGCAATCCAAACAATGACGATAATTATTATTTAGACCACAATGTAAACAGAAAGTCATCTGTTTACGGTGCGATCTACACACAGAATTATAACAATAAGGATTTCAGCGATTTTAACACCTTGATATACGGGCACAATATGCGTAACGGCACAATGTTCGGAAGCCTTAAAAAATATCGAGATAAAACATTTTTTGACAATCACCGAGATATAAATATTTATATGCCCGGCAGGGTTTTAAAGTATCGCATCTTTGCGGCTTATGTTTTTGATAACCGCCATATTTTACTGAATTACGACTTTTCAAATGAAGCCGCACGCGAACTTTATTTAGAAGAGGCTTTAAATCAAAGAAAGTTGTCTGCAAATTACAGTGATGATATCGAGGTCGGTGTTAATGATAAGATTATAACCCTTTCCACCTGCACTTCTAATGAGGGAGAGCGTTATTTGGTTCAGGGGGTGCTGGTTTATGACAGCGATACCGACAACAGATAACACACCGAATAAGAAGTCCAAAAAGAAACTTCTGATTATTCTTTCTGTTGTTTTGGGTGTGGTTTTGATTGCGGTTTCGGCTTTTTTCATAACCGTTAAAATCGGCGAAATGAAACTCAGAAAAAATCTTGTTGCCAATGAAAATATTGAAAACACGGAAGACGGTGTTGACGATAATGCCGTTTATCACAACGGAAAAGCATATTACTATAATGAAAACCTTATAAATCTTTTGCTCATAGGTGTTGACCGTGAAAGCAATTCCACCTCAAGTAACGGTCAGGCCGATGCATTGTATTTAGTATCTGTCGATACCGACATAAATAAAGTCAGAATTGTGGGAATTTCCCGTAACACACTTTGCGAAATGAATGTTTACGGAAGCGATAATAAACCTTACGGTACTGAAAACGCTCAAATTTGTTTGGCCTATGCTTATGGCTCAAATGATGTGAATTCTTCCGAAAACTGTGCCTATGCGGTTTCAAAGTTGCTTTTTGATATACCGATTAACGGATATTATACTATATATTTCGACTCTTTATCGAAGGTTGTCGATATGGTCGGCGGTGTTCGGGTTACTGTTCCTGCGGATACTAAGGACCCTCAATTTGCTGAAATTAAGGGGATGAGTGCTGTTCTTGGCGGAAGCAAAGCAATCTCATTTTTGCGTATGCGGAATGACAGTAATGCTCCCAGAGTTGAAAGGCACAAGGAATTTATCAGCAGTTTTATAAACTCCGCCAAGAGTGCGGTTAAAAAGGATATATCACTTCCGATCAAGATTGCAAATAAATTAAGCAGTGAGTCGGTTACCAATATCGATGTTTCGGGTATGCTTTATCTTGCAACCGAGGCACTAAACTGGGAAACCGAGTTCATAAATATTTCCGGTGAATACAGCGTTGAGAATGAGAAAGAAATATTTACTGTCAACGAGGAAACGTTGAAAGATACTGTTATTGATAATTTTTATATTGCTGAAAAGTGATATGATTTTATAAAAATAAAGCGGATAGCCACCCGCTAAAGTGGCAGAAAGGAAAGGCGATTTGTATGAAAAAATTTATTTCAGTTGCTCTTTGTTTGATTTTTGCTCTGGGTTGCATGATCATTCCGGTTTCTGCAGCCACGTTGTCCCCCGAAGCAAATGACATTATCACTTCAATGTCTGCCGGTAATGTAGACCTTGAATGGGGTAAAATGGGCAGTGCTGCGGAATTTAAAGCAGAGGGTAAAAACGACACATTTATTGCTCAGCGTTCATTCTTGGCAGGCGATGGTGCCACCTATCCTTTAACCGTTACTGCAAACATTACCGGCGTTAAAGCAACAAGTGATGTTTATGTTCTTGTAAGAACCGCTTCCGGCGACGAAAAACTCACCGCTAAGGTTACTGCTGACGGTGTTGTTACATTTACTTTGACAAAGGCTGCCACCGCAATTGCTTTTGTTAAATCCGGTGTTGCTGATATTCCTGTTAATAAGGATACCGAAAAGGTTGAAGTAAGCAAAGATACAATGGATAAAGTCATTGCCGACACCGAAAAGGGCGGGGAAGTAATTGTTCCCGTTGAGGCAGCGGCACCTGTTCAGATTCCCGCTGAATCCATTGAGAAAATTATTGAAAAACAGGGTTCTTTGACCATCGAAAGTGATATTGCCACAACCACTCTTGATACCAAAACTCTTGAGACAATTACCGCATCTGCAAATCAAGATTCTGAAATTCTTATTGTAGTTAAAGAGAATAAAGAGAATAAAGTAACAGCACAGCAAACCGCAACCATTAAAAAGTTGGATGTTTCTATGCTTATTAAAGCCGAAGTTTTCGTTGACGATGTAAAAGTAAGCGATTTTAAGGGCGGTAAGGTTAAGATTGTTATTCCTTTCACACCCGAAACTGGTGCTAAACTTTCCGATTATACCGTTATCTATATTAAGAATAACGGTGCTGTTGAAATCTTAAATACTGCTGTTGTTTCTAACGGTTTAGCAGTTGAATTAGAACACTTCTCTGACTATGCTATCGTTAAGAAGACTGTTGCTGAGACTAATATTGAAGAAATCAACAAGGAAGCCGAAAAGAATACACAGTCTCCCCAAACCGGAGATATGCTTAACTTTGCAGGCATTTTAATGTTAGTTGCCCTTGCAGTTGTAATCGGCGGCGTTTCTTTAAAGAAAAGAGAACAAAACTAATTAAATCCTTTCATATATAACAAACAACCGACTCTTTTGATATGCACCCCAAAAGTTAGACACTTTTGGAGGTGCATATTTTTATGGCAAAAAAAGGACAAATCTTTAGAAAGTACTCGGCAGAATTTAAAATAGGTGTTATAATGGATATGCGAGATAACCATTTAGGTTTAAGAGAAACTGCAAGAAAGTATGAGGTAACCCACGCAGTCATACTTAAATGGGATCGCATATACTTGGAAGAAGGAGCCGAAGGTCTAATGAAAGAAAGACGAGGCAGAGCTTGTTCCGCCGGCGGGACAAGGAAAGGCAGACCACCTAAATTAGATAAAAAGGTTGAGGAAGATTTAATAGCCGAAAACCAAAGGCTTCGTATGGAGATAGAATACTTAAAAAAACTCGATGCCTTAGTTCAGAAAAGATTGCAAGAGGAAAAGAAAAAGCAGCAATAGTCAATGAACTAAGGCAAAGCTACCCATTAAATGACTTGCTGCAACTATCAGGCTTAGCTCGTAGTACATTCTACTATTATCTAAAACTTTTAGATAAGGATAAGTATGAGTGTGAAAAGCAAGAAATACAGAATATTTTTAATGCCAACAAAGGCAGATATGGATACCGTAGAATAACAATAGCTATGCGTGACAAAGGCTATGTTATTAACCATAAAACTATACAAAAACTGATGAAACAACTCGGTTTGAAAGGTAAGCAACGTAAAAACGATAAATACCATTCCTACAAAGGAACTGTTGGTAAGGTTGCAGACAATTTGCTGAAAAGAGATTTCTATGCTGAAAAGCCATTCGAAAAGATAACTACTGATGTTACGCAATTTAATGTCTGTGATGAGAAAGTATATCTTTCTCCGGTTTTAGATTTGTTCAATAATGAAGTAGTATCTTATTCAGTTTCTACAAGTCCTAATTTAGAACAGGTTAAAGAAATGCTTAACGGTTTATTTGAAAAACTGCCCGAAGATGCAACACCAATATTCCACTCAGACCAAGGTTGGCAATACCAACATGCTGAATACCAGCGATTATTAGCAGAACATAACATTACGCAAAGTATGTCTCGCAAAGGTAATTGTATGGATAATGGCGCTATGGAAAACTTTTTTGGCAGACTTAAAGTCGAAATGTTCTACGGTGAAAAATTCGAAAGCGTTAACGCTTTCATTGATGAATTGAAGAAATATATTTATTACTACAACAACGAAAGAATTTCCTTAAAACTAAAAGGAATGAGTCCGGTGCAATACCGAACTCATTCACAAGCAATTTAATATTTAATTTTGTCTAAACTTTGGGGTTCACTTCA
>JAZNOA010000004.1:0-23693 GCA_045580545.1 Acutalibacteraceae bacterium | reverse complement strand
ATGAATTGAAGAAATATATTTATTACTACAACAACGAAAGAATTTCCTTAAAACTAAAAGGAATGAGTCCGGTGCAATACCGAACTCATTCACAAGCAATTTAATATTTAATTTTGTCTAAACTTTGGGGTTCACTTCATTCGGGGCGGTTTTTATTATACCAAAATATAAAAGAGAATTCCGATAAACTGGAGAAGTGTGCCGAGAATTACAAAAATATGAAACACCGAATGGAAATACCTCACGGTTTTCTTACCCGCAATCCCGTAAAGCACGGCACCAATTGTATAGGCAATTCCACCCGCTAACACCCATCCAAAGCCTTTAGGTGTCAGGGCAATTACTGCGTGCTTGCCCGTGAGTATTATACACCAACCGAGTGCCACATAACAGATATTGGAGAATAAATTGTATTTCTTAAGGTCGATGGCATTTAGAGTTACACCAAGTGCCGTAACACCCCAAACGAAACCGAAAACACCCCAACCTAAAAACGGGTTATACTCCCTCAAAGCGGTGAGGGCAATGGGTGTGTAGGTTCCGGCGATGAGAATAAATACCGAACAATGGTCGATAACCTGCATAACCTTTTTTGCGGTCCCGTTTTTAAGCCCGTGATACACGCTTGACATGGTGTATAGAACCACCATGGAAACGCCGTATACAAAGGAGCCGACGATTTGGTAAGGGTCGCCGTTTATAAAGGATTTTATAACGCATAGGGCAAAGATAATCACTCCGATACCGCCTCCCACAATGTGGGAAACCATATTGAAAATTTCCTCTCCCTTTGTGTAGTCGGGAAGACTGCGGTCAATGAGTTTTGTACGCTTCATATTCACCTCAAAAATTGCATAATAAAATGCCGAAAAATGTCAAAATGATTTACATAAGTCAAGAGTTATTATTATCGAAAAACTGCTTTTTTACCACTTATCAACGGAGTTTTCCACCGAAATCAGGGTCAAAAAACCTTGTCTCACCTTAAAAAGGCCCTGAAACGGTGGATAACTTTGTTAAAAAGTTGGATAACATAAAAGGTTACTTTGGTTTACATAACTCACATTTTCTCTAAAAGTTTGTTCATAATTTCGGGACCGAAAGCCACGTAATTACCGCTGTTTTTACAGGTGGCTTCGGTAAAGGTTTTACCGCCCTTTTGGGGTTTAGAACTGTCATACAAAAGATAAGGAACAGCCTCACCCGAATGGGTTTTGGTGCACAAAGGTGTTGGGTGGTCGGGCATAATCAAAATACGGTAATTGTCCCCACAATTTTCAAGATAATCTAACATCAGTTTTAAAGAACGGCTGTCGATTAGTTCAATGGCACGTACCTTGTTTTGAATCTCGCCTCTGTGACCGCATTCGTCGGGTGCCTCAAAGTGGAGATACACTAAATCGGTACCGTTTTTAAAGGCATCAATGCCCGCACCCGTTTTAGCCTCGAAATCCGTGTCAATATAACCTGTGGTGTTTGGAACGTTCGGGGTATCCATTCCACCGCAGATACCGATGCCCTTAAGCAGGTCGACCGCGCTGATTACAGTCGCTTTAACGCCGTTTTTCTCCTTAAAGTTTTCAAGTTTCGGCTTTCTGCCTTCGCCCCAGAGCCAAATGGAGTTGGCTTCATTTAAGCCTTTTTTCCGTCTTTCAAGGTTTACAGGGTGGTTTTTAAGGATATCATAACTCTTTTTCATTAAATCAATGAGGGGTTTTGCATTTTCGCTGTTGCTTAAATAATCCTTAATAACCCTACCGCTGATGTCGTGGGGAGGGGTAAGGGTGCCTAAGTCGGTTGTACCGTTACTAACAACCAAACAATGCCTGTAACTGACACCGCCGTAAAATTTGTAAATCTCATTACCCAATTCTTTTTCCACAGTTTCGATTATTTGATGTGCCTCTTTTGTGGAAATGTCCCCTGCACAGTAGTCCACCATAGTCTTGTCCTCATAATTATCCTCATCCGAAAGGGTTACAAGATTGCAACGAAGTGCAACATCGGTGTCTTTAAGATCAACGCCGATTGACGCCGCCTCAAGGGGAGAACGGCCTGTATAGCAAACCGAGGGGTCATATCCCATAACCGAAAGATTTGCAACATCGCTTCCGGGTTTTAAACCCTCGGCAACGGTTTTGCAAAGACCGATTTCCGCAGTTTCGCAGAGTTTATCCATATATGGCTTGTTGGCACACTCCATGGGGGTCTTGCCACCCAAAGCCTCGTTAGGTACGTCTGCCATACCGTCACACAATAAAACTAAATATTTCATAATATCACCAACCAAATAGAAATTATAATAATTATACCATAAATTATAATAAAGTAAATATTATTTTAATGATTATCTAATGTTTATTAACTTTTTCGGAATTTTGAAAGCCGTATCACACAGAAGCGTGATGCGGCTTTAGGGTTTAGAGGTAACGCGGTTTTTGAATTATTCCGTTCTAAGGGATGTAACAGGGTCTTTCTTGGCGGCGATTTTAGAGGGAATAAGACCTGCGATAAAGGTTAGTAACATACTTATTGCTACGAGTATTACTGCACCGACGGTGGGGAGTTTTGCCAGTGAGCCAATATCCGTAAGCATTTTAATAACCGCATTGATGGGAATCAGCAGTAAGAGGGTAATGCCAATTCCGAGAATACCCGCCACAAAACCTACAATCAAGGTTTCTGCATTGAATACTCTGGAAATATCCTTCTTAGATGCACCCATAGCACGCAAAATACCGATTTCCTTGGTTCTTTCAAGCACTGAGATATAGGTTATAATACCAATCATAATAGATGACACTATAAGGGAAATGCTTACAAAAGCAATCAAAATATAACTGATAGCATTGATAATGGTGGTAACCGAAGACATCATAAGACCGATGTAATCGGTATAGGTGATTTTCTCACTTTCCTCGGCATTTTCGTTATATTTTTCAATAATAGCCGAGATTTCGTCCTTTGCCTCAAAATCTTTAGGATAAATATTGATGGCGGTAGGGGTGCTGAGATCCGATGCACCCATCAGTTTTAAATTGCCGTCAAAAGTGGCATTGTCACTTTGTTCTTTCATAAACTTAACAAAGGCGGCGGTGATTTCCTCTTCGGTTTTGCCCTGCTGTTTCATATTTTCGATATATGCCATATACTGTTGCTGTTCGCCTTGCGGAAAAGACGCAATATAGCCTAATAACTGCTGGTATGTCATACTGTCATAATCGGTTTCAAAGGGCTTTTGGGTAAACACATTGATTTCGGGGTTTTCTTTCTGCGATTTAACTATTTCACTGTCATTAACCTTATTTATAAGGTGTTCCATAAGTTCCTTTTTATAACCCACAAAACCGCTGGTTTGTTCGTTTACGGCTTCGGCAGAGGGGCGTAAGATTCCCACAACCTTAATCTTTTCTGCATTTTCAAGTTGAGAGGACACAAACAGGGAATCATCGGTTTTGTCAACCCAAACTCCGCTTTCGTCTTTTTGGAAATAGTCGCTGTTTAACAATAGTTTAAATTCAAGTCCCAAAATAACGTCATAGGAATATGAGGTTTCTGCCGTGGCTTCAATTTTTTCGCCTTTTTTAGCCTCTTCCATCATTTCTTCAAGTTCGGCGGAATCCTTTAAACCTAAAGAATAAAGGGTAAAGTCGCTGATACGGTTATTGCGGTTAACCACAATAACAACTTCGTTATACTCTTCGGGCATTCTTCCCTTTACTATTTCATACTGTTTATCCAAAAACTCGTCATTATCCATTAACTGATGCCAAACTTCGGTGTTGGACATCATACTTGACTGGCTCATAGGGGAATTGTTGGTATCAACATTACTGCCTAAACTTGCCATTAACTTGTTGAAAATTTGATTGGGGTTGATATGTTCACCGTCTGCGGTGTAGATATTAAGGTCGGTGGCATAGGCATACTGAATATCGCTGATATAGGGTTTTAATTCGTCGCTGTTATCCAAATATTCTTTAAATGCTTTCAGGTTGTTAACCGAAATACCGTTTACCATAGTGGTCATCATTTCGGTCATAATGTTGTTTGAATAAATTTTATCCGGGTCTTCAACTGCGGTTTCTTCGACTTTACCCATCAAATCGTCGGCAAGACCCGACATATTCATTCCAGCCTCTTCAATGGTTACAGGGTAACTTGAAAGGGTTTCTTCTTCAACACGTGCAATATATGCGTTAACACCGCTTGACAGTGCGAGTATGAGGGCAATACCGATAATACCGATAGACCCTGCAAAGGAGGTTAAAAAGGTTCTCGCCTTTTTGGTCATTAGGTTGTTAAGGGATAGGGATAGTGCGGTGAAGAAAGACATGGAGGGCTTTTTTACACGCTCGGTTTTTTGCTCTTCACGGTTTTCTTCTGTTTCAATGGGAGCGGAATCCGAAATAACCGTACCGTCTAAAAGTTTGATAATTCTTGTGGAATACTTTTCCGCCAATTCGGGGTTATGGGTAACCATAATAACAAGTTTATCCTTGGCGATTTCCTTTAAAAGTTCCATAATCTGCACAGATGTTTCGCTGTCCAAAGCACCGGTGGGCTCATCGGCTAAGAGTATATCGGGATTGTTAACCAAGGCACGGGCAATGGCAACCCTCTGCATTTGACCGCCCGACATCTGGTTGGGTTTTTTGTTTAATTGGTCTGCAAGCCCCACCTTTTCCAGGGCTTCGGTGGCACGTTTGCGTCGATCTGCCTTTGAAACACCCGAAAGGGTTAGTGCCAATTCCACATTGGATAGCACGGTTTGGTGGGGAATGAGATTGTAACTTTGGAAGACAAAGCCGATGGAATGGTTGCGGTAGGTGTCCCAGTCGGCATCTTTATAAAGTTTTGTGCTTCGTCCGTTTATAATAAGGTCGCCTTCAGTATAGCGGTCAAGCCCGCCTATTATGTTTAAAAGTGTGGTTTTACCGCATCCCGAGGGTCCTAAAACCGAAACAAATTCGTTGTTTCTAAATTCAATATCAACGCCTTTAAGGGCAGGGACGCAGGTATCACCTAAATTATATTCCTTTTTGATACCTATCAGTTTTAACACATAATCATATCCTTTTTTGCAAATTTGTATTATTTTACCATATATTTATTTATAAATTGTGAATAACAAATAAATATTTAAATTAAATTTAATATATCACCTACTTGAATAATTTGACAAAAGGTGGTAAAATACCATTGAATTATTATATTTTAAGGGAGGCAGAAGTTTGGAAAAGTTATTTAAAAAGACTAATGTTATTTTAACCTTGCTTTTGGTTTTAAGTATAATTTTAACTGTTGTCACTCTGCCTTTTGCAAGTGTCTCTCATAAATATTTTGATATATTCGGTGCCTACGGCATTGCGGAAAACATTAAAAATATGGAACTTAATATGACCTCTGTGGTTTATGTTAAGAACGACAGCGGCGAATGGGAAGAATACCACCGTATTCACGGAAACGAAAACCGCCTTTGGGTTAGTATTGACAAAATGCCCGAAAATTTAATCAATGCCTTTATTGCCATTGAAGATGAAACTTTTTACGACCATTCGGGTGTCAACTGGAAAAGAACCCTGGGTGCTATCGGTAACTGGTTATTTAAATTCGATGCTCAGCAATTCGGCGGTTCCACCATTACCCAACAACTTATAAAAAATATCACATCTGATAAAGACCGCAGCGCCACAAGAAAAATCAGGGAAATTGTGAGAGCATTGATTATTGAAAACAGGCTTAACAAAACCCAGATTTTGGAGGCATATCTTAACACAATTGCTTTGGGTAACGGTATATGCGGTGTTCAGGTTGCGGCAAACTATTATTTTAATAAAGATGTCAGCGAACTTGACCTTTCGGAATGTGCCACCATTGCCGCTATCACCCAAAATCCGTCAAAATATAATCCCGTAACGGGCTTAGAGGAAAACAAAACACGCCGTCAGGCGGTACTTAAGAAGATGACCGAGTTAGGATTTATAACCACAAAGGAACTTCTTGATACCTATGATGTTAAAATCAGCATAGACAATACCCAAAAGGAAATCTTTGAGGGCGAGGTTAATAATTATTTTATTGACACCTTGATAGAACAGGTCATTGAAGATTTGATGGAAGAGTATAACTGCACCGAGGAAGTAGCCTCCGGTATGGTTTACAACGGTGGACTTAAAATATATGCCACCGTTGACCCCGAAATACAGGGTGAAATGGAAAAGGTTTACACCAATGTTAACAAATACTTCCCCTATAACGGAAGTAATTTGCAGGGGGAAAAGGTTCATGTTCAGTCGGCTATGACGGTGACAGACTATTCCGGTAACATTTTGGGAATTGTAGGCGGAGCAGGTGAGAAAACCGTTAACCGCGGACTTAACCGTGCATACAGTGCTCCGAGACAGCCGGGTTCAACAATGAAACCCTTAGGTGTTTATGCCTTGGCTATTGAAAAGGATTTAATAAACTATACTTCAAAGGTTGTAGATGAACCCTTGCCCCATTATTTTGCCGACGGAAAGCCGGGTCCCAATGAGTGGTACGGGTGTTATAAGGGTACTATCACTGTTGATTATGCCATTCGAAAATCTGCCAACACTATACCGGTTATACTGCTTCAAGATTTGGGTGTTGATGAGTCCTATAATTTCTTAACCCAAAAGTTAGGACTTAAACATCTTGTTGAGGCGGATAAAAATCCGTCTTCTCTTGCACTCGGTGGCTGTCAGTACGGTGTTACCACCACCGAATCTGCCGCTGCCTATGCGGTTTTCGGCAACGGAGGAATATATTACGAGCCTAAGACATACAGTAAAATCCTAAGAACTAACGGCGATACCGTTTTGGAGAAAAAGGATAAAGGAATAAGGGCAGTGAGTGAAGAAACCGCCACTATTATGAACCGACTTCTTCAGGGCGTTGTTTACGGAAGTGAGGGTACAGGCGGCGGTATTGCTTCTTACAACGGAAATATGCGTGCCTATGCAAAAACGGGTACTTCCAGCGATTCAAATGACCTTTGGATGGTTGCGGGAACACCCTATTATGTAGGGTCTGTTTGGTATGGATTTGATAAGCAACAAACCATACCGTCAACCTCCTCCGCTGCAGTTATATGGCGTGACATTATGAAAGCGGTTCACAAAGATTTAGAGCCAAAGGATTTCACATATAGTGAGAATGTTTATAAAAAAGGTGTGGGCTATTACAAAAACGGCACAAGCCCCGATAACTACGAAACTATAACGGGTGAAAACACCGAAACTTCAAGCACGGCATCACAGGTGTCTTCATCGAGTCAATCTACTTCATCGGTGACATCTAATGTTTCATCATCTGCACCCACTCAATCCACGCAGTCGTCAGTCAGCACACCGCCTCAAAATACCACATCCGAAGGGACATCGACCTCTGCTCCTACAGGCACTTCGGAGGCAAAACCGCCTGCGGAACCCGGAACGGGTGCGGAAAGTTCTGCCGTATCACAAACTCCGTCATCCGAAGTTACGGCTCCTGCCGGCACTGAGGGTGAGGAATAAATTCTGTTTTCGAGAGAATCGACTAATATCAGTCGGTTCTCTTTTTTTAAAAAAAACAAGGTTTCGACAAAAGAATTGTTGAAACTTAAAAGGAAATGTGGTATTATTTAAAGGAATATATTTTTAGGGGTGACCAATATGTCAAATAACCGACCTATCGGTGTTTTTGATTCGGGTCTTGGCGGTTTAACCGTGGTTAAAGAATTGCAAAATTTAATGCCTAATGAAAACATAATATATTTCGGTGATACAGGACGTGTGCCATACGGAAACCGAAGTGTGGATACCATAAAAAGATACGCAAGAGAAGACGAGGCATTTCTTTTAAAGCAGGATGTTAAGGTTATTATTGCCGCCTGCGGAACTGTTTCTTCGGTGGCGGCTGATGTTTCAAACACTTTGCCCATTCCTTTTTTTGAGGTTGTGTCCCACTCCTGCACAGAGGCGGTAAGGGTTACCGAAAACGGAAAAATCGGCGTTATCGGGACTGCCGCAACGGTTAAAAGCGGAAAACATAAGGAATATATTTTAAAACTAAATCCCGCTGCTCAGGTTTTTTCCGTTAGTTGCCCCCTGTTTGTGCCTTTGGTAGAGGAGGGTTGGTACAGAAAAGAAGATGTGGTGGTAAAAGAAACCGTCAGCCGTTATTTAAAACCCTTAATTGAGGCAGGGGTGGATACGGTGATTTTAGGTTGCACCCACTATCCCGTGTTAAGCGATGTTATCGGAGAAGTGATGGGGGAAGGTGTAACCCTTATAAATGCGGGAACCCAAACCGCAGTTGCAGTTTTGGATTATTTAAAGAAAAACGAAATGCGAAACGGCAGTGAGGGGACGAAAAACTCCCGCTTTTTTGTAAGCGATAAGGCTGAATCTTTTGTCACACAGGCTTCGGTACTTTTAGGAAAGGATATTGACGAAAGCAAGGTAAGTATTGTCGATTTAAGCAGTTTATGATAAAGGATGTATTGATAACCGTTAAAGGGGAACAGAATATTCAGGGAGAAAGCGACAGCGTGGAACTTACCACCTGCGGCAGATTTGGACTTCGGGACGGAAAGTATTTTCTTTCCTATGAAGAAGGGCAGTTGGAGAGCAGCGGCAAGGTAAAAACCAAAATAAATATAAATTCTCCCGATTTTGTTTTACTGAACAGAAGCGGTGATATTGAAAGCCGAATGGAGATTGTTAAAGGCGAGAGAAAACCTTGTTTTTACGCCACATCCGTGGGGAATATTTATATTGATATATACGGAGAGAAAATCTCTGTGGATTTGAATGAAAAGGGCGGTAAAGTTAAACTTCATTACAGTATCTTTTCAGGGCTTAATGTTATCAGCCAAAACAAGGTAGAAATTACAGTTAAAGAGGTATAAAAATGTCAGTAATAGTGGATATTGCAAAGGAACAAATTAAAAATGCGGTTATTTCAGCGGCAGAAAATGCCATGGAAAAGGGCGAACTCGAGAAAGCGGATTTAACCGATTTCACAATCGAGGTGCCTGCCAACCGTGAACATGGGGACTATGCGGTTAACTGTGCAATGGTTTGGGCAAGGGCGTTTCATAAAGCACCCCGAATGATAGCCGAAGCCATAATCGGCAATGCAAATTTCGATGGCAGTTATATTAAGTCTGCCGAAATCGCAGGCCCCGGTTTTATAAACTTCTTCTTAAAAGAGGACTATTATTCCGATATTGTAAAGGATGTAATAGAGAAAAAAGGAGATTACGGTAAAAGTGATTACGGCCGCGGCAAAAGGGTTTTGGTGGAGTTTGTTTCTGCCAACCCCACAGGACCTATGCATATAGGAAATGCCAGGGGCGGTGCATTGGGTGACTGTTTGGCATCAGTTTTGGAGGCGGCAGGTTACTACACCGAGCGTGAATTTTATATAAATGACGCAGGAAACCAAATTAACAAGTTCGGACTTTCCCTTAATTTAAGATATTTGCAACTTTATAAAGAGGGCATTGAAATGCCGGAAGATTCCTATCACGGCGAGGATATTATAAACCACGCCAAGGCTTTTGCCCATATTCACGGTGACAGTTTTGTTGAAAAAAGTGAGGAGGAAAGAAGAAAAGCCTTAGTCGATTTTGCACTTCCAAAGAATATTGAGGGTCTGGAGAGAGATTTAGGTAAATACAGAATTACCTATGACACCTGGTTTAAGGAAAGCACACTTCATAAAAACGGTGAAACCGCAAGAATTATAGAACTTCTAAAGCAAAGCGGTCACACCTACGAAACCGACGGTGCTTTATGGTTCAAGGCCACCGATTTCGGTTGCGATAAGGACTTTGTTTTGGTTCGTGCCAACGGGGTTCCCACATACGTGGTTCCCGATATTGCATACCACTATAATAAACTTGTGACCAGAGGTTTTGATAAGGCTATTGACGTTTTAGGTGCCGACCACCACGGATATGTTCCGAGGCTTAAGGGTGCTTTAACCGCCTTGGGAGTGGATGCAGACAAACTGGATGTTGTGTTAATGCAGATGGTAAGGCTTGTGCGTGACGGTGAGGTTATAAAGGCATCCAAGCGTTCGGGCAAGGCAATAACCCTTGTGACACTTCTTGACGAAGTACCCATTGACGCTGCAAGATTTTTCTTCAATCTAAGAGAACCCAACAGCCATTTTGATTTCGACCTTGATTTGGCGGTTAACGAGTCCAACAGCAACCCTGTTTACTATGTTCAGTATGCCTATGCCAGAATTTGCAGTATTATAAGAAACCTTGAAGCCGAGGGAGTAACTTTAAGGAAATGTAAGACGGCAGAATTAAATAAACTAACGGCACCTGAGGAGAAAGAACTGATTCTTCATATTGCAGGACTGACAGGCGAAATCATAGCATCTGCTAAGGCCTATGACCCTGCTAAGATTACCCACTATGCGGAGGAATTGGCAACAAAATTTCATAAGTTCTATTCCGCTTGCAGGGTTAAGGGTGAAGACGAGGCTCTTATGATGGCAAGACTGAACCTTTGCAGTGCTACTGCTACGGTAATTAAGAACGTACTTGATTTACTCAAAATCGAAGCACCTGAAAAAATGTAAAGGAAGTTTAAAATGAAAAATTCAAAACTTAATTTAACAATGATAATGGACCTTTATGAACTGACCATGGCAAACGGTGTATGGGGCAGTGATATGAGGGATACCGTAACATATTTTGATATGTTTTTCCGCCGTATACCCGATAATGGCGGTTATGCCATTATGGCAGGTCTTGAGCAACTTATAGAATATATGAATAACCTTAAATTCACCGAGGAGGATATAGAGTATTTAACCTCTTTAAACCTTTTCAGGGAAGATTTTATTGATTATTTAAGAAATTTTGAGTTTTGCTGTGATGTTTGGGCGGTGCCTGAGGGTACGGTTATATTCCCCCACGAGCCTATTGTCACCGTCAGAGGTCCCGTAATTCAGGCACTTATGCTTGAAACTATGTTACTTGTTACCATAAACCATCAGTCCTTAATAGCCACTAAGGCAAACAGAATTGTGAGAGCGGCTGACGGCAGACCCGTTATGGAATTCGGTGCCCGCCGTGCCCACGGTCACGGGGCTGCATATTACGGTGCAAGAGCCGCAATAATAGGCGGATGCACAGGAACTTCCTGCCTTTTAACCGCTAAAGACTTCGGCGTTAAAGCATCGGGCACCATGGCACACAGTTGGGTGCAGTTATTCCCCGATGAATATACCGCCTTTAAGACCTATGCCGAGGAATATCCGGACAGTTGCTTGCTGCTTGTGGACACATACAATGTTTTGAAATCGGGCATACCTAATGCTATAAAGGTTTTTGACGAGGTGCTGAAGCCCTTGGGCAAACGACCTATGGGAATTAGAATTGACAGCGGTGATATCACCTATATTACCAAAAAAGCCCGTAAAATGCTGGACGATGCAGGCTATCCCGACTGTAAAATCTGTGTTTCAAATTCGCTGGACGAATACCTTATCCGTGATATGATTTTCCAAGGTGCAAGGGTTGACAGTTACGGTGTTGGCGAGCGTCTCATAACTGCTTCCAGCGAGGCGGTTTTCGGCGGAGTTTATAAACTTTCGGCGGTTGAGAAAGGCGGGGAGATTATCCCTAAAATCAAAATCAGCGAAAACGATGCCAAAATCACCCTGCCCGGTGTTAAAGTTCCGTGGCGACTTTATGATAAGGAAACGGGCAAGGCTATTGCCGACGTTATCACTATGGGTCACGAAAAAATAGACAGCAGCGAGCCTTATGAAATTTTTGACCCTAACCACACTTGGAAGCGTAAGGTTGTGTCAAACTTTGTGGCAAAAAAACTTCAGGTCAAGGTGTATGAAAAAGGAAAACAGGTATATGAATGTCCCTCGGTTAAGGAGATTTCCGATTACAGAAAGGCTCAGGTTGATTCTTTGTGGGATGAAGTTACCCGTTTTGAAAACCCCCACACCTACTATGTTGACCTTTCAGAGGAACTCTGGGAACTTCGTCACACGCTTCTTAACCAACACAGTAAATAAGGAGTTTCAAAATGAAAAGAATTATAGCATTATCGTTATGTATGGTTTTTGTTCTTTGCCTTTGCGGATGCGGCGGAGGAAAAAATAAAGAAAAAGACGGGATTGATATTGAATACTATGCAAATTTAGGTCAAATTCCCGAAAATGATGTTGTTTTAGGCACAACCTATGAAGAACTGATTGCGGTTTTGGACAAAAGAGGAGCCGAAGCCGAGAAAAACGGCGAGGATTACGGCTATAATGAATTTGAGGGCGAAAGCAATGTCCTTATTAGTGAAGGTCCCTATGACTATTACTATAAAAAGTCGGATAACAAAAAGGAAATCGGCTATATAATTTCATACGGCACCGCCTTCGGTTTTGAAAAAGATGAAGTTATCCTTAATGTTGAGAACGCATTAAAGAAATTCGGTTATACGAAAGAAAGCGCCAACGAACAAAACGCATTTTTCTATTTTGGCGATTACAGCAAAGCGGAGGTTTTAAAGGTCAACTTTGAAAAAACAACGGTTATTTTCCTTTTTGAGGAAAGTGTGCTTACCGCCACCGCAATTTACAGTAACGATATTTGGAAATAATTAGGAGATTAAAATGTTACCAACAGATAACACGGCGGTAAGGTTACCGCTTTTAGCACTCAGAGGAGTGGTGGTTTTCCCGAAAACCGTTGCTTCCTTTGATGTTGCAAGAAAAAAATCAGCCAACGCCTTAAGGGTTGCCATGGAGTCTGACCAAATTTTATTTGTCGCCACCCAAAAGGATGTCTATGTTGAAGAGCCTGAGGAAAAGGATTTATACGAAATCGGCACGGTTGTTAAAATTAAACAGGTTTTAAAGGTTACAGATAATGTTATAAAGGTGTTGGTTGAGGGTCTTTACAGAGCAAAACGCCTTACCTTTAAAAACGGCACAAGGTATTTGGTTGCCGATGTTCTGGCGTTAGAGGAAAAACCGCTCCAAAACCGTCAGGTATATAAGGAAAGCCTGCTAAGACGCATTAAGCAGAAATTTAATGACTATGTTTCGGTGCTTCGGGGCGTTGCTCCCGATGTGCTTATGACCGCGGAAAACAGTGAAGATATAGGATTTTTATGTGATTATATAGCCTATAACATTCCCGCTCCTTTTGACGATAAGCAGTATGTTTTGGAGCAGACTTCGGTTTCCAAGAGGGCGAAAATTTTGCTTGAACTTCTGGATAAAGAAAGGGAAATCGGGGAAATCGACCGCAAAATTCAGGAAAAAACCCGCACCTCTATTGACGAGGCTCAAAAGCAATACTATTTAAGGGAACAAATGAAGGTTTTAAGCCAAGAACTTTACGGTGACGATTCTGCCGACGAAATAGACGAATACTACGAAAAATTGGATAAACTCGACGCAGACGACAGCGTTAAGCAGCAAATAGCAAGCCATATAAGTAAACTGGCAAAAATGCCTCAAGGCTCCCACGAGGGAACGGTGGAGAGAAATTATCTTGACACCTGTTTGGAACTTCCTTGGCGTGTTTCAAGCCCTGTTTTTACCGATATCATTAAGGCGGAAAAGATACTTAACCGAGATATTTACGGTATGGATAAGGTTAAGGAAAGAATTATTGAACTTCTGTCTGTTTTCAAACTCTCAGGTGAGGTTAAGGGTCAGATTATTTGTTTGGTGGGACCTCCCGGTGTGGGCAAAACCTCTATCGGTAAAACCATTGCCGAATGTATGGGAAGAAATTTTGCACGAATTTCCTTAGGCGGTGTTCATGACGAGGCTGAAATCAGGGGACACAGAAAAACCTACATAGGAGCAATGCCCGGAAAAATTATAACCGCTGTAAAACAGGCAGGCACCTCTAATCCGCTTATTTTGCTTGATGAAATTGATAAATTGGGCAACGATTATAAGGGCGACCCCTCTTCCGCACTTTTGGAGGTTTTGGACCCTGAGCAAAACGCCACCTTTGTGGACCATTATGTTGAAATCCCCTTTGATTTAAGCAGAACACTTTTTGTTGCAACTGCTAATACTCTTGACACAATTCCCGCACCTTTGAGGGATAGAATGGAGATTATCGAACTTTCGTCCTACACAAGGGAAGAAAAACAGAATATTGCAAAACTTCACTTAGTTCCAAAGCAGTTGGAACGCCACGGAATAAAGAAAACCCAACTTCGTTTTACCGATAATGCTTTATACGGTTTAATTGATTACTATACCCGTGAGGCAGGGGTTAGAAAGTTGGAGAGAAGTATTGCCTCTCTTTGCCGAAAGTCTGCAAAAATATTGGCAAGCGGTGAAAAGGCAAGGGTTGTAATCAAAGACACCGACCTTGAAAATATGCTCGGTAAACACAAATATAAACCTGAGGAAATACTTTCTGACGACGAGGTGGGCATTATCAACGGTCTTGCTTGGACTCAAGTGGGCGGCGAGATAATGCAACTTGAAGTGGCATCAATGAAAGGAACCGGCAAGGTTGAACTTACAGGTTCTTTAGGCGATGTTATGAAAGAATCGGCAAGGGCGGCCATCAGTTTCGTCAGAGCAAATGCCGAAAAATACGGCATTGACCCCGATTTTTATAAGGACTGTGATATTCATATTCACGCCACTGAGGCGGCAGTTCCCAAGGACGGTCCCTCGGCAGGCGTTACCATTACAACTGCATTGATTTCTGCCCTTACAAACCGCCCTGTAAAGCGTGATATCGCTATGACGGGCGAGGTTACCATAAGAGGCAGGGTATTGCCCATAGGCGGCCTTAAAGAAAAATCCATGGCGGCATACAGAGGGGGAGTTAAAACCGTATTTATCCCCAAAGCCAATGTCTCCGATTTAGAGGAAGTTGACGGTGTCGTCAAAGAAAAAGTAGAGTTTGTCCCTGTGGAATTTGTGGGCGATATTATCGATAAAGCACTTGTTCCCTTTAAGAATGACACCGACGAATGGAAAATGGACGAAAGACCGGTTGTAACACAGGGCATCCGTCCCACATTGAGGTAAAATATGAATTTTAACAATGCGAGTTTTGAAAAGGCATTCGGAACATTCGAGCAGTTAGACACAAGTTGTCTGCCAGAAATCTGTTTTTCGGGCAGATCTAATGTGGGAAAATCTTCCCTTATAAACAAGATTTTAAACCGCAAGTCCATTGCAAGGGTCAGTTCAAAGCCTGGGAAAACCGTGACAATAAATTTTTACAAGGTGGATAATGTTCGCCTTGTTGACCTACCCGGTTACGGTTACGCTAAAGTGCCTTTCAGTGAAAAAAGCCGTTGGTCGGATTTGATGGAGGGGTATTTCGGATCGGGCAGAAATATTAAGCGTGTTTTTCAACTTATAGATATGCGTCACCCTGCCACCAATTTTGATATTTCCATGTTGGAATTTTTAAACCACTACGAAATCCCCTATACCGTGGTTTTAACAAAGGCAGATAAACTCAACAAAACCGAGACCGAAGAAAGGCTCAAACTCATTCGGGAGGAATTGGGCGACTTGGGCGAGGAAGTTGAAATTATACCTTTCTCCGCAACCAAGGGTCAGGGCAGTGACCGAATTAGGGAAATTATAACCAAAATTGCCGAAATATAATTGATTGACAATTTATAAATTAAATTATAGGAGATAAGGAACTGTCCCCTTGTCTCCATACAGTCTTTTAAAAGGAGACAACTGATGCTCAATTACGTTCAATGCAGTATATTTGATTCAAATAATTTTACCGGTACCTCTAAATCATGCAGAGATTTAGAAATTGTTCTTCCAAAATATACTGTATCTAATAAAGATAAATATTTTAGTTATAATTTGAATGAATATAAAAATGATATATCGTCAATTGGGCTGGAATTTACATGGCAAAATATAATTGCATTTGTCTTAGAAAACGACGGGAACGATTTTTTATCTATTGATAATTTTACAGAACTATACGAGATTGGTTTGGCATTACAAAATAAGTATGCAAAAAAAGAGAGCGGTCAGTATTATACACCTGATGATGTTGCTAAAGTTATGGCAGAGTGGTTAGCAAGATTGGATGGAGAGGCTGTCTGTGATGTTGCTTGCGGAACAGGCAAGCTAATTTTAAGCTATTTAGAAATCATTGGATATGATAATGCTCGTAACCTCTTATCGAGCGGATTGGTTTACCTTTATGATAATGATAAAACAGCTTTGGCAATTTGCAAAACTATAATTCTGTGCAAGTATGGAAGAGATGTTGAGGATAAAATACACACAATATGTGGCGATTTTTTGTCAGATGATTTGAGTTTGCCTGAAAATTGCAAGGTGATTTCTAATCCGCCTTATGCAACGGTTAATCAAATTGACCCGACTTGGAAATTGACTGATGTGGCTAAAACCACAAAAGAGTTGTATGCTATATTTTTGGAAAAAATATTTCTTCAAAGCCAAAGTTCCGTAATAATTACTCCTTACAGTTTTCTTGGTGGGAACAAATTTTATCCCGTTCGCGAAATTATGAATAGGTACAATGGTTTTATTGTTTCTTTTGACAATGTTCCCGGAAATATTTTTTGCGGACGAAAACACGGCATATTTAACACAAATACTTCCAATTCGGTACGTGCCGCAATAACCGTTGTTGAGAATCAAGAGGATGTTAAAGGTTTTAGATTGACACCTCTGATTCGATTTAAAAACAAAGAAAGATATGATTTGCTGAAAGTGGATGTATTAGAGTCTTTTTTGGATGAAAAATATCAGACTATCAATAGTAAACATCCAATGTATAGCAGATGTTTTAAATCTCTTTCCGATGTATGGGAAAGATGGCAGAGCATTAGCAATAAAACCATAAAATCTTATGTGTCGTATACAGGGGAATTTAATTTGTCAATTCCTAATACCTGTAGATATTTTACATCTGCATCTAAAGGAAAAATGAATCGAAACGGGCAGATAATGTTGTCGTTTAATGATGAACATATTTTCAATTATGTGTTTTGTCTGATAAACTCTTCCTTTGCTTATTGGTATTGGCGAAATTACGACGGAGGAATAACATTTCCAAAAGGTTTGCTGTTAAATATGCCTCTGTTTTATGATGTATTAAACGATGACGAAATAAGATTTTTTGATGAAATGGCACAGGAAATGATTGGTTGTGCGGATAAGTTTACTGTTACTAAGAATAATGTTGGAATCCAAGAAAATGTAAAATATCCGAAATCATACAGAGATAGGATTAACCGCAAAATGTTGGATATTTTAGGGTTTAGTATTAGTGAAAAAGAATTTGATATTATTCATTCAAATATGGCGTTGCAGGTGAATATATGATGATTCCATTAACAAAACAACAAAAAGAAATTATGCAAGAGTTTTATCGTGTGCCGGCAACGAAAGTTGTTTTTAATAAAGCAAAGCGTGATAATTTATGGAAGAAGGCAACTACCAAAGCGTCCGATTTGGATTTTACTTTGTTAAAAGAAAAGTGTCCGGCGTTAGCACACCAAATACAGAAAAGCTATGATGATGACAGAAACATACAATCTGCAGTTTTCAGCGAATGTGTTTATGCTCAAACATTCGCAAACATGATGAAGCTGAATTTGTTTGTAAATTGTTTTGAAAACCCTAACTTTATTCCCGCACCTATTATGGATTTGCTGTCATCATACCATTTGGTTCCAAGATATGTTTATTCCGATTCGTATAAGAAAAGAATGCTTATACAAGCGGGAGGTTGTGACGGTGTGGACAGTGCCTTAATAACCGTTATTGATTTGGTGATTTATACCATTGAGTTTAAAGAACCCGGAGCTAAAACAAGTGAGCCTGATTTGCCTAAATATAAAGAAGACGGTGTTCTGGTTGTAACAGAAGAATGGCTAAATAATTATCCGCAATTCAAACTTATGCTTGGCGAACAGAAAGGACTAAACTTTTTTGAAAATATTGGACATAACATAAATAATTTTTCAAAAGACAGTATTGATTTTGCCGTATCCAATTGTTATACAAGCACTAAAAAGTATGCTGACGTTATTTGCACAGAAGATAAAAACGGATATTTGGTTATGCTGCCCACAAATCAGGCTTCTGTATGGGCAAGTATTGAAGGTGAAATTCGACCGGCGGGAAGAAATCATTATAAAGTTTGGACTTCAAATGCTTTAAGAAAATTTCTCTTACAAAAAGGTGCATCTATCTGTAATGATATTGTTACAATTAGTAGGAGTAAACTTGATGAACGAAGAGAAAGAGGTGGCAACCGAAAAGTATCCGGATATAAAATAAACTCCCTTTTCTTTGTATATACTAGCGATTGTACTGAAAATAATGGGCTATTAACATTTGATATTAAAAAAACACGGCAGTTGAAACCTACTATCGCAGGCAAAATGTATTTTGGTGAATTATTGCATAATAAGGTTAAAACTTACTATCAACTATAAGGAATAATTAAAATTATTTTGGAGACAAGATAACCATCCCGAAACCACTGAAAAATTTATACGAATAGTTGACAACTTAATGTTTCGGTGATATAATAACAACAATTATTAACATAAAGGCTATGACTGAGAGAAGTAGTATTATTGTGTGTGTTCAGAGAGCCGATGGTCGGTGAAAATCGGTTGCAAGGTAATATGAATAACACTCACGAGCCGCAAACTGAACGCCGTTTAGGTAAGTAGGTACGCCGTAATGATGCGTTAAATCAAAGCCTTTTATGGCATAAGCTGACCTTTTCAGGTAAATTAGGTGGCACCGCGGATATAAGCGTTTATTCGTCCTAATAATATTAGGATAGTAAACGCTTTTTAATTTTTATGGGAGAGATGATATGAAACACATTGACATTATCGACATTTTCGCAAAGAAGGAACTTATCGGCACTAAGGTGACCGTTTGCGGTTGGGTCAGAACTTCAAGAGATTCCAAAAATATGGCTTTCATCGAACTTAATGACGGCACATCTTTAAAGCATCTTCAAATTGTTATTGATAAGGCGGTTTTAACCGATATTTCGGATTTTATGAAATTGGGTACTTCTTTAAAGGTTGAGGGTATGTTGGTTGACTCTGCCGTTGCTAAGGATAGCGTTGAAATCAATGCAGAGAGCATTGAGGTGTTGGGCGAATGTCCACCCGAATATCCCTTGCAGAAGAAAAGACACACTTTGGAGTATCTAAGAACAATTCCCCATCTTCGTGTCAGAACCAATACCTTTAATGCGGTTTTCCGTGTACGTTCGGTAGTGTCTGCCGCTATCCACGAGTTTTTCCAAGCCCGCCATTTCACCTATATCCATACTCCCTTAATCACCGCCAGCGATTGCGAGGGTGCAGGCGAGATGTTCAAGGTTACTACTATCGGTTACAGCAATGAATATAAGAATGAGGAAGAGTATAACGCCGCCGATTTCTTCGGTCGCCGTGCAGCCCTCAGCGTTTCGGGTCAACTTGAGGGTGAGGTTGCCGCTATGGCTATGGGCAAGATTTACACCTTCGGTCCCTCCTTCCGTGCGGAAAAGAGCAACACCCCCCGCCACGTTGCCGAGTTCTGGCACGTTGAACCTGAGGTTGCCTTTGCGGAATTACCCGATATAATCGAAATTGCCGAGGATATGATTAAGTATATTATCAAGTCGGTTTTGGAAAAATGCCCCGAGGAAATGAAGTTCTTTAATAACTTTGTGGAAAAGGGTCTTATTGAGAAACTCCAAAATGTTGTTAATAATGACTTTGCAATTATGACCTATACCGAGGCTATTGAACTTCTTAAAAAATCGGGCAGAGATTTCCAATATCCCGTTGAATGGGGTTGCGATTTGCAGACCGAACACGAAAAATATATTTCCGAAGAAATCTGCAAAAAACCTGTTTTCTTAACCGATTATCCAAAGGAGATTAAATCCTTCTATATGAAACAAAATCCCGACGGTAAAACCGTTGCCGCCACCGATTTGTTGGTGCCGGGTGTGGGTGAAATCATCGGTTGCAGTGAGCGTGAAGCCGACCTTGACAAACTCCTTGAGGCAATGCAGGTTAGGGGAATGTCTATGGAGGAATATGAGCATTATATCGCTTTGCGTAAATTCGGCTCTGTTCCTCATAGCGGTTTCGGTTTAGGGTTAGAGCGAATTATTCTTTATATTACAGGAATGCAGAATATCCGTGACGTAATTCTCTACCCCAGAACGGTTGGCAATATCTATTAAATTGGAGTTGATGTTATGGCTTACAAGCAAATACTGAATGATTTTGAAACTCAAAAGGCTATTTCTTTTATAAAGGATAAATTTTCCACAGAACTTTGCGACAGCCTTGATTTAACCCGTGTTACAGCCCCCTTGTTTGTTAAGGCAAGCAGTGGACTTAATGATAATCTTAACGGTGTTGAGCGTCCTGTTTCCTTTGATATTTTGGAAACAGGGGAAATAGCCGAGGTTGTTCACAGTTTGGCTAAATGGAAGAGAATGGCACTCCACAAATACGGCTTCCCCATACATACGGGTCTTTATACCGATATGAACGCTATTCGCCGCGACGAGGAGTGTGACAGTGTTCATTCCATCTATGTTGACCAGTGGGATTGGGAAAAGATTATAACTGCTGAGGACAGAAATGTTGACTACCTAAAGGCAACCGTTAGAAGTATTTTCGGTGCGGTAAAAAGAACTGCTAAAGGGGTTAGTGAAAAATATCCTCAAATTGAAATTTGCCTGCCTGAACAGATTGTGTTTATCACGACTCAGCAACTTTTGGATAAATACCCTAACTTGACCGCCAAACAAAGGGAATACGAGGCGGTTAAGGAATACGGTGCAGTATTCCTACTGCAAATCGGCGGTAAACTCAGCAATGGTGAAAAGCATGACGGCAGAGCCCCTGATTATGATGATTGGACATTAAACGGCGATATTTTGCTTTATAATAAGGTGCTTGACTGTGCATTTGAGATTTCCTCAATGGGAATTCGTGTTGATCGCAACGCTTTAATTAAACAATTAAAGGCTGAAAACGCCGAAGACAGAATGGAGTTTGAATTCCACAAAATGCTGGAAAGCGGCGCCCTGCCTCTTACTATCGGCGGAGGTATCGGTCAGTCAAGACTTTGTATGTATTTGTTGCAGAAAGCCCACATAGGCGAGGTGCAGGTTTCGGTTTGGCCCGAAAAGGAAATTGCCAAATGCAAGCAAATGGGAATTGAACTGCTGTAAAAAAAGTTAATATTGATTTGTTTCAAACACCTATCTACGGTATGGATAGGTGTTCTTTTTTTGTCCTGACGCTTTTTTAGTATTATATGCCATAGCATAAGAACGAAAAACCATAGTCGCTTAATTATTTAAACTATAGCGTATATAATATACACTGTAGAAATGGAGGTGGCGTTGTGAATACTCCAAACGCAATTCTGATTGATATGGGAAAACGCATTATCGAGAGAAGACGGTCACTTGGATTATCCCAGGAAGAACTTGCTGAACGAACCGATTTGACTCCTCAAACTATTTCTACTGCCGAGCGTGGGGTAAAGGGTGTTCGTCCGGAAAATCTCCTTAGCATTAGCAAAGCGTTGTCTGTGAGTACAGATTATTTACTGACAGGGGAAATCATTGATAAGGATATTTCTTTACTAAGCAAATATTTGGAAAATAAAACTCCGGAACAGATAAAGGCTATTGTGAAAATAATCGAAACCTGTTCAGAACTTTGTGAAAATAAGGATGAATAAAACTATGAAACTTAAATACAATTTTGTTGTTAATGAGATTGCGGGAAGTATGGTTGCTGTAGCCGTGGGCGAGGATGTAACTAAGTTTAACGGCTTCATAAAAATGAACAAAACGGGTGCTGAGGTTTTGGGGTTTTTAAAGGAAGAAACAACGGTTGAGGCACTTGTGGAGAAAATGGCAAAGTTATATCCCGAATGCGACACCCGGCAGATAAGGGAAAGTGTTGAAACTCTTGTAGATAAACTCAAAACCGCCGAGGTTTTGGAATAATGCTATCTCTCGATAATATAGAAACTGCCCTAAAGGAAAACGGAGAAATTGCCGTTTGCACTTCGGGAACGAGTATGTACCCAATGCTGAGACATCGCAAGGATATGGCGGTTATAAAGAGTGTAAACTATGAACTTGAGAAAAACGACGTGGCTCTTTATAGGGCAAAAAGCGGAAAACTTATACTTCATAGAATAATAAAGGTCACTCCCGAAGTTTATGTTATCAGAGGGGATAACCTTTACAGTAAGGAATATGTAAAAAAGCAGGATGTTTTCGGTTGTTTAAAGGGTTTTAACCGAAACGGCAAATATATTGACTGCGGAAAGAGCAGGGGATATAAGGCGTATATTCTGTATGTAAAATTAAGTTTCCCCTTTAGATTTGTGATTTTCGGTTTACTTCGCACAATTTTAATTAAAATAAGGTTATTTTTTAATAAAAAATAATTTTTAAAAAAGTTAAAAAAAGTGTTGCAATTTAGGAAGAATTGTGATATTATAATTTTTGCGTGAGTTAGGGAAACCTTAACTTGTCACTAATTTTTTGGAGGTGTCACGATGCCGAATATTAAATCTGCTAAGAAGAGAGTTTTAATCAGCAAAGCAAACTATGAGCGTAATAAGGCTTGCCGTTCTGATTTAAGAACTGCTATCAAAAAGGCTGATGCCGCTATCGACGCAAAGGCTGAGGATATGGCTGCTGTTGTTGATGTTGCCGTTAAGAAAATCGACAAGGCTGCTTCCAAGGGTATTATTCACAAGAATAACGCCGCAAGAAAGAAGTCTGCAATCGTTACTCGTTTTAACAAGGCTAACGCTTAATTTTTGTGTAAAAAATTATGACCGTTGCAACAAAAATATTGTAACGGTCTGTTTGCTTTAAACGGGCAAAAATAATGCTTGACATTGGCGGGCATTTGTGTTATATTATTTAGGCGCTTGAAATGCTGGTGTAGCTCAGTTGGTAGAGCAGCTGATTTGTAATCAGCAGGTCGGGGGTTCGAGTCCGTCCACCAGCTCCATTATGATATGAGTCTTTAATCGGATTCGAAACACGGAAAACTTTTTAAAAGTTTTTGTCCGTTCACCAACTGCATTATAATATGTGGTTGTCAGTGTAAAAATTTAATATGGGAGATTTCCCGAGTGGCCAAAGGGGACAGACTGTAAATCTGCTGGCTTCGCCTTCGGTGGTTCGAATCCACCATCTCCCACCAAAAAATCGACTTGTTTTCACAAGTCGATTTTTTTATCCATTGCGAAAGCAATGGTATATCATCAACGATAGCGTTGCTATCGTTGTATCTCATCAGTCCGTCAGGACTGTATATCATCACGCATCAGCGTGTATCAAAATGCTTTCGCAATGATGATATGCAACGGTTAACACCGTTGATGATATACAAGACTTCGTCTTGATGATATGCAATTTCTTCGAAATTGATGATATACAATGCTTCGCATTGATTTATTATAGGGGGCCAAGGGGGGCCAAGGGGACTGGGGGCCAAGGGGACGGTTCTCTTGTCTCTTTTTTGTTGACATTTTCTTATTGATGTGTTACAGTAAATTAGGGTGATGGTTATGCCAAGACAAGCGCGCAGAAAAAGTGAAAGCGGAATATATCACATAATGCTTCGTGGAATTAA
>JAZNOA010000003.1:0-43346 GCA_045580545.1 Acutalibacteraceae bacterium | reverse complement strand
CATTCGAGGAAGCTTCAAGAAAAATTGTTGAGTATATTGAATTATATTACAATTCAGTAAGATTACATTCGGGAATCAATTATTCAGTACCAAATCAATTTTTCACTCTTCCATCAGTCCGAAATTCTTGACAAGTTTCAGTGAAAGTTGAAAGTTGTATAGTAAAAAAGACTGTTTAAAGAGCATAAGACAGTAAGACAGGGGACGGTTCTATGTCTTTATGAAACATTATATGGAATATTCCGCTTTTGATTTTTCTGCGAACTTGTCTTGGCATTATTTTCACCCTTGAAAATCATATCAAAAACTAAGGATTTTCTCAAGATACAGAACCGTCCCCTATCTTCCGATGCTGTGCGATTTACTCTTTACTCTGCATAAAAAAGACGGGCTCATTTTGAGTCCGTCTTTTAACATTTTCAGTTTTATTCAGTAATAAATTACTGAAGTTCAACAGTTGCGCCAACCTCAGCGAGTTTAGCCTTGATTTCTTCAGCCTCTTCTTTAGCAACTGCTTCCTTAAGGGTCTTAGGAGCACCGTCAACAAGAGCCTTTGCCTCAGCAAGACCAAGACCGGTGATTTCACGAACAGCCTTAATAACCTTAATTTTCTCAGCGCCGGCTTCCTTAAGAACAACGTCGAACTCGGTTTTCTCCTCGGCTGCTGCACCGCCTGCTGCGGGTGCTGCTACTGCTACTGCAGCGGCTGCAGATACGCCAAACTCCTCTTCTACTGCTTTAACGAGCTCAGAAAGCTCAAGAACGGTAAGAGTTTTTAACTCTTCAATCATAGCTGTGATTTTCTCAGATGCCATTTTAATTTCCTCCAATAAAATTATTTTTCAATTTAGTTTAAATGTTTTGTGAATTAGGAATTGGGAATTATTCCTCTTCCTTATCTACGATAGCCTGTACTGCACGGGCAAAGGCAGCGATGGGTGCTTGGAAAGCACTGCATACGGTTGCAAGAAGAACTTCTTTGGTGGGAAGTTTTGCAAGGGATTCAATAGTTGCTACATCAACAACCTTGCCGTCTAAGAAGCCGGACTTAACGGTGAAACTCTCGTTAGTCTCAGCAAATTTGCAAAGAATTCTTGCGGCTGCGGTATAATCCTCGTTGGAAAGAGCGATAGCGGTTGTACCCTCAAGTACACTCTGCATTTCCTCAAGGTCGGTGCCCTCAATAGCACGGCCTAAGATGGTGTTTTTAACAACGAAATAATCAACACCGCTTTCACGAAGTTCCTTACGGAGTTTTGTGTCGTCAGCAACGGAAATTCCCTTGTAGTCAACAACAACACCGGTAACTGCAGCAGAAATCTTTTCTTTAAGTTCTGCAACCTGCTTTTGTTTTTGTTCTAAAACTAATGCGTTTGGCAATGTATTCACCTCCGAAAATGTCATATACATTAAAAAATGCCTGACCCCGAAAGTGAGGCAGGCATAAAAATACTGTGAAATTTATACGCTTTACCTCGGTAGGCGCTGTGCTTACGACCAAAGGTCACCTACTGTCTTCGGAATGCAACGTTAAGATTATATACTCTTTTATTTGATTTGTCAAGTATTTTTTAAAATTTACTGAATTTAAAACAAGTCTTTTATTTTTTCTGCAAAGGTTTTGCGTTTTTTATAGTTCTTGTCCTCGCACACCTTATCAAATTCCTTAAGTTTTTCCTTTTGGTGTTTTGAAAGGTCTTTTGGAACTTCAACAGAAATTCTTACGTATTGGTCACCCTTACCGCTATAGTGCAAACGCTGAATACCCTTGCCCTTGAGTTTAAACTCGTCGCCCGGTTGGGTTCCCTCATGTATGGTGAACTTAACCTTTCCGTCAAGGGTAGGCACGATTATCTCGTCGCCCAAAGCCGCCTGAGTAAAGGTAATGGGGATTTCGCAGTAAACATCAAAGCCGTTTCTCTCGAAAATCGGATGGGGACGGACATTGACATTTATTCTGAGGTCGCCTGCGGGACCGCCGTTGGCACCTGCGTCTCCTCCGCCTCTGACATTTATTATCTGACCGTCATCAATACCGGCAGGAATTTCCACAGTTTGCTCCACAGTATGGCGAATTCTTCCCTTTCCGGCACAGGTGTGACAGGGTTTATCAATAATTTTACCGCTTCCCTTACAGTGATCGCAAACCCTCTGGGTCTGCATAACGCCAAAAGGTGTTCTTTGAGTGGATGCCACCTGACCGCTTCCGTGACAAACGGGACAGGTTTTAGCAGTTGTACCCTTTTCGGCACCGCTGCCCCCACACTCTTTACAGGTGTCAATCTTAGTTACCTTAACGGTTTTTTTAGTGCCCTTTGCCGCTTCTTCAAAGGAAAGATTAACGGTTGCGGCAGTATCGTTTCCTCTGCGGGGTGCGTTGGGGTTTCTGCGTTGTCCGCCGCCGAAACCGCCGCCGAATATGGAACCGAAGATATCACCTAAATCGCCGAAATCTCCAAATCCGCCGCCACCGAAACCGCCGCCACCGTATCCGCCGCCGGCACCGAAATTGGGGTCAACGCCTGCGTGACCGAATTGGTCATACCGTGCCCTCTTCTCTTTATCGGACAAAACCTCATAAGCCTCGTTAACCTCTTTGAAGTTCTTTTCGGCTTCGGCGTCACCGGGGTGCAGGTCGGGGTGGTATTTTTTTGCAGCCTTTCTGTATGCCTTTTTCAGTTCGTCATCGGATACGGATTTATCCACACCGAGGACTTCATAATAATCTCTCTTATCAGCCACAATTATTCTCCTAATTTAGAAGTATGTAAGAGATTCTTCGTCACTTCGTTCCTCAGAATGACAGCGGTGTTTTACCTTTACTGTCATTCTGAGCGTTGTCGAAGAATCTCTAATTACGCATTACAAATTATTTGTTGTTATCGTCAACATCGGTGAAGTCAGCCTCATAAACATTGGGGTCAGCCTGAGACTCGCCCTGAGGAGCAGATGCGTCACCCTGAGGATTAGCGGCCTTATAAATCTTTTCGCTGATTGCAAAAATTTCCTTCTGCAAATCTTCCATTTTTGCCTTAATAGCCTCAACATCTTCGCCCTTAAGAGTTTCCTTTAGAGCATCTTTAGCGGTTTCGATCTTGGACTTTTCTTCCTCTGTTACCTTGTCGCCAAGTTCGGAAATAGTCTTTTCAGTTTGATAAATCATCTGGTCGGCATTATTTCTAATGTCAACAGCCTCACGGCGTTTCTTATCTTCAGCGGCATATTCCTCAGCCTCTTTAACTGCCTTGTCAATATCCTCTTTGGACATATTGGTGTTGGAGGTGATGGTGATATTATTCTCCTTGCCTGTACCTAAATCCTTAGCGGAAACATGAACAATACCGTTGGCGTCGATATCAAAGGTTACCTCAATCTGCGGTACACCGCGGGGTGCGGCAGCAATACCGTCAAGGTGGAACACACCGAGGGTCTTATTGTCTCTTGCAAACTCTCTCTCACCCTGCAGAACGTGTACCTCAACGGAGGTCTGACCGTCAGCGGCGGTGGAGAAGATTTGGCTCTTTTTAGCGGGGATAGTAGTGTTTCTGTCAATAACCTTTGTGGAAACACCGCCCATGGTTTCGATACCCAATGACAGGGGTGTTACGTCGAGAAGCAATAATCCCTTAACGTCGCCGCCGAGAACACCTGCTTGCAAAGCGGCACCGATAGCCACGCACTCGTCGGGGTTGATACCCTTGAAAGGCTCGCTTCCCATAAATTCTTTAACAGCCTCTTGAACTGCGGGAATACGGGAAGAACCGCCAACCATAAGAACCTTATTGATTTCATTTTTCTGTAAACCTGAGTCGGAAAGTGCCTGACGAACGGGACCCATGGTAGCCTCCACCAAATCAGCGGTAAGTTCATTGAACTTAGCACGGGTCAAAGTGGTTTCAAAGTGTTTAGGACCGGTGGAATCGGCGGTAATGAAAGGAAGATTGATGTCGGTGGTGGTCATACCGGAAAGGTCAATCTTTGCCTTTTCTGCGGCTTCTTTAACCCTCTGCATAGCCATTTTATCGCCCGACAGGTCAATTCCCTGCTCTGCCTTAAAGGTAGAAACGATATAATCCATAATTCTCTTATCGAAATCGTCACCGCCCAGTCTGTTGTTACCGGCAGTAGCAAGTACCTCTTGAACACCGTCGCCCATTTCGATAATGGAAACATCGAATGTACCGCCGCCAAGGTCATATACCATAACCTTTTGGTCCTCTTCCTTATCAATACTGTAAGCCAAAGCAGCAGCGGTAGGCTCATTGATAATTCTCTTAACCTCAAGACCTGCAATCTTACCTGCGTCCTTAGTTGCCTGACGCTGAGCGTCGGTGAAGTATGCAGGAACGGTGATAACAGCCTCGGTAACGGGAGTACCTAAATATGCCTCGGCATCAGCCTTTAATTTCTGCAAAATAATTGCGGAAATCTCTTGAGGAGTATACTTTTTACCGTCGATTTCAACGGTGTTGGAAGTACCCATTTCACGTTTGATAGAACTGATGGTTCTGTCAGGATTGGTGATAGCCTGACGCTTTGCAACCTGACCTACCATTCTTTCGCCTGTTTTTGAAAAAGCAACAACGGATGCCGTTGTTCTGCCGCCCTCAGCGTTGGCGATAACGGTAGGCTCGCCGCCTTCCATAACTGCAACGCAAGAGTTAGTTGTACCTAAGTCAATACCAATAATTTTTCCCATTTTATTTTCCTCCAAATAATATAAAATTAAAATTTAATTAGCAACCTTAACCATAGCGTGACGGATAACCGTATCACCTATTTTATAGCCCTTTTGCAAAACTTCGGCAATAACATTTTCGCCTAATGTTTCGTCTTCAATATGCATCACAGCCTCGTGACAGTTAGGGTCAAATGTGTCACCGACCTGTGCCAGTTCGGAAATCCCCAGTTTTTCACTGAGTGAGCAGAACTGTTTTACAATCATTTCAATACCCTTAATATAATCTTCGCCTGATTTATCCTCTAAGGTTTCGGCTCGGTCTATATTATCAAGTATTGGCAAAAGTTCTTTAATTATATTCGCCTTTGCAAATTCGGCAACCGCCCCACGCTCACGCTCGGTGCGTTTTTTGAAGTTATCAAACTCGGCGGCGGTGCGAAGAAGCAAATCGTTTTTACTTTCAAGTTCTGCCTTAACCTTTTCGAGTTCGGCATTCGCTTTGGATTTTTTTTCTTTTTTGGGCTCAGGCTTTTCTTTCTTTGCCTCAACCTCTACTTCTTCCTTTACTTCGGCGTTTTCCTCGGTATTTTCCACCTTGGTTTCTTTAATTTCAGCCATTTATCTGTCCTCCATATTTTGCATCGTGAAAGTCAATACTAAGTTTGACTTTTCCTGACTTTGTATATTCTATATCAATTTATTCCATTTGTCAAGGGTTTTTTCAAAATTTCTTTGACTTTCCCTGACCTTTTACAGTTTGTTCATATTTTTGTTTTATTTTATCCCATTTTCATCCTTTAAAAAATATTTTGAAAATTTTTAAAAAAATGCTTGACAAATGAACATAAAAGTGGTAATATATCAAAGTCGCCTGAAGCGACAGACAATTTAGTTGGTGTTGATTGCGGTGAGGGTCCACCTGTTCCCATTCCGAACACAGAAGTTAAGCTTACTTGCGCTGAAGATACTTGGCGGGAGGCCGCCTGGGAAAATAAGTAGACGCCAACACAAAACGCACAAGCATTTCGCTTGTGCGTTTTTCTTTTATATAAAACCTTTTCCTCAAAGCAAAACCGCCCCGAAAGGCGGTTTTTGATTTTTTAATAATTTTCTTTTCTAACTTCAAAATAGGCTCTGGGGTGTGCACAAACAGGGCAAACTTCGGGAGCCTTTTTACCTATAACTAAGTGACCGCAGTTGCGGCATTCCCACATAGTTTCCTCGGCCTTTTCAAACACTTTTTGCATATCCACGTTATTAAGAAGTTTCAAATATCTTTCCTCGTGGCTTTTTTCAATTTCTGCCACCATACGGAATTTCTTTGCAAGTGTTGTGAAGCCCTCTTCCTCAGCCTCTTTTGCAAATGTGGCGTACATATCGGTCCACTCGTAATTTTCGCCCTCGGCGGCCGCCTTAAGGTTTTCGGCAGTATTTCCGAGACCGCCTAATTCTTTAAACCACATTTTAGCGTGTTCCTTTTCATTGTTGGCAGTATCAAGGAAAATAGCAGAAATCTGCTCATAACCTTCCTTTTTGGCAACAGAGGCAAAATAGGTGTACTTATTTCTTGCCTGAGATTCCCCTGCAAATGCAGCCATTAAATTTTTCTCGGTTTTTGTTCCTTTTAATTTCATTTATATCACCTCATAATCTATTTAAAGCAAAATGCTTTATTTCAAAAATCCGTTAACAATCTGCTCCTCGGCCTCTTGTTCGCTAAGTCCCAAGGTCATAAGTTTAATCAACTGTTCCCCCGCTATCTTACCGATAGCCGCCTCATGAATAAGGGAGGCATCTATATGGTTGGCGGTAATTTCAGGCACAGCCGAAACCTTGCCGTTACCCATTATAATAGCGTCACATTCGGTATGACCCGAGCAAACGTTATTACCGTTTATGCGGGAAAGGAAAAGTTGATAGGAATTATCCTTTGCAACCGAGCGGGAAATCACGTTGGCACTGGAATTTTCACCGTCTAAATCAACGGTGAAATCGGTTTTGGCGGTTTCGGTTCCGTCGGTCATAAGTTTTTCCTTAATAACAAGGGTTGAATTACTTGACAGTTTGGCAGAGGTTTTACGGTCGGTGGAGTCAACACCGCTAATCTGAGTAGTTTCCATTTCCATATAACCGCCCTCGGCGATATTTATGACGGTGGTGGGGTTCATATTGCTTTCGCCCTTACCATCCGCCTTGCCGAAATGCTTTTCTGTGTAGACAACCCTTGCGTTTTTGCCTACATAAAAGGTATGCACACCGTCGTGGCGGGATTCCTCATCACCACAATTGTGAATTCCGCAGCCTGCTACAATTTCCACATCTGCATTGTCACCGATATAAAAATCGTTATATACCAATTCCTTAAGACCGGTTTGGCTGATTATAACGGGAATATGCACCTTTTCGCCCTTGGTGTTAGGTTTAATAATTATATCAATCCCCGATTTGTCGGTTTTGGTTTTAATATCAATGTTTTCGGTAACCCGCCTGTCAGCCAAACCGCTGTTGGCACGGATATTATAAGCCCCGTCGGGTGTGCCGTCCATATCGGCGATAATCTTTAAAAGTTCTAATTCGGTATTATTCATATCAGTTACCCTCCGTTTGGGCTTTCAACACAGGACAACCCATATCAGAAGCATTAAGAAGTTCGGGAAGTATTTCTTCTCGGCTCCCCTCGCCGGCTAAGGTTCCGTTTGCCAACACTATTACCTTATCGGCAATATTCAAAATTCTTTCTTGGTGGGAAATGATTATGATGGAGCCACCCAAGGTATCGTGCATCTTTTCGAACACCTTAATAAGGCTTTTAAAACTCCAAAGGTCAATTCCTGCCTCGGGTTCGTCGAAAATGGAAATTTTGGTTGATCGGGCAAGCACGGTTGCGATTTCAATTCGCTTTAACTCGCCCCCCGAAAGAGAGGCATTAACCTCACGGTAAATGTAATCTCTGGCACAAAGACCGACCTGAGAAAGATAATCGCAGGCTTCCCCAACACTCACATCTCTGCCGGCAGCCAAACTGATTAAATCGTGAACGGTTATTCCCTTAAATCTAACTGGCTGTTGAAAAGCAAAACTAATGCCTTTTTTTGCCCTTTCGGTTATGGATAAATCGGTTATATCCTCGCCGTCAAGGAAAAGCTTACCCTCGGTGGGTTTTATAATTCCCGCAATTAACTTTGCAAGGGTTGATTTACCGCCTCCGTTAGGACCGGTAATAACCACAAATCCATTGTCTATTTTTAGGTTAAGATTTTTAATAATATCCTTATTGCCGTCTTCGTTTTCGGCTGTAAAGGAAATATTTTTAAGTTCTAACATTTTTTCCTCCGTTTTAATAATCCTTTACATATAATACCCCTTTTTACGGAAAAAATCAACTGCTAAAGTTCAATTTATACCTTTTGAATTTTATTTACAAAAATTTTGGCTCGCAATTTCTCCCTTGGTGATTAGCGGGGATTTTATGAGTTTTTCACCATCTAAGTTTTCCCTATGCATATCAACCGAGTTAATACTCAAATTATCGTAGGTTTTATAATAATATATTCCCTTTCGGGCATTACAGCAAGAGGTGTAGATAGAAATGTTATACCCAGCATCGGTGACGCACACACCCCTTGTGGGCTCAACGGTGCCTATTACACGGAAAAACTGATTAACCTTAGATGTTTCATCCCCCGTGCATACCGAATTAGCCTTTACAAAAGCGGCTCTTACAAATCGGGAAGAGGAGGAAAAATCCCCGGGAAGCCCTATGGCACCCATTCCCTTGCTATACTGTTTTAAATCTATACCCTCGCCGAAGGTGTTTCTCACATTTTCGGCAGAAAGGTGTCTGTAATCCTTAAGTTTTTCAAAATGTATGGGAAATTCGGGATTGTTGGCAAGAACACCCACAGGATTTTCATAAAGGTTTATACCGCTTTTAGTGGACTCTAACGTGACCGCCCTTTCCTTATCGGCAATTATCCAATGAAGTTCTGCTAAAGGCAAATCATCACTAAAGGGAATATCGGTAATATTTATATTCCTTATAATTTCCTCTGCCTCACCCACCGTGGCACATTTTCCTAAAATATAGGGTATCAGTTCAAACTGTGCCACATTAACCTTATTTTCTTCGGGCTTTCGATAGTGGGCATTTCCGACGAAATTAAGCCCCGCCATACAAAGACCTTTTTCGTTAACAGCATCATAACAAAGGGGAAAACCGTCCTTATTATATGCCATACCTATTATAGCGTAATGATTTTTAAGAACTTCCCCGTTTCTGAAATTAAAGCCATAGTTTCGGGGGATTACGGTCACCTCTTCAAGGTAGGAAAACTCATTATCGAGAGTTCTGCCGAAATATAAATCATCTTGTTTTAGCGAAATTGCCGTACACATAGTTTTCTCCTTTATCCGTTTTTATGACTGATAAGTCCCAACAGTTTTGAAAGTTCCATTACAACAAGGGGTACTGTTATAAGTCCCAATGCTATTAAATACATATAAGACGGCAGTAAACTTAATCGGAATGCCACACGCAATGGTGTGAACAGTATTATCAGCACCAACAGCAGGGACAGAGCAGCCGCACCGTTAAGTTTTTTATTGGTAAAAGGTCCGATTTTAAACAACGAATGGTTGGAACGCATATTGAAACTTTGAACAATTTGAGAAAGGGACAAAATCATAAATGCCATAGTCTGACCCGCCTCTATACCCATTGCGGTTTCTCCTAAGCGGAATCCCACAAGGGTTATAACAGCAAACATTATACCCTGCAACACAACACGAACACCCAATCCGCCTGCAAAAATCCCCTCGTTCTTGGGTCTCGGTTTATTACACATTATATCTTTTTCAACAGGTTCCATACCGAGAGCAATCGCCGGCAGAGAGTCGGTAACAAGATTTATCCACAAGAGTTGCATTGAAAGCAAGGGTGTTTTATGCCACAAAATCATAGCAAAGAAAACGGTTATAACCTCTCCGATATTAGTACCTAAGAGGAATGCCACAACCTTTTTAATGTTGGCATAAATTCCTCTGCCCTCTTTAACTGCATCAACTATTGTCGCAAAATTATCATCTGTAAGGGTCATATCCGAAGCACCTTTTGCAACATCGGTTCCCGTAATACCCATGGCACAGCCAATGTCCGCCGCCTTTAAAGCGGGTGCATCGTTAACGCCGTCACCCGTCATGGAAACAACCTGACCTTTTCTCTGCCAAGCCTTAACAATGCGGATTTTGTTTTCGGGGGAAACACGGGCATAAACTGAAATTTTAGTGATTTTAGAATTAAGTTCCTCGTCACTCATAGCATCCAGTTCCGCTCCCGTTATAGCCATATCCCCCTCTTCCATAATGCCTAAAGCCTTTGCTATTGCCGAGGCGGTTATAACGTGGTCGCCGGTTATCATAACCGGTTTAATTCCTGCCTTTCGGCAGAGTGCCACAGCCTCCTTAGCCTCAGGACGGGGCGGGTCTATCATACCGAGAAGTCCCATAAATGTGAGCCCGTTTTCAAGGGCGGTAGTTGTCATATCTTCGGGGATTTTATCAATCACCTTATAAGCCACCGCTAACACACGGAGAGCCTCACCGCTCATTTCCTCGGTTATTTTTCTTGCCTTCTCTATATCTCCGCTGACACAACGGGGAGTCAGCATATCAAAAGCACCCTTGACGATAACGGTTATTTTACCGTCAATCTCATTTACGGTGGTCATAAGTTTTCGGTCGGAGTCAAAGGGAATTTCGCCTAAACGGTGATATTTTTCGTTGAGTTCCGATTTTTCACTGCCGTTTTTATGGGCGGCAACAATAATTGCAGTTTCGGTGGGGTCGCCGATATGCTCCTCTTTTTCGCCGAAAACCACATTTCCGTCACAACAAAGGGTTGCATAGTTTAATAGTGTTTTAATATCAGAAGAGTTATTTTCACTTATTTCTTCAATACTTCCCCCGTCAACATAAGCCTTAGTCAAGGTCATTCTGTTTTGGGTTAAGGTGCCCGTTTTATCCGAACAAATAACCGATGCACTTCCCAAGGTCTCAACCGCAGGCAAACGGCGGATAAGTGCATTTTTAGATGCCATTCGCTGAACACCGATGGACAAAACTATGGTGACAATAGCGGGAAGTCCCTCAGGTATGGCGGAAACCGCCAAGGAAACAGAGGTCATAAATATTTCCAATGGGTTAATGTCATTAAGCAGACCCACAACGAATATAACGGCACAGGCACCGAGAGCCATAAAACCTAAGTATTTGCCGAGGACTGCAAGTTTTTTCTGCAAAGGGGTCTGAGTGTCCTTTTCGCCCTCTAAAAGACCTGCGATTTTACCCATTTCGGTGTCCATTCCCGTTGCCACAACAACGGCGGTGGCGGTACCATAGGTTATACTGCAACCTGAGAATACCATATTACTGCGGTCGCCTAAAGGGGCGTTTTCACCCACTTCTGCGGAATAATCCTTATCGGTCGGCACCGACTCGCCCGTTAAAGCCGATTCTTCACTTTTAAGACCGACAGAATAAATCAGTCTGGCGTCCGCCGGAACAAAATCCCCTGCCTCCAAGCGGATTATATCTCCCACCACCAAATTCGAGGCGTCAACAATACTTTCCTTATCGTCACGAATCACCCTGGCATGGGGTGCCGACATATTTTTAAGGGCGTCCAAAGCCTTTTCCGCCTTGCCCTCTTGGTAAACACCCATAACGGCATTTAAGACAACAATCACCAGAATAAGAATAGGCTCGAAAAGTTCGCCCCAATTCTTTTCAAAAACAACAACACCGAAAGAAACTGCCGCCGCTATTAAGAGAATTATTATCATAACATCCTTAAATTGACCTATAAAACGGCTGAGATTACTCTGTTTTTTCTTTTCCCTAAGGCGGTTTTCACCGTATTTTTGAAGTCTTTCGGTAACCTCGTTTTGAGAAAGACCCAGTTTCGGGTCGGTGGCGGTTTTGGTTAAAACCTCACTTAAAGGTGCTGAATAAAATTTCACGCTATCACTCCTATTTTAAAAAACGGCGAAACTCATCGCCAAAGTCCGATAAGTCTCGCCGTTTGATATGATACCAGAGTTTCCTCTTGCTGTTGACATCATCACAAGGTTCCCCTTGCCGACTACTCCCTTATATTCTTAGTATAGCAATAAACCTATAAATATACAAGGAAAATTTTGTTAACAAATTTTAAAGGTTTATATTAACCTCTTTACCGCTCTTATTATAAAGACGGTATTTAACCCCGGCAGTGTCAAACATCTTTTTAGAAGCAATAACACTGTCGGAATCGGCATATTTATCCTCCATATAAACCACTTCGGACATACCCGACTGAATAATAGCCTTAGCACATTCGTTACATGGGAAAAGGGTGGTATAACATATACAGTCCCTAACATTTCCCCTATCGCAATTAAGAATTGCATTAAGTTCCGCATGGCAGACATAAAGATATTTGGAGTCTAAGGGATTTTCATTTTTATCCCATGGAAACTCATCATCGCTGCAACAGCGGGGCATACCGTTATATCCCACCGATATTATCCGTTTGTCCTTATTCACAATGCAGGCTCCAACCTGAGTTGACGGGTCTTTACTGCGTTTTGCCGACAAAACGGCAATACCCATAAAGTATTCGTCCCAACTTAAATATTCCTCTCTTTTCACAGTCCTCACCTCTAAAGATATTTTATATTATTGGGTGGCTTTTTGCAATCTTTTTTTAGTTTTAATAAACACAAGGGTGCAAATAAGCATTGTTATTGGGAAAAGAGATGTAACTCCAAAGCCGGCTTTGAGGTTAAGAGTATCTGCCACGATACCCAGCACCCACGGACCCATAGCACATCCAACATCACCGCAGAGGGCAAAAACGCTGTACATCACCATTCCGCCGTCCTTAAAATCAACCGCTCCCTGAGAGTATATGGCAGGCCAATAGATGCTGACGGTCAATCCGCAAACAGCACATAGGGCTAACGACAATACCGCACTTTTGCTTAAAGCCACCCCTAAATAACAGGCAGAAGCCAAAATACTTAAAATTATCATAGCCTTTTTAAAATCCAGTTTTTTGGCATTTATGCCGTAAGTCACCCTGCCCAACGCCATAAACAAAGCAAAGGCACAGGGACCTGCCAAGTCACCGATAACCTTATCAACACCCAGTCCCCTTTGTGCAAAGAGGGACGCCCATTGAGCCATGGCTATTTCAGAGGCACCGGCACAAAGCATCATCAGCATATATCCTCTAAACTGATGTCTTTTCAAAAGTTCTAAAAACGTTGCCTGCTTTTTATCGGCAGGAGGCTCGATTATAGGCACCTTCAAAAAGAAAAAGGCATTAACAAAGGGTATCACCGCCCAAATAAGGGGGACAAAACTCCAGTTTTTCGAACCAAATACCCCAACCAAAGCCGTTGTTACAATAATTGTAAAGGCTTGACCCCAGCAATAAAAGGAATGGAGAATTTGCATACTTCCTCTTTTGTTGTCACTTGGCAGAATTTCCACCATAGGGCTGAGTACCACCTCCATAAGTCCGCTGCCGGCGGCATAAACCATGGCGGAAATACAAATTGCCAAATATTTATCCGCCATAACAGTGGGAAGTATTCCCATCATCACAAGACCCATCGAAGCGGTAAACTGAGAAAGAAAGGCGGTTGTTCTGTAACCGAAACGCTTGGTAATTTTAGGCGTCAGTAAGTCCACAACCGTCTGGGTGCCGAAATTGATAACAATAAGCCTCGCCAATCTTTCGTAATCAAGCCCGTAGTTATCCTGGAGACTTACAAAGAGTATAGGCAGAAAATTGTTTATAATTGCCTGTACCACAAAACCCACGTAACAAACCAATTTTGTTATTCTGTATTTATACATAATTATTCAGTTCCTCTAAAATATGTAATATTTCATCAGGCGAAGAAATTATATAGTCGGCACCGTTTGCCAACAGTTCCTCTTTTCCTCTAAAGCCCCAAAGAACGCCGACTGCCACACATCCCGAATTTTTAGCCACCGCCATATCCATTCCCGAATCGCCTACAAATATACACTCTTTTGGTTCAACGCCTAATTCTCCGATTATTTCAAGGGTTAATGTGGGATCGGGTTTGGTGGGATATCCCTCACGCTTTCCGCAGACTATGTAGAACCTATCCCCTAAGAGTTTTTTTGTTACCACGGTTGCCATTTCCTCTGCTTTATTTGAGATAACCGCTTTTTTAACACCTGTTAATTTATCCAACAACTCTGAAATTCCGTCATAAGGGACGGTTTTATCCACATAATGTGCCCTATAATGTTCCATAAAAATGTCAAGAGTGGTCTTGATAGTTTCCTTATCCCTTTTGCTTTCAGGCAAAGCCCGTTCGATTAACTTTGCCATACCGTCCCCCACGAAATATTTATATTTTTCGGTTTCGTGGGTGGGAAAACCCATTTTTTCGAGGGCATAGTTTGTGCTTGCCCCCAAGTCAAAAAGTGAATTAACTAAAGTTCCGTCTAAATCAAATAATACTGCCTTTATCATAAAAAACCTCAATATAACAAAAATCCCCCAGCCAAAGCCGAGGGTCATTTTGCAAGAAATATTAGATAGCTCTGGTAACTTTACCTGAACGTAAACAACGGGTGCAAACATTGATACGGCGGGGCGAACCGTTTACGATTGCCTTAACCTTCTTAACGTTTGGCTTCCAAGTTCTGTTGGTACGTCTGTGTGAGTGAGAAACCTTAATACCGAAAGCAATTTCTTTGTTGCAGATATCACATTTAGCCATGGTCTGCACCTCCTTTTGTTTTGCCGACTGCACGATATTTATCCGTCAGCCGCATAGCAAGAATTATATTACCATAAAGAGAAACAAAAATCAAGTATTTTTTTTAATATTTTTAAATTTAATGTTCTTGTCTGTTTGGACGCCTCATTAGGTCATTAACAATATCGTGTATGGGCTTGTTTTGATACATAATCTTATAACACTCTTCTATTATAGGAAGTTCCACCCTGTATTTAACGCCAAGGTCATGTGCCATTTGAGCGGCATAGTATCCTTCAACCGTGCCAACCTCTTTTAAAGCCTCCTCAACACTCATACCCGTTCCCACCTTGTAGCCGAAACGGTTATTCCGGCTGTGTCTTGATGTGCAGGTGACAACCAAATCGCCGATACCCGTAAGCCCTGCAAAGGTATATTCTTTGGCACCCATACACGCTCCGAGCCTTGCCATTTCCGCAAGACCTCTCGTTATAAGTGCGGCTTTTGTGTTATCACCCAGACCCAAACCGTCACATAGCCCTGCGGCTACGGCGATGACATTCTTTAATGCACCGCCTAATTCCACACCCACTAAATCGGTTGAGGTATAAATTCTAAGGTTTTCGTTTGCCATAATGCTTTGCACCACCTGAGCCGCAGGCAAAGAATTTCCCGCAGCCACAAGGGATGTGGGTATATTTCTGGCAACCTCCTCAGCGTGGGAGGGTCCCGAAAGCACAACAACAGGTGTATCGGGTAGTTCCTCTATTATAACCTGAGAAAGTCTTTTAAGACTTCCCTTTTCAAGACCCTTTGAAACATTAACAACGATTCCGAAATTCTTACAGCCTGACAGTTTATGTGCAACCTCACGCACTGCAATGGAGGGTACTGCTATAATTGTTATAGTGTCCCCCTCTACTGCGGACAAATCATCGGTAATATTTATTTCCTGCGGCAGGTAAATACCCTTTAAAAGTTTTTCGTTGGTGCGTTTTTCCCTTAAAGTGTCAACCTCCTCTTTAAAGGGGGACCAAAGGGTTACATCGCATCCGTTTTGAAGAGCGGTAAGTGCTAACGCCATTCCCCAACCGCCTGAGCCTAAAACAGTTATCTTAGCCATTTTTCTTGTCTCCAATTTTACTTTCAGTGCCCGCTATAACGCGTTTGATATTTTCTATATGTTTAAGAATAACAAGAAGTCCCATTGCAACGGACATAACAATTTCGGGAATCACGGGTGCGTTACTTACTCTGAAAATCAGCGAGCAGACAACTACCGTAACTGCGGCAGTAACGGAAGCCACCGAAACGTATTTTGAAGTGAGTGTAACAATTGCAAAAACAGTCAGTCCCAAAACAATGGCAACGGGGGAGCAAACTGCAAATATGCCGACGCTTGTGGCAACCCCTTTACCGCCCTTGAACTGGAAGAATAGGGGGAAAACGTGACCCAACATACAGGCAAGTCCGCAAATATATGCTCCGTAAATAGGAAGTGCCCAAGCAGCATCGGTATTACCGAGGATATAATCGAAAACCAGTTTTCCCGCAAAAGAGGCAACAAATCCCTTTAAGGCATCACACAAAAAGGTCAAAGCACCGGGCAGGAAACCGCCGTTTCTCATAATATTAGTGGTGCCTGCGTTTCCGCTTCCGATTTCTCTAACGTCCTTTTTCATTAAGGCTTTGCTGAAAATAACGGCAAAGTTAACGCTCCCTATCAAATAGGAAAAAACAACAACTAATACAGCATAAATAATCATTATTTATCTCCCCTTTCACGAATAACAAACCTGACGGGTGTTCCCTCAAGTCCGAAGGTTGAGCGGATTTGATTTTCCAAATAACGCTGATAAGAAAAATGGAAAAGTTCAGCCTTATTGCAGAAACAAACGAATGTGGGCGGTTTGGTTGAGGCTTGAGTCATATAGTAAATTTTAAGCCTCTTACCCTTGTCTGTAGGGGGTTGAACACGGGCGGTAGCGTCTGCCAAAATGTCGTTAAGCATACCCGTTGAAATACGCATGGTATTTTGCTCGTTAACATATTTAATCAGTTCAAAAAGCCTATCCACCCTTTGACCGGTTTTTGCACTTATGAAAATTATAGGGGCATAGGGCATAAAGGAGAAATCTACCATAAGTTTTTTGCGGTAATTATCCAACGTGGTACCATCCTTTTCGACGGCATCCCACTTATTAACCGCAATGATACAAGCCTTACCTTCTTCCAAAGCCAAACCTGCCACCTTAGAGTCCTGCTCGGTAAAACCGTCAACCCCGTCAATCATAATAACGCAAACATCGGCACGTTCAATTGCCATTTTAGCCCTTATTACACTGTATTTTTCGATATTATCCTCAACTTTAGATTTTCGGCGGAGCCCTGCAGTGTCAATAAAGTTATAATTCACACCGTTTCTGGTGATTTTAGTGTCAATAGCGTCACGGGTAGTACCTGCAATATTGGAAACAATGGAACGTTCTTCCCCCGAAATAAAGTTTATAAGGGAAGATTTGCCCGCATTAGGCTTGCCGATAACCGCAACATTGATAATATCCTCTTCGGTTTCTTCAAATTCGCTGTAATCAATATGGGACATAACCGCATCCAAAAGATCGCCGGTTCCGTGGCCGTGAACCGAAGACACGGCAATGGGGTCGCCGAGTCCTAAATTATAAAACTCATAAAACTCCATTGGGACGTCACCTATTTTATCGCACTTATTAACGCAAAGCACAATAGGTTTTCCGCTCTTTTGAAGCATAGCGGCAACGTCCATATCGGCGGCAGTAACACCCGACTTTAAATCGGTTACGAAAATTATAACAGCGGCAGTGTCAATGGCAAGTTGGGCTTGGCTCCTCATACTGCTTAAAATTATATCGTCGGTTTTAGGCTCGATACCGCCCGTATCCACAAGCATAAGTTTTTTGCCCTGCCATTCGGCATCACCGTAAATCCTGTCACGGGTGACACCGGGGGTATCGTCCACAATAGAAAGACGTTTGCCGATTATTTTATTGAAAAGCGTGGATTTCCCCACATTCGGTCTGCCCACAACGGCAACTATCGGTTTAGCCATTTTTTACTCCTTAATTCCGAGAATTTTATCAACTAATTGGAACCCGTCATTATCGACAGGTGTGATTTTAATATTAAGTTTTTGGGAGAGTTCCTTTAGAGTAACACTGTCCAAAAACATATCTCCGCCGTCACGAAGCATTACAGAGGGAATCAGCAATTCCTCGCCTAAATCTTTGCCCTTTAACTGCTCCTCCAAATCGGTGGCGGTAATAAGTCCCGCAACGTTAATATGCCCGCCGAAAAAATTATTCTTAACAGAAACCACGTTACATTTTAAATTATCCCATTTTTTCTCTGTTTTGTCAACTATTGCCTTTATAAAAGGATAGGCACTTTCCCCCGTGGCAATGGTGATGTTCCGTTTTTCTTTGAGAATATGGTCGCAAAGGGAGATTGCCTCATCACTTTCGCTTAAAAGCAGCGGCACTAAACCAACGCCGTTTTCGAGTTGCAAAAACTCCTCATAGAAGTCGGCGTCGGGAAGTTTCCTTTCTGCCAAAATGTAAAACTCATCAGCACCGAAAACTCGGCGTTCACCGTATTTTTTAAGAGTTTCCTCGCCGAATTCCTCTAAAATTTTAAGGGTATCCTCTGCTTTTTTCTTGTCAAAGGGTGAAATCTCACAAAGTCCCTCTCGGTATTTGGTAAGCCCCACGGGAACGGCAGCAATACACTCAACATTCTCCAAAGCGGTTAAATCCTCAAGGCTTCGTCTTAGTTCTTCCCCGTCGTTATATCCGGGAACCAGCACAAGTTGGCAATTTAGTTTAATACCTGCCTCGTTAAATCGGTAGATTATATCCAAAGCCTTGCCCGCATTTTTATTGTTCATCATTTTAACCCGAAGTTCGGGGTTGGTGGTGTGAACCGAAATGTTAACGGGGCTTATGTGCATTTTTATAATGCGGTCAACCTCGTGTTCGGTAATGTTGGTGAGGGTAATATAATTACCGAAAAGGAAGGAAAGGCGGGAATCATCGTCCTTAAAGTAAAGACTGCTTCTCAGTCCTTTAGGCAGTTGGTCGATAAAACAGAAAATGCATTTATTACGGCAGGAATGTTTTTTATCCATAAGATATGTTTCAAACTCTAACCCCAACTCGTCATATTCCTTTTTCCCCAGTTTTTTAATTTTCACTTTGCCTTTGGAATTTATAAATTCCACCGTCAGTTTGTCTTGTGTTTGATAAAAACGGTAATCTAAAACGTCCATTATCTCGTTACCGCAAATTTTAACCAGAGTGTCCCCCTGACGCATACCGATTTTATATGCCGGGCTTCCCTTTACTACAGATTTAACAATTACCGACATTCCTTTTCACCTCACCGCTGTCATTCTAAAATGAATTTTAAAACAATATCATAGTCTGTCTGTCACCCTGAGTGTTAAGGTCGGGTCTGCCTGAGATTCTTACGCTTTGGCTCAGAATGACATTTGTTTTTCATTGTCATTCTGAGGAGCAACGCGACGAAGAATCTTATTGCATATTTTTGAGATGCTTCGGCAACCCTTAGAATGACATAGTTTTTATACCAATATAATATTTACAAAAGAATCAATAAAAAATCAGAGGAGGAAAATTGTTTCTCCCTCCTCTGACAAAATTTAAAATTATTCGCCAACCTCAATTACTGTACGGCCATTGTAGGTTCCGCAAGCGGGGCAAATTCTGTGGGGACGCTTATAAGCACCGCACTCACATTTAACGAGTGTAGGAGCGGTGAGTTTCCATAAATTGTTTCTTCTCTTATCTCTTCTTGCCTTAGAAGTCTTTCTCTTTGGTACTGCCATTTTTCGGCACCTCCTTAGAATATAATAAGTTTAATTATTTAAGTAAATCAGCAAGGGCGGAAAGTCGGGGGTCTATTTCCTTTTTAGGACACCCACATTCGCCCTCATTCAGGTTTTTTCCGCATTTTGGGCATATTCCCTTACAGTTTTCGTCGCACAAATGCTTCATGGGAAGATTTGTTACGGTTTCCGTATATATCAACTCGTCCAAGTCAAGTTTCATATCCGGAACTGTAATAATAGTATCGCTTTCCTCACCCTCAATTGATGTGGCTAAGGATTTTGATACCTTTAAGGTATGCCTTTTGGCGGTTCGGGTACCGCAGCGGTCACAAGAAGCGTCAAACTCAAAGGTTATTTCAGCCTCTAACCTGACAAGACTTGCCTTGTTAGTGATTTCTCCCGCAATTTCCACAGGTTTTTTGAGCGGATATTCACCCATGTAATCAATGTGGGACAAATCCAAAGCATACTTTAGGGGCAAAGAAGAATTGTCTTTAACAAATATATGTTTTAAATCAACAACCATACTTCCACCTCTAATGTAACAAATGATATTATATCTATTATCCGCCTTTTTGTCAAGGTTTTTTCTTACAAATTATAAATAAAAATCAACCTTTTGAATATTTAACTTTCACAAACTCAGCATATTCTTTAACTTCATTCCACATTTGGTCGGTAACAACCGTTCCCTCCCCGAAAAGAAGCACCTTTAAAGCCTCTTCGTTTGCAGGCTCTAAAGGAGCACCGCAAAGATAACCCACACTAACACCGAAATAGTCGGCGATTTTGCAAAGGGTATCGGTGGAAAGGGTTTTAACCCTCCCTTTCTTATAGTCGGTTAAGGTTGAGCGGGGAATTTTACAATCCTTGCAAAGTTTTGTCACATTTATATCATTTTTAATGCAAAGTTCCTCAATTAAATCGTAAACAAAAAGCATAATTTCTCCTTTTTTACGAAAATTCGTAATTTTATTCTTGACAAATACGATTTTTCGTATTATAATCAAAAGCGATACGGAATTCAGTAATTTTCTTTATTGTAATACATTATTTCGTAATTGTCAAGTAAAGGAGCAAAACAAATTTGTATTATTGTAAAAACTGCGGAAGAGAATTTGAAACGGCGGAAAAAACCTATGAAACCCACCGCCTTGCCGACACCCCTTTTGAGGTGTTTTATATATGTCCCTTTTGCAAGAGCCAAAATTTCCACGAAAAAAATCTGACCCATTGCCGATGTTGCGGAAGCCGTCTTCCCAAAGGACAAACCGAGTATTGCTGTGACTCCTGCAAAAACAAGGGAGAAAAAATGTGGCAAAGGGAAGTTAAAAAAAGAAGAAATACCCTTAAAAGTCCTTTACAGATGGTAGTAAAAGAATGTGCCGAATACAACAAAGTTCACGACACCAAATACAGTTACGGGCAGTATGTGGCACTCATCAGACCGAAACTCAAAAGGGAGAAACATCAATGCGGGCAGAAAAAAAGAAATATTTAAGCAGTTACCTTTTGCAGGAAACCAAAATCAACAGGTTTAAAAATATGATGGAATTGAACCCTCAGTCGGCTGAAGAATACAGAAAAGAAATCGATTCAGCCATATCTCTCAGGGAAAAAATCGAGAAACAAATAAAGGCGGTGGACGGGGACATTTTAAGCGAGGTATTATTTCAAAAATATGTTTTCGGCAAAACCTTGGAAAACATAGGATACACTCTTAATTACAGCACCCGCCACATTGAACGCTTACATATAAAGGCATTAGATAAATTCAAAATGTAATAATTTCCTCTTTACTTTTTGTTCAAAAAGGTATAAAATAGAAACAGAACAAATGTTTGGAGGAGACGGCATGGGTGACAGGATTGTTTTGCACTGCGATTTAAACAATTTTTTTGCCTCTGTTTCCCTCTTATTTAATCCCACCCTAAAAGACCTGCCCGTTGCAGTCTGCGGAGACAAGGAAAACCGTCACGGAATCATTCTCGCCAAAAACGAACTTGCCAAAAAATACGGTGTTAAAACCGCCGAGGCAATTTTTGAAGCAAAGCGTAAATGCCCCGATTTGGTGCTTTTGCCCCCGATATATGATAAGTATGAGGAATATTCCAAAAAAGCATACACTATATATAAAAGATACACCGATTTAATCGAACCTTTCGGCATTGACGAATGTTGGCTTGATGTAACAGGAAGCACCGTACTGTTTGGAAGCGGCGAAGAAATTGCCGTAAAAATAAAAGAAGATATAAAACGAGAACTTGGCATTACCGCTTCGGTGGGGGTTAGTTTTAACAAGATTTTTGCAAAACTGGGCTCCGATATGAAAAAGCCCGACGGGGTGACGGTTATAAGCCGAGAAAATTTTAAGGAAAAGATTTGGCATCTGCCCATTAGCGACCTGTTATTTGTTGGTAAGCAGACCAAGGAAAAGTTAAACGGTATCGGGGTTAAAACCATTGGTGATGTGACCCTTTGTGACGACAAAAATCTTAAAAAACTCTTAGGCAAAAACGGTGTTCAACTTAAAAATTACGCTTTGGGGGAAGATAATTCCGCCGTTGTAAGTATTCTTAAAGAGCAAAAGCCCAAGAGTATCGGAAAATCGGTGACGACCGGAAAGGATTTTGTCTCTGATAATGACGTTTGGAAGGCATTTGTCTCATTTGGGGAGACCATCGGCGAAACCCTTAGAGAAAACGGGCTATATGCCTTAGGTGTTCAGGTGCATATCCGCACCGCCTCTCTAAAGGTCAAGGAATTTAGTCTCACCTACCCAACCCCTACCGACTGTGCCATTACCCTTGCAAAGAGAGGTTTTGAACTTTTTAAAAAAAATTACAGTTTCGGTGAACCTCTAAGATCGGTGGGGCTTAGAGCCATTAGCCTTAAGTCCGAAGTAACCGCCGGGCAGATTGATATGTTCGGCGACGCAGAAAAGGATATGCAAGCCGAAATAGTAGATAAATCCATATATAACGTCCGAAAAAAATTCGGAAAAGACTCGCTTAAAAGAGGAAGAAATATCTAATTTCCTCTTTACATACTCTCCATTCTATTATATAATTAAGGCAGATATATACATCTGCCTTAATTATTTTTTAAAGCATCATAGGCTCAAAGAACATTTTTGTTTTTCCGCTGACATGTGCGGCGGAAAAACACCTTATAAGCGAAAACCGCACGCTTAGCGGTTTTCAAGGGCACGTGGGTGGTATTGGCGGGAGTGGAGTGCAGTCCGAAAATCCAATGATTTTCGGCGAACGGCATTTCCGCCAAAATCTTTATTATTTTTTTGGGGGTATTTAAATGATAGATAAAAGCATAAAAAAATTGGTGTGTTACGGTCTCGACAAAGAACTTTTAACCGAGCGTGACCGAATTTTCGTCACAAACAGACTGCTTGAAATTTTACATATTGACAGTTTTGACTGTGAAGAAAATTTTGAAAATGTAAATTTAGAGGAAACCTTAAAAGAACTTCTTGATTTTGCAGTAGAACAAAAACTTATTGAGGACGATATTACAAGCAGAGATTTGTTTGACACTAAACTGATGTCTGCCTTAATGCCCCGTCCCTCAGAAGTTACGGAAAAATTTTATAAACTTTATAAAGAAAAGTCCCCCAAGGACGCTACCGATTATTTTTATAAACTCAGTTGCGACAGCGATTATATCCGCCGTTACAGAATTGAAAAGGACGTTAAATGGGTGTCCCCCACGGAATACGGTGACCTTGATATTACCATCAACCTTTCAAAGCCGGAAAAGGACCCCAAAGCAATCGCCGCCGCCAAAACCGCAAAGCAGGGCGGATATCCTAAATGTATGCTCTGCCGTGAATGTGAGGGATATGCAGGACGAATAAACTTCCCTGCCCGCCAAAATCACAGGGTTATTCCCGTTACCATAAACGACAGCGAGTGGTGTTTGCAATACTCCCCTTATGTTTACTACAATGAGCATTGCATTGTTTTCAATTCCGAACATTCACCCATGTCTATAAATCACCAAACCTTTAAAAAGTTGCTTGATTTCGTGGAACTTTTCCCCCATTATTTCGTAGGTTCCAATGCAGACCTCCCCATTGTGGGCGGCTCCATTTTAACCCACGACCACTTCCAAGGAGGAAATTATACCTTTGCAATGGCAAAGGCTCCCATCGAAACACCTGTTACCTTCAGGGATTTCCCCGAAGTAGAGGCAGGCATTGTTAAATGGCCTATGTCGGTTATCCGTTTAAGCCACAAAGACGCCGATATTTTAATTTCTCTTGCTTGCAAAATACTTGACGCTTGGAGAGGCTATACCGACGAGGATGCCTTTATCTTTGCCGAAACAGAGGGTGAGCCCCACAATACAATCACCCCCATTGCCCGCAAAAAGGGAGATAAATTCGAACTTGATTTAGTTCTTCGCAACAACATAACCACCGAGGAACATCCCTTAGGTGTATACCACCCCCATGCCGAACTTCACCACATAAAGAAAGAAAACATCGGTCTTATTGAGGTTATGGGATTGGCAGTGCTTCCCGCCCGTCTTAAAAATGAAATGTCGCTCCTTAAAACCGCATTGCTAAACGGCAGCGATTTGGAAAAAGACGAAGTTTTGGCTAAACACAGCGACTGGGCAAAGGAAATCGCACAGAAACACAGTATAAATAAAGACAATATAGACGAAATAATTGAAAACGAAATCGGTCTTGTTTTTGCCAAGGTTTTAGAACACGCAGGTGTTTATAAGCGTAACGAAGAGGGCAAAAAGTCGTTCATTAAATTCATAGAGAGTGTTAAATAATGTTTTTTAATGTTTTAAGCCAGGTAACGGTATTGCTTATACTGATTATGTTAGGCGTTTTACTCACAAAACTCAAAATGCTAAACGATGTTACGGTAAAGCAAATGACCGACATTGTACTGATGTTGGTAACCCCTTGTGTAATTATAAAATCCTTTATGAGGGAATTTGACCCGTCTCTTATAAAGCAATTACTTTTGAGTTTCTTAATTTCCGTTATAGTTCACGTTTTTTGCATCGTAATCGCCTGTCTTTCTCTTCACGAAAGGGACAAATCAAGGGAAAAGGTTTTGCGGTTTGCCGCTATTTTTTCCAACTGCGGATTTATGTCTGTACCTCTTTTGGAATCTATACTCGGTGACATAGGTGTTTTCTACGGTTCCGCCTATCTTGCCGTATTTAATGTACTTGTTTGGAGTTACGGTATTATCCTTATGAGCGGAAACCGAAAGGAACTATCATTAAAGAAAATCATTGTAAACCCCGGAATCATCGGTATAACGGTGGCTTTGCTGATATTCTTCCTCAATATTCCGCTTCATAAGGTGCCCATAGTTTCACAGCCCATCGGTTTTATGGCAGGGCTTAACACACCGGTACCTATGATAATAATAGGTTACCATTTGGCAAACAGTAATTTGTTTGACGCGATTAAAAATTTGAAAGCAGTATTTTCAATGGTTTTAAAACTGTTTATCTTTCCCCTTGTCACATTATTCGGTATGTATTTCTGCGGTATCAGAGGTGACGTTTTGGTGGCAATTACCATTTCTGTTTCAGCACCCGCCGCCGCCATTACCACAATGTTCTCCTCAAAATTCGGCGGAGACACCTCGCTTTCGGTTAGTATGGTGTCTTTGAGTACCATTATTTCCATTATAAGTATGCCGATTATAATTACAGTTGCACAAAGCATTGCATAAAAAATAAAAAACCATTGACTTTTTGTTTATTCCATATTATTATACAAGCAAAAAGGTTTTAAAACCTAAAAAGGAGAATTTATTATGGCACCTTTAAAATGCACCGGTAAAAGCACAAAACCGCTCGATTTCTACGATTTGTGGTATTTGGGCTACAATCTTTTGGAAAATGCCGATTTGTCTGTGACCGACAGAGAAACGGGCGAAACCCCCGAAATGAAACTCAAGCTAATCTATAACAAAAACGCTCTTGAGGGAATAATAACCCGTGAAAACCTCAAAACTCATATTGATGTTTTCGCAAACAGTGCGGATTTTGTTTTTGATATGAAAAAATCTCAAAAAATAGAGAAACTCCTTTTCGCAAGTTTCTTTGCCCCAAACGCAAACTACACCGTTGGGGAATTTGCCATATTTGCTTCAAACGACAGAGAGACACTTTTTGACGACAGTAATATGATTGCCCACGAAGAGGGCGGAAAAAATTGGACCTCAGGTGAAAGAAACAGTGCAGACTGGCTTTACGATATAGAAGGTTCCTGCAGATTCTTAGGTCTTAGAGTTTTCAAAGCCAACGAGACGGACGATATAATCCGCCCCGAAAACTTTGCGGTTTTCAATTCCGAAAACAACGAGAAAAGGAAATACATAGATACCTATTTCGGCAAAAACGCACTCAAAGGTCTTGAACCCAATGTACTCACTAACGGTATTGCTTTTGAAGATAACGCTCTCTTCCCGTTGAAAGCAGGAGAAAATTTAAAATTTTCCCTCGAAAACGAAAAGGTTTACACAAACTTAAATGTTATTACCAAAGGTGAAGCAAATCTTAGTTGCGGCGGTGAAGTGCCTGAAGGAAAGTCTATTATATACGGAAGATATCTTTATACCTTCAAAAACAGTGTTGAGGGTGAGATTGTAATCACAGCACTGGGAGATGCCGAAATCGACTATGTCACTGCCGACACAGGCTACAAGGAAGCATCCGTTGATTTTAACGATACCATAGTTGAAGACTTCTACGGAATCGGTGCGGACGTTTTGCCTATGGCATTTATGCCCGAAAGTTTGAAAACAGGATATAATGATGTATACTGGGAAATGGAACGCAGAAGAATAAACCTTGTTAGACCAAATGTTGTAAGATTATGGTTCCAACCCGACTGGCTTGTTGAAACATACGAGCAGTATAAAAACGGAGAATATAACTTTGACGCCGAAAAAATGTATTCTGTTTATAAATATCTGGATGCATTTAAAGAAACAGGCTGTGAAATTGAGTTTAACTTCGGTTGGAAGGTTAGTTCTCACGCTCAGGAGTGGTTTTCTTTCTCTGAAACACCCCGTAAAAGTAATTCGGCACCGAGAGAACTGGACCTGTTTGCAAAATGCTGTGCCGCAACACTAAAGGAACTGATTTTTAACCGCGGATACGACAATATTAAGTATTTAACATTCTACAATGAGCCTGACTATGCCCACGATGCTCCCGACCGCGGAGACTTCATAGTTATAGGAACTCACCGTAAAGTTTATTGGGAGAAAATGCTTCGTATGTGCCGTGCCGAATTGGATAATGCAGGACTTTCCGACATAAAAATGTGGGGTTGTGAGCAAAGCGGCTGCAACGAAGACCAAAAAGAGTGGATGGATTATGTTGAAGAAAACTGCTCCGATGTTTTGGATGTTCACACTTCCCACAGATATACCTCTGACTCTGCACACAATAAGGATTATTTAAAAATGCTTAATGACGGTGCTAAAACCAAACCCGTTGTTATAACCGAATGCGGACAGTGCTATTCCAACGAGGTTTACAGTTTTGACCAAAATCACGTTCAGTTCTTCTGCGAACTTGCAAATGCCGGAATCAGCGGTGCCTTGATTTGGTGTTTGAGCGGTATTGCCATAACCGACCCCTGCTCTTACACAATGAGAAACTTCATTGATATGTGGGATTCGCTTCAATTTGACGGCGCTATTAACAATGTCCGTGAAGTTTTCTACGAGTGGGCAATGCTCTGCCGCTATATTCCCAACCACTGCAAGTCGGTTAGAACAAAGGTCAACTGCGGAAATGATATGCGTTGCTGTGCATTTAAAATCGGTGAAGATGACTACACCGTTGTGGTGGAACTGGATTCTGCCGGTTCGGAAAGAAATATTAAACTAAATCTTGGGGAAAATATCGGTAAAAAAATGTACCGCCATATTTACAAACGCCCCTCTAACCGAAACGGAAATGCAACTCTGCCCCCAGTTTCAAAAGAAATTTCAGTCCAAGATACCCTCTGTGATACAGTCGGCGGAGATTATATGGAAATAGTTTATACTACCCTTCCCCCTGTTCATCAGATTGAACTGGGCTCCACGGAAATATACCTTAATCCCGGCGAGAATTACAGACTCTCGGCTCGTAATATTGACGGTTTCGGAAATATTGATTGGGAGATTGCAGCACAAATCGGAGACGGCTTTGAAATGGTAGGTCTTGAGTCTCTAATTAAAGTTTCCGAAGACGCAAAACCCGGCGATATGTGTGCCGTTAAGGCTTACAGTGTGGGTAACCCTGAAGTTTATTCCATAGTTATTGTTAAGGTTAAGTAAATATTTCTTAATTCTTCAAAAAAAGCCGAATAAACTTTACCGCCTCAGGCAAAACTATGCCTGAGGTGATTTTTTATGCAGTTAACGCAAAAAGAAACAGATTTATTAAAGGATTTAAAAAGTCAGGAAAAGTTGTGTGTTGAAAAGTATACCAAGTATGCGTCGCAGGCACTTGACCCCCAGTTAAAACAACTTTTTACCGAAATCGGCAATGTGGAGCAGGGGCATTTAAACACAATAACCGAAATTGAACAGGGTAAAACTCCAAACACCCAAAGCGGCGGCGGACAGACGATTAAGTCAACCTTCACCGAAACCTACGGTATGGGCGACACCCCCGATAAGCAGGCGGACTGTTATCTTTGTTCCGATTTATTGGCGGACGAAAAGCACGTTTCCTCACTTTACAACACCTGCGTTTTTGAGTTCAAGGAGCAAACTTTAAGAGACACCCTAAACCACATTCAAAAGGAAGAACAGGAACACGGCAAATATATTTACGATTATATGGCAAAAAACAATATGTATTCTTAAAACAACTAACCTCCCTTTTTGGGAGGTTAGTGCTATTTTTTATATTCTATTATATCTTCTATTTTACAATCAAGTGCATTACAAATTCGGTCAAGAACATAACTGTCATATCGCTTAACCTTGTTTTTATAATAATTGTCGATTATTTGATATTGTATTCCAGTACGCTTTGATAATTCATATCTGCTAATCTTTAATTTCTCTAATTGCTTATCGATGCTTAAAATTATCATAATATATTATTACACCTCTAATTATATTTTAATAAAGGTATATTTATTTGACAATTCATCTAATAAAATATATACTTATATAAATATATAAAGAGGTGAATGCTATGATTAAAAGGATTGTCGTTGCAGGATGCAGAAATTACAATGATTATAGTGAAGCAAAGGAGTATATTGATTCTTTTATCTTGAAACATTGACTTCCTTTATCTCGGTACGGCACAAAATATAGTCTATGCTTACATTGTAATAATTTGCTAAGATCAACAAGGTTTCGGTGGGAGGAACACGAACACCATTTTCATATTTAGATAGTAAAGCCTGCTCTATCCCAGTGTCCATTTGGACTTTCAACTGTGAAACCTTTTTATCCTTTCTTAATTCCTTTAATCTATTTTTCAAAAATATCACCCAATGACATTATGTCATAAATTGGTATTGACATATATGACAATATGTCATATATTTAAAATGGTGATGTTTTTGATTAAAAGGATTATCGTTGCAGGATGCAGAAATTACAATGATTATAGTGAAGCAAAGGAGTATATTGATTTTTGCATTAAAAATATTAAAAACAAATATACTTTAATTTTCATATCCGGCGGTTGCGCAGGTGCAGATAGTTTAGGTGAAAGGTATGCCAAGGAAAACGGCTATGCTACCGAATTCTACCCTGCCGAGTGGAATAAATACGGAAAATCAGCAGGACCTAAGCGAAACGAAAAAATGGCTCGAGTCGGAGATTATGTCATTTGTTTTTGGGAGGGCAAAAGCAGGGGTACAAAATCTATGATCGAATATGCTAAAAAGTTTAATAAACCGATTAGAATTAAATATATAAAAATTCCCCTATACACCGGTAGAGTTTAAATTACACATAAAAGCGAGGGATGACCCTCGCTTCAGTCTGTCGGAAAAGTATCTTTTGCCACCCTCGTCAGAGGGTGGCAAAAGATGGTTTATCTGCTCTCGGCTCCGCTAATTACAGTGGGTCAAGGGTGAAACCCTTGTCGTTCGGGGGGTGCGGGTTGCCGGTGGCAACCTCTAAGCGAATGCTTAGAAGCACCGACCGAGGCGGGAGCCGAGACGGAATTGTCGGTGTTCAAACTATTGAAAAGATATAACCTGTCTTTCAATTGGCGGAGCCACGCTTGAAAGACTTTGAGAAGAAATTTTAATCCCGACAATTCAAAGGGGGAATCGAAATCCCCCTTTAAAGGCGAATCTTTCCGCCCTTTCTTTTCGCCAACACAAGAAAGGGCGTGCCCGTCGCGGCATGAGCGACAAGGTAAAAATATACAATTTAATTGGCGTGCTAATTTGTAGACTTCATAGTTTACAACCCCTCCGTCTTTTTGCTACGCAAAAATCCACCTCCCCTGCAAGCAGGGGAGGCTTCGGGAAGTGCCATTTTGCGACTCTGGTCAGAGGGAGGCATGATATAGTTTATCTACAGCCTGAAGCGAGGGATGACCCTCGCTTTTGTGTTTGCGGATTTTATGCTATTCTTTAGTATGTTTCATTTCAAAATGAATGAGTATACTCAGTATTGCTCTTAAAAGTATAACGGCACCTAAAACCATAAGTTCGCTCATTTCACGAATTAAAACAGTTTTAAGTATCTCGGCAGCCATTTTAAATTCAAGTCCTGCGGCTAAGCCTTGGGAAAACTCAAACATAAAGTTTATCTTTTTATGAAAAAACATATCCTTCAAATATTTCCAAAAAGCCCTGATACCGCTCCAACCAACAACTGCGATACCCATTATTTCAAGAAGATTGATTATATAGGGCAAAACAATTTCGATGCCGTGTTCCAAAACATTTTCAGTCATAATATAATCTCCTAAATTTGAGGTTTAGTTAAATAAGATACAGAAGACGTTTTTTGCCCCGAAGATGTATTTTTATACTTCGAGGGGAAGAAAAACGTCTAAAAAACAAAATATCATTTATTAAAAATGGGTATTACAAAGGAAACCCGTCGTAATACCCATAAAACTATTTTGTTTTTGATCTGTGCTTATTTAACAAACCTATTACTCGTTGATAGCGGTAACAACACCTGAACCAACAGTACGGCCGCGTTCACGGATAGCGAAACGGAGACCCTCTTCAATAGCGATAGGAGTGATAAGTTCAACATCCATCTCTACGTTATCGCCGGGCATACACATCTCTGTGCCTGCGGGAAGGGAGATAACACCGGTAACGTCAGTAGTTCTGAAATAGAACTGAGGACGATAGTTGTTGAAGAAAGGAGTATGACGTCCACCCTCTTCTTTGCTAAGAACGTAAACCTGACCATGGAACTTGGTGTGGGGGTTGATGGAGCCGGGTTTGCAGAGAACCTGACCACGCTCAACATCTTCACGGCCTACGCCACGGAGAAGAGCACCAACGTTATCGCCGGCCTCACAGTAAGTTAAGGTCTTGCGGAACATTTCCATAGAAGTAACAACAGTCTTTGCACGCTCTTCGGTAAGACCGATGATTTCAACTTCGTCGCCTGCATTCAATACGCCACGCTCAACACGGCCGGTAACAACGGTACCACGACCGGAGATAGTCATAACGTCCTCGATAGGCATAAGGAAGGGCAGATCAGCCTTACGGTCAGGAGTGGGGATATAACTGTCAACAGCGTCCATAAGTTCCTTGATAGGAGCATAAGCGGGATCGTTAACATCATCGGGAGCCTCAAGAGCCTTAAGAGCAGAACCCTTAATGATAGGTGTATCATCGCCGGGGAACTCATACTTATCAAGAGTCTCACGGATTTCCATCTCAACGAGTTCGAGAAGTTCTTCGTCGTCAACCTGGTCAACCTTGTTCATGAATACTACGATGTAGGGAACGCCAACCTGACGAGCCAGGAGCAAGTGTTCCTTAGTCTGGGCCATAGGACCGTCGGTAGAAGCGATAACAAGGATAGCACCGTCCATCTGAGCAGCACCGGTAATCATGTTCTTAACATAGTCGGCGTGTCCGGGGCAGTCAACGTGAGCATAGTGACGATTGTCGGTCTCATACTCAACGTGTGCGGTATTGATTGTAATACCACGCTCTCTCTCTTCGGGAGCCTTATCGATGTTTGCATAATCCTCAAATGCAGCCTGACCCTTAAGGGAGAGGTACTTTGTGATTGCTGCGGTTAATGTGGTCTTACCATGGTCAACGTGACCGATGGTACCAATGTTTACATGGGGCTTACTTCTTTCAAAAGCCTGCTTTGCCATAGTAAATTTCCTCCTTAAATGTTTAACTTTAAAAGTTTAAATATAGTTTACCAAACTTTATACTAAATTTCAAGTGTTATTTTGAAAAATTAGTCTTTCTTAGCACGGGTAGCAATAATTTTCTCAGAGATGCTCTTTGGAACTTCCTTATAACCGTCAGGCTCCATAGTGTACTGACCGCGTCCCTGTGTCTTGGAACGCAAATCTGTAGCGTAACCGAACATATCTCCGAGAGGAACTCTTGCATTTATCTGTTTAATGCCTGCTCTGTCCTCAAAGCCTTGGATTTCACCGCGGCGAGAGTTAAGGTCGCCGATAACATCGCCCATATACTCTTCGGGAACAAGAACTGCAACCTTCATGATAGGCTCTAAGAGAACGGGGTTAGCCTTTCTGCAGGCCTCTTTGAATGCCATAGAACCGGCAATCTTAAATGCCATTTCAGAAGAGTCAACTTCGTGGTAAGAACCGTCATAAAGTGTTACCTTAACGTCAACAACAGGATAGTTTGCAAGAACACCTGCGTTTAATGAGCCTCTGATACCTGCATCAACAGCGGGGATATATTCTTTAGGAATAGAACCGCCGGTTACAGCATTGATAAATTCATAGCCCTTGCCGGACTCATTAGGCTCAAGAATAATCTTAACGTGACCGTATTGACCGGAACCGCCGGACTGACGCTTATACTTGGTTTCGTGGTCAACCTTTTGACGGATTGACTCTTTGTATGCAACCTGGGGTGCACCGACATTAGCCTCAACCTTAAATTCACGAAGCAGACGGTCAACGATGATTTCAAGGTGTAACTCACCCATACCGGCGATAATTGTCTGACCGGTTTCTTCATCGGTGTAAGCCTTGAAAGTGGGGTCTTCCTCTGCAAGTTTAGCCAAAGCAATACCCATTTTCTCCTGACCGGCCTTAGTTTTAGGCTCAATTGCAACACGGATAACGGGCTCGGGGAAGTTCATTGACTCCAAGATAACGGGATGTTTCTCGTCACAAAGAGTATCACCGGTGGTTGTGTTCTTAAGACCAACGGCAGCGGCAATATCACCTGCATAGCAGGTTTCAAGATCTTCACGGTGGTTAGCGTGCATCTGAAGAATACGGCCCATACGCTCCTTATTACCTTTTACAGAGTTGTAAACGCCGGCGCCTGCGTCAACAGTACCGGAATATACACGGAAGAAGCAAATCTTACCAACAAAGGGGTCGGTGGCAATCTTAAATGCAAGAGCGGCAAAAGGCTCATTGTCATCAGAATGTCTAACCTCTTCCTCATCGGTATCGGGGTTAACGCCCTTAATAGCCTCAACGTCTGTAGGAGAGGGCATATAATCAACAATGGCGTCAAGCAAAGGCTGAACACCCTTGTTTCTGTAGGAAGTACCGCAGCAGATAGGAACCATACTGTTTGCAATTGTGGACTGACGGATAATCTTCTTAATCTGTTCGGTAGTGGGTTCTTCACCCTCGAAGTATTTTTCCATCAACTCTTCGTCCTGCTCAACGATATGCTCAATAAGATCGGTTCTGTACTTATTAGCGAGTTCCTTCATATCGTCGGGGATTTCTTCAACTCTAACATCCTTACCAAGGTCATCGTAGTATACAAGTGCATGCATTTCTACTAAGTCGATAAGACCCTTGAAAGTGTCCTCAGAGCCGATAGGCAACTGAATGGGAACAGCGTTACAGTTGAAACGTTCTTTAATCATATCAAGAACGCGGTAGAAGTCAGCACCCATAATGTCCATCTTATTAACATAAATCATACGGGGTACTTTATATTCGTCAGCCTGACGCCAAACGGTTTCAGACTGAGGTTCAACACCGCCCTTTGCACACAAAACGGTTACAGAACCGTCAAGTACACGAAGTGAACGCTGAACTTCAACGGTGAAGTCAACGTGTCCGGGAGTGTCGATAATATTGATACGATGGTCTTTCCAGAAGCAGGTGGTTGCAGCGGAGGTAATGGTAATACCTCTCTCCTGCTCTTGCTCCATCCAGTCCATTGTAGCGCCGCCGTCGTGGGTTTCACCCATTTTACGGTTAACGCCGGTATAGAAAAGGATACGCTCGGTAGTGGTTGTTTTACCTGCGTCGATGTGAGCCATTATACCAATATTTCTTGTCATCTCAAGAGATACTTTTCTTGGCATATAAACCTCCATTCCGCTATGCGGAAAACATTAAAATTCGTTTCAAATTACCATCTGTAATGTGCAAACGCTCTGTTTGCTTCTGCCATCTTGTGTGTATCTTCACGCTTCTTAGCAGCGCCGCCGATACCGTTAACAGCATCCATAATTTCACCAGCAAGACGTTCTTTCATAGTTCTTTCGGAACGGTTGCGGCTGTATGTTGTTAACCAACGAAGACCTAAGGTCTGCTTTCTTTCGGGTCTAACCTCAAAGGGCACCTGATAGGTGGCACCGCCCTTACGGACAGCCTTAACCTCTAACTGAGGCATAACATTTTCCATAGCAGCCTCAAATACTTCAATGGGGTCTTTACCTGTTTTTTCACTGATAATGTCGAATGCACCGTAAACAATCTTCTGTGCTACACCCTTCTTACCGTCAAGCATAATGTTGTTGATAAGGCGAGTAACAATCTTAGAGTTGTATACAGGATCCGCCAATACCTCTCGTTTAGCAATAAAGCCTCTTCTTGGCACTTTGCTTCCCTCCTTCATAGTAATGATATCATAGGTACTCGAGTAACTTCCCGTTGCACCAAGCGGACTTTATTAAATGAATAACTAATAATGAATAGTGAATAATTTCGGTGTCGGCTTCGCCGACTTAATATTCATTCCGTATTATTCGTTAGTATATATTAAGTCTCTGCTTGATTGCAGTAGAAAAAATTTCTCAGTTTAAAATTACTTTGCACCTGCTTTTGGACGCTTTGCTCCATACTTAGAACGGCTCTGCATTCTGTTTGCAACACCCTGTGTATCAAGAGCACCTCTTACGATGTGGTAACGCACACCGGGAAGGTCCTTAACACGTCCGCCACGGATAAGAACAACGCTGTGCTCCTGCAAGTTATGACCGATTCCGGGAATGTAGGCTGAAACCTCGATTCCGTTGGAAAGACGTACTCTTGCGATTTTACGTAGAGCAGAGTTAGGCTTCTTAGGGGTGGAAGTCTTAACGGCTGTGCAAACGCCGCGTTTCTGGGGAGAATCATTGTCTGTGGCTTTTCTCTTCATGGAGTTGTAACCCTTTAAAAGAGCAGGAGCCTTAGCCTTCTTCTCAACAGTTTCACGACCGCTGCGAACCAACTGGTTAAACGTAGGCACTGATTATTTCACCTCCTGTTTTTAATATCAATGCGTAAAATAAGCCATATTTTCGCATGCTAAAATAGTTTACCACAATATTTACCGCTTGTCAAACATTTTTTGAAAATTGTAATAAAAACATACATATATAACTATAACCGAAAATATCCAATTATAAATTCCAATAAATATGCCCTATTGTTATTGTATGTTTTGTGCAAAACGCCGAAAGTGACTAATTTTGCAATTTAGCACTTTACAACTTTATCTTAATAAAGTATAATATCAACATAAACTTAATTAAAAGGGGTTATTCAAAATGAAAAAAATCATTGCACTACTTATGGTACTTTGTATGGTATTCGCCTTTGCCGGTTGCGGTAAGGACGATAAGACAATCGTTGTTGGTTACACAATTTATGAGCCAATGAATTACAAGGATGCCGATGGTGAGCTTGTTGGTTTTGATACCGAACTTGCAGAAGAAGTTTTCGACGAATTAGATTATGATGTTGTTTTCCAAGAAATCGTTTGGGAAAGCAAGTATACCGATCTTAACTCCGGAACCATTGACTGTATCTGGAACGGATTTACTGCCAACGCCGCTGACGACGATGGTGTTCAGCGTTCTGAAAAGGTTGACTTTTCCTACAACTATATGGAAAACCGTCAGGCTGTTGTTGTTAAAAAGGATTCCAGCATCACAAAAGCCGAAGACCTTGCAGGTAAATTAGGTGTGGCTGAGGACGGAAGCGCAGGTCAAACCTATGCCAAATCCTTTAAAGGCACCAACTTTAAGGGATTTACCAAGCAGACCGAATGTCTATTCGAGGTTAAATCCGGCACTGCCGATTTCGCTGTTGTTGACGTTCAGTTAGCTAAAAGTTACTGTGGTAAAGGCGACTATGAAAACCTTGTAATAGTTGAAGCGCTTCAAAGTGATGTTGAATACTATGCTATCGGTTTCAAGAAAGGTAGTGACCTTACCGCTAAAGTTAACAACGCACTTGAGAAGTTGGGTAATGACGGCACCATCGCTGAAATTGCTAAAAAATACGGCGTTGAAAATCCTGCTATTACCGATTTCTCCAACCAAAAATAATACATAATTATTTGGAGTTTATTTTATGTCTTTTTTAGAAGTCACATTATTTTTATTAGACGGCTTCAAAATATCCTTGCTAATCTTTGCGGTGACGCTGCTTTGCGGCGCGCCGCTTGGTTTGCCTATAGCCTTTTGTTCCATGAGCCGTTTTAAACCTGTTCAAGCAGTCTCTAAGGTGTTTGTTTGGATCATTAGAGGTATTCCTCTTATGCTCCAGATATTTATCATCTACTATATTCCAGGTCTTTTGTTTCAGACACCCATATTTGCGCAAATCGACCGTTATATGGCTTCCACCTTTAATATTTTGGACGCCGGCAGAATAACGGCTGTTTTAATTGCTTTTATTATTAATTACGCCTGTTATTTTTCCGAGATTTACAGAGGCGGAATAGAAAGTATTTCCAAAGGTCAATATGAGGCGGGATACGTTTTAGGCCTTACAAAATCTCAAATTTTCAAAAAAATCATTTTAAAACAGGTCATTAAAAGAATAGTTCCTCCTATGTCCAATGAAATCATAACCCTTATTAAGGACACCGCCCTTGCCAACTGTATCGTAGTTTGTGAGATTATCAAGCAAGCAAAGGAATTGGCGGCTACAAAGGCTCTTATTTGGCCTTTGTTCTACACAGGTGTGTTCTATCTTCTGTTCGTAGGAATTCTTACAATCGTTCTTGGCAAGGTTGAGAAAAAACTCAGCTATTTCAAATCGTAAGGAGGGGAAGAAATGTCTGTTTTAGAGGTTAAAAATATTAAAAAGAGTTTCGGCAAGACCGAGGTTTTAAAGGATATTTCTTTCACCCTTAATAAAGGAGAGGTTTTATCTATTATAGGTTCTTCGGGAAGTGGCAAAACCACCCTTCTTCGTTGCCTTAACTTTTTGGAATTTGCCGATGAAGGAACAATTTCGGTAAACGGAAAAACCATTTTCAACGGTGCTTCACAAAAAACCTTAAATGACAATGAAATCAGAGAAAACCGTCTTCATTTCGGACTTGTGTTTCAGTCTTTTAATCTTTTCCCTCAGTATAGTGTTTTAGAAAACATCACCTTGGCGCCCACCCTATTGGGTAGAGGAACTGAAGAAGAAATAAAGGCAACCGCTCTTTCTCTTATTGAAAGGGTTGGTCTTAGCGATAAAATCAACAACTACCCATGTGAGCTTTCGGGAGGTCAGCAACAGCGTGTGGCTATTGCACGCGCCCTAGCGCTAAACCCCGATATTCTTTGCTTTGACGAGCCGACAAGCGCTTTAGACCCAGAGCTCACAGGGGAAGTTTTAAAGGTTATCAAAGACCTTAAAAACGAAGGACGCACAATGATAGTGGTAACGCATGAAATGGAATTCGCACGAAATATTTCAGATAAGGTAATATTCATGGCAGACGGTGTAATTGAGGAAATGGGTGAACCTGATGAGGTTTTTCTAAATCCTAAATCTCAAAAAACTAAAAACTTTTTGCAAAAGGATATAGAAACGGTGAGCTAAAATGAACAAACAAAAGCTTACCAACGACCTTTATGAGCTTATAGCCTCCCTTAACACCGCCGAGGATTGCGCCTTACTTTTCAGTGATATGTGCACATTTAAGGAAATTGAGCAAATGGCACAACGAATCCAAGCGGCAAAACTCTTAATAAACGGCAAAACCTATAATCAGGTTATGGAGAAATGCGATATATCCTCTGCGACACTCAGTCGGATTTCCCGTTGTGTGCAGTATGGCAAGGGATATAATAAATTTTTGAAATAGCCCTTGAAAAAGAGTAAATCTATGATAAAATATATGTAGCATTTAATTTAAAGGAGATATTAAAATGGAAAAGACTGTATTAGTTGAAATTTCTGCCCGTCATGTTCATGTTTCCAAGGCTGACCTTGAAGCACTGTTCGGCACAGGATATGAATTAACAAATAAAAAAGACCTTTCTCAGCCCGGTCAGTTTGCCTGCGAGGAAAAGGTTACAATTGTAGGACCTAAAGGCTCTATTAAGGCGTCTATCCTAGGTCCTGTTCGTCCTGATACTCAGGTTGAACTGTCCTTAACCGACGCACGTTCCATCGGTGTTACCGCTCCCATTAGAGAGTCTGGTGACATTAAGGGTACAGGAGCTTGCAAACTTATAGGTCCCGCAGGTGAGGTTGAAATTAGCGAGGGTGTTATTGCCGCTAAGCGTCATATCCACATGACCTGCGCCGACGGTGAGAAGTACGGCATTAAGGACAAGCAGATTGTATCGGTTAAAATCCCCACCGAGGGCAGAAGCCTTATTTTCGGCGATGTTGTAGCCCGTGTCAGCGACAGTTACGCTTTGGCTATGCACATTGATACCGACGAAGCAAACGCCGCCTCGGTTCCCGGCAGTTGTATGGGTATTATCCTTGACTAAACCCTTAGGACTTTATATTCACATTCCCTTTTGTAAGCAAAAATGCAATTACTGTGACTTTTATTCGGTGGCAGTTGATAATAAAACAAAAAGGGATTATGTTACAGCACTACAGAGAGAAATTAAACAATGGGGTGACAAACTTGGTCGCCCCATTGATACTGTTTACTTTGGCGGTGGCACCCCCTCCCTGCTGGCAGAGTTTCTACCCGAAATTATGGAAGCGATAAAATCCTCTTTTAAGGTTTTAGAGGGGGCTGAAATCACCATGGAAATGAACCCCGGAGATAATGCCGAAGAGGTTTTGAAATCGGCATTAAAATCGGGTGTTAACCGCCTTTCCATAGGTGCCCAAAGCGGGGACAATGAGGAACTGAAAATTTTAGGCAGACGGCACACCGCCGAGGAGACCGCCCAAACAGTCCGCATTGCTAGGGCTTTAGGTTTTAACAATATCTCCCTTGATATTATGTTGGCTCTTCCCGCATCCACCCCCGAAAGCCTTAAAAAAAGTCTGGATTTTGTAACAGACTTAAACCCCGAGCATATTTCATCCTACATTTTAAAAATTGAAGATAATACCCCGTTTCACAAAATCTGCGACAAACTGAATTTGCCCGATGAGGACAAAACCGCAGACCAGTATTTGCAGATGTGTGAATACCTGGAAAATAAGGGTTACGAGCATTATGAGATTTCAAACTTCTGTAAAAAAGGTATGATGAGCCGACATAATCTTAAATATTGGGAATTAGAGGAATATTTAGGTGTAGGTCCCGCCGCCCATTCATTCGTGGACGGTAAAAGATTTTTTTACAGACGAAATCTTGCCGATTTTATAAATGGCTCCTCACCGCTGCCGGACGGCATGGGAGGCACCGAAGAAGAGAAAATTATGCTAAGTCTTAGACTTAATAAGGGGCTTGAAATTGAGTTTAACCCAAGACTCAAACTTAAGTGCGATTTGCTCAGTAAAAACGGGCTTTTATATACCGATAAAAACCGCATTGTTTTAACCGATAAGGGTATGCTTTTATCAAACAGTATTATAACAGAAATTTTGGAGTGTGTTATATGAAAACTCTTAAGATTAACCTAATAAGACACGGCACCACCGATGCTAATATATTAGGTCAGTATATCGGTTGCAGAACCGATGCTCCTTTGTCCCCCGAAGGCTTGAATGAGTTAAGGCTTTTAAAGGAAAATTTGGAATACCCCCACATTGACTGCCTTTATTCAAGTCCCATGCTTCGTTGCCGTCAAACTGCGGCGGTGCTTTTCCCTGATATGGGTGTTGTGGCGGTGGAAAACCTAAAGGAATACGATTTCGGTGATTTTGAGGGCAAAACCGCAACCGAACTTGAAAACAATGCCGATTTTATCAACTGGGTTTCGGGTAAGGCAACCCCTCCAAACGGGGAAGACAACACCGAGTTTATTAAACGGCTTTGCGTAGGGCTTCAGCAAATCGTTCTTGATATGGTAGAAAAGGGCAAAAGTGAAAGTGCCGTTATAATGCACGGGGGTGCTATTATGATGCTCCTCGGTGCCACCGCAGTTCCCCGCCACCGCTCGGTGGAATGGACTTCGGATGCCGGCAGAGGATACACCCTGCTTATCACCCCCTCTTTGTACCACAAAAGCGGTATTGTTGAAGTGGTGGATATTGTTTGACAAACCTTTTTCTCTATGCTATACTAAACCCAATGTAAAAATTTCCTTTGAGGAGACAGAAAAATGCTTGATATTAAATTTATTTGTGACAACAGGGAACTTGTCAAAGAGAACATTAAGAAAAAATTTAAGGACAGTAAACTCCCTTTAGTAGACGAGGTTATCTCCCTTTATAACGAAAAATGTGCCGCCAACACCCGTGCCAATGACCTGCGTGCCAACAGAAACAAGGTAAGTAAGCAGATTGGTATGCTTATGGGTCAGGGCAAGCGTGACGAGGCTGAAGAAATGAAACGCCTCGTAAATGAACAGGCTGCCGAACTTAAGGCTTTGGAAGAAAAGGAAGCAGAACTGGGCAAAAAAGTTTTGGAAATTCAAATGAAAATCCCCAATATTGTGGACGACAGCGTCCCCGTTGGCAAGGACGACAGCGAAAATGTTGAGGTTAAACAATACGGCGAACAAACCACCGCAGACTTTGAGATACCCTACCACACAGATATTATGGCTATGTTTGACGGCATTGATAAGGAATCCGCCGGCAGGGTTGCAGGAGAAGGTTTTTACTATTTAATGGGTGACATTGCCCGTCTTCATTCCGCAGTTACGGCATACGCCCGTGACTTTATGATTGACAAGGGCTTTACCTACTGCATTCCTCCCTTTATGATTAGAAGTAATGTTGTGACCGGCGTTATGAGTTTTGAGGAAATGGATGCTATGATGTATAAAATAGAGGGTGAGGATTTATACCTTATCGGCACCTCCGAACACTCTATGATCGGTAAATTTATTGACACTATTACCCCCGAAGAAAAACTTCCCTTAACCCTTACAAGTTATTCCCCCTGCTTCCGCAAGGAAAAGGGTGCTCACGGCATTGAGGAGCGTGGAATTTACAGAATTCACCAGTTTGAAAAGCAGGAAATGATAGTAATCTGCAAACCCGAAGAGAGTATGGAATGGTTTAACAAAATGTGGAGTTATTCCGTGGAACTCTTCCGCAGTCTTGACATTCCCGTCAGAACTCTTGAGTGTTGCACAGGCGACCTTGCCGACCTTAAGGTTAAATCTTATGACGTTGAGGCGTGGAGCCCCAAACAGCAGAAATACTTTGAGGTTTGCTCCTGCTCGAATTTAGGTGATGCACAGGCTCGCCGTTTGGGTATTAAAGTAAAGGGTGCCGACGGTAAGAAGTATTTAGCCCACACCCTTAACAACACCGTTGTGGCCCCTCCACGTATGCTTATTGCTTTTCTTGAAAACAATCTTAGGTTTGACGGGGAAAAATACAGTGTAGATATTCCTGTAGCACTTAGACCCTATATGGGCGGAAAAGAAAGAATTGAGTCTAAATAATATGAAAAAAATATTTGCAATTATACTGTCGGTTGCAATGGTTTTTTCAGTTTCCGCTTGTGAGGCTGCCGATGAAAATACTTCTTCGGCAGCTTCTGTTTTAGAAACCGTTGCCACCGAAACCGAGTCTGATATTTCGAGTGTAGTGTCGGAGCCAGTACCCCAAAATTTCGACATAAAACTCACCTTTTTAGGCGATATAATTTTAGCGAAACAAAAGGATATTTCCCCGTCAGGCAGGTTTGATGAATATGCCGAAAAAAATCCCCCCAAATACTTTTTAAGTAAGGTAAAGGATATTCTGGCGGCAGACGATTTTACAATTGCAAATCTCGAAAATGTACTTTCCGACCGCGAACTGACCCCGAGGGAAAAGAATTACAGTCCCGCTTTTTGGTTTAAGTCCAAAACCTCCAACGTAAACGTTTTAACTGCAGGCAGTGTTGAGGCGGTGCTTCTCACCAACAACCATATTATGGACTACGGCGAAGATGGGTTTAATGACACCCTTAACACCTTAACAAACGCAGGTCTTAAATACGGCACCGACAATAATACGATTTATTTGGAGAAAAACGGCTTTAAAATTGCGGTTATTTGTGCAGGACTTTGGGTCGAATATAATGTCAGCAACATTGTTAACCGTATTAAAGATGCCGAACAAAACAGTAATTTTCAGGCGGTTTTCTTCCACGGGGGAACGGAAAAACTCCACGCTCCCGAAACCTATAAGGTAAATGCCGCCCACACCTTTGTGGATAACGGTGCGGATTTAGTGGTTGGCGGTCATCCCCACGTGTTGCAACCGAGGGAAATTTATAACGGGGTAGAGATTGTTTATTCTGTCGGCAACTTCTGTTACGGCGGCGCTTTGCGTCCCGAAAACCGCACGGTAATTTATCAGTATAACCTAACTGTTAACCCCGAAACTTTAAATGTCGAAACTCACAGTTCCGAGATTATCCCCTGCTATGTTTACACGGGAAGTATTAACAACTATCAACCTGCCCCCATAACCGACGAGGCACAAAAGCAAAAGGTTCTCGAATTTATGGACGGCAAAACCGACAGCCCGATATAACAGAAATACAGCATAAAAAAAACGAGGCACGAAGCCTCGTTTTTTTTATCGTTTTTAATGGTTAGCCAACCATTCTTCTGCCTTAACTTTAGAAATAGACTTAATGTTCTCTGCCTTATAGGGAGATTCTTCACCGCCGTTAACATAAAGGAAATAAAGACCACCGGGGGTTTGATATAAACTTTCCTCATAACCTGCGGGGTCGCCTATTGCACCCTCGGTAAACTTCTTAACCAAAGTTGCGGTTTCGGTGTCATACTCTCTTTTGCAGATGATTTTTTTCATAGTAAAAAACTCCTTTAAAATAATCAAAATTCAACCTTTGTGTAATTATTGGGGTCATCCAAATCAATAACAGAGGTTGTAACAATGTCTTGAGTATCAAACAAAACAATTTCAATTTCCGGTTCAAACATAACCTTTCCCCCCGACATATTACTATTTTAATTATAGCAATATCTGCCGTTTTGTCAAGTTAATATTGTCTTTTCAGCCTTAATCTAACCTTTTTAGGGCAGTTTTTGAAAAAACATACTTAAATTATTCATAATAATATAAAATCCCAAAACTTTAATTTATAAAAAACTCAAAAAGTATAAAATTTGTAGGTTTGTCAATGATGTGTTACAAAATTAGAAAACTTCACCGTTAATAAGAAAAGCCTTTAAATAATCAGCGGGAGATTTCCAATTAAGAGGACGCATAGGAAAATTATTGTATCTTCTGTTGTGAACAGAAAGTT
>JAZNOA010000002.1:0-21288 GCA_045580545.1 Acutalibacteraceae bacterium | reverse complement strand
TGCTGAGGTAGAAAGCCTTGGCAAGGATCAGATGCAGAACTTCTTCTATACCTACATTATGATTTTTGCTCTGTATATGGTTATTCTGCTTTACGGCCAGATGGTAGCAATGAGTGTTGCAACCGAAAAAAGCTCTCGTGCCATGGAATTGCTTATCACCAGTGCCAAACCCATCAACATGATGTTTGGTAAAGTTTTAGCGGCTTGTATGGCAGGTCTTGTTCAGCTTGTTGCCATCTTTGGCTCGGCGCTCGTGTTCTACAATGTGAATAAGTCCTATTGGGGAGATAACGGAATCATTGATTCCATCTTTAATATTCCGCCCGAGCTGTTTGTCTATATGCTTGTGTTCTTCCTACTTGGCTTCTTGATTTATGCGTTCCTCTATGGTGCAATTTCCTCTACCGTTTCAAAACTGGAGGATATCAATACTGCCGTTCAGCCGGTAACATTCTTGTTTATTATTGGTTTTATGGTGGTTATGTTCTCAATGAGCAGCGGAAGTGTGGACAATATACTGATGCAGATTTGCTCTTACATTCCGTTCACCTCACCAATGGCAATGTTTACAAGAATTGCTATGAGCACCGTGCCTTGGTATGAGATTGCGATTTCCATCGGTATTTTGGTTGCGTCTACCTTTGGAATCGGAATTCTTTCCGCAAAGATCTACCGTGTAGGTGTCCTTATGTACGGAACCTCACCGAAAATCGGTAACATCATCAAGGCTGTTTGGAAGGCATAAAATGATAGCGTTGCGGTATTTGCAATTAGGTGTTAATAGAATTTTAATTTGACTTTTGCAAGAAAATATTGTAAAATAATTATAGTAAAGTTTGCACAGATTGTTATTTGCGGTGGGTTGTACCGTAAATGATAATACAGTGATAAAGACTCTTTACGCGCCGCTTATACTCACCCGAACATTTAGCGGACAAAATGATAAATCGGGATTATGGGATAAGGGTGTAAGGTTAGAATAGTATCAGAGTTTGGTCTTGAACCGAACATAGTCTATCAGGTTTGATGTTGTCCGCAAGGTTTGACAGAGCCGATATGGAGAGTAGCTGAGGCAGGCCCAGGCGAAATTCATCGCATGCACTACCCGCATTGCAAGGCATAATCCGCTTGCCTTATTGTCGGACACGCTTTGTCGTGATCGGGACCGACAGTAATATTCATCGCTCATTTAACCCGTGATAAAGAGGCATTATGCCTTTTAGAGCATAAACCACAAGGAGTACAGTTTTACTGTGCTCCTTTTCGTTTAGCTTGGGTTCTATTGCCGGTGGTGAAGTTTTTTCCATGGCGCTTATTTTATGAAGGAGGTGGTGCGTATGCTAAAAATCCTGTGTCTTATTCTCCATAGCATACCTAATATGACTGTTACCCTTACCGCCTCCGGTATTAGTACCCGATAACAAGAGGATTTCTCATGCTTGATAACCGGAATAATAAAACCGGTATGATGGCACCCGAGAAAAAACAGGCTGATAATATTTCAGCAAAAAACATCTACAGTACGTTTGCTTTTAATCTAAGAGAAGAACGTAAAAAACAAGGACTTAGCCAGGAAGGATTAGCAGATATATGTGGTGTTTCTGTACATACCATAAAACGCTATGAAACCGGCACAACAAAACAAGGCTCGTTGGATGCTGCATATAAAATTGCGGCGGGTCTCGAGAAATCATTAGATGAAATGCTTGTCAGTCCATTTGATAAGAAACCCATTGATGTTTTAGAGGATCCCGAAGTTCAATCAGTCTTATCCGAGCTTATTCGTGTAGTGAATAAGAAATAAATTCATCAAAAGGCGCAGATCTGATACCAAAATGGTGCAGGTCTGCGCTGTTTCTTTTATACCCAGTGATTTACAATATAGACAGGTCAAGGGTGCGCACCATAGACCAAGATTAAAATAAAGGAGATTACCCCTATGTTAAATATTCGTGATTTAAAAATTGATCCCGCTTCGCTTGGAGCAAAGAAGTTATTGGTGGACATTACACCGTCCTATGAGTACAAGGATGGTCGCCGTATGGATACCATCACCGGCTATCGTTATGTCGTGGCATTGCCTGAACACAGTCTGGAGAAATTAGGCGTAAAAATCGAAGGCAAACAGCTTTTGGAAAAACCCGAAGGCTTTGCTGAGGTTGAGTTCAGCGGTCTTGAAGTGTTTGCCTATGAAAGCCAAGGCAAAACCCAGATCAGCGCTAAAGCCACCGGTATTTCATTGGTGAATAAAAAGTCGTAATGTTGGGCGGCGCTGTAATGCCAAGGGGTTATAAATATTTTTCCTTAAAGAAAAATATTCCCCGGCGGCAGCGCAGCGCCGCCCTTCCATAAGGGCAAGTATTACCCTTATGGAAGCACAAGTAGCAGTAGCAAAGAAAGGAGTTTTAATATGGCTGCTAATCCACAATCACGCAAATGGATGTTGACGATAAACAATCCGCAAGACTGCGGTCTTGACCACAGCGGTATGCAAAGGCTTTTGAGCTTGTTTTGTCCCGACTATTTCTGCCTTGCTGACGAAATAGCAACAACTGGGACGTTCCATACTCACATTTTCATTTACTCAAAATCGCCCATACGTTTTTCCACGCTTAAAAACAGATTTCCAACAGCGCATATAGAAAAAGCATTTGGAAGTGCAAAGGATAACCGCGATTATATCCGCAAGGAAGGTAAATGGCTTGATGATAAAAAAGCGGAAACTTCTGTTGCCGGTAGTTTTTTTGAGTTCGGCTTGATTCCAAGTGAGTGTGAAGAACGAGATCCGAAGATGTATAAGCTGCTCCAAAATGTAAAGGACGGGTTATCTACCACTGAAATCATTGATGAGTCCCCGAACTTTGCCTTTAAGTCCAAGGATATTGATGCTCTACGTGAGGCATACCGAGCCGAACAGTATATGAACCAAAACCGAAAACTGACCGTAACCTACTTTTACGGCGCAACCGGTACAGGTAAAACAAGCGGTATTTACAAGAAGCATCCTGCAGCAGAGATATGTCGCATTACCGATTATAACGGCAAAAACGGTGTACGCTTTGACGCCTATCACGGACAGGATGTGTTGGTGTTCGAGGAGTTTAATTCACAAATACCCATTGAGGCGATGCTCAACTACCTTGACATCTATCCGTTAATGTTACCAGCGCGATATACTGACCGTACAGCTTGTTTTACTAATGTTTATATCACCTCAAATATTCCGCTGAATGAGCAGTATATTGACGTGCGACACAACCGACTCGAAACGTGGAGGGCATTTATCCGTAGAATCGACCACGTGTTTATGTATATGCCTGACGGTTAGGTTGAAGAAATTTATTATAAATAGAGGTGGTGAGTATGAGAAACGAAGAAAAAGAGCGTCTTGAAAAACAGACCGAGGCACAGTATATATGGCTCCGATTCAAAAACGGCTGTAAAAGCTTGAAAAACAGTAAAGCCAGACAGTTGGCGCTGATTGCGTTTTATATTCTCCTTATACTGATTTGGACATTTAATAATGACGGTTTCAGTCTGGAGAATATGGAATTAGTTTCGCCCGTGTTTGTTGCTCTTTCAAAACTGTCTTTACCGATAAGTATGCTCGCAGGCACCGTTGCCATACTCATTCTGTACGGAACTCCTATCGGAAGTTTTAAGATCATGAGTGAATTACAGCGAATCGGTTTGACAAACAGCGCAGGAGAAACACCTATACTCACCGCTAAAACCAAAGATGAAAAGCAATCGGAAGTAATAGTGTTTGAGTTTGACGGTGTGGGGATTCCACTTGCAGAATGGGAGAATAAACGGCAGCGGATTGAGGCGGCTCTGAACGTGCATATTGTAAAACTGAAAGAGGGCAAAAATAAACGCTCTATTCTGCTCTATGCCGTCCCCGCAGGCAATCAGCTTTCAAGCCGTATCGACTGGAATGACAGCTATCTTATTAAGGACAGTTCCACCCTTGTTCTCGGTAAAAGCCTTATGGGTACAGTTACGGTGGATTTGTCAAAGATACCGCATATCCTACTCGGTGGCTCAACCGGCAGCGGTAAAAGTGTTCTACTGAAGCTTTTACTTATGCAGGCAGTTAAGAAAAACGCAGTTGTCAGCATAGCCGATTTTAAGGGCGGTGTGGATTTCCCGTCAGTATGGCACGATAAATGCAAAATATGTTTTGACGAGGACAATCTTTCCCAACTACTGACCGAGCTTGTGGACGAACTGCAACGCCGCAAGGTGCTTTTTCGGGAAAGTGAGTGCCATAATCTTGATGAATACAACAAGCGTACCGGCAAAGCATTACAGCGTTATATTTTCGCTTGTGATGAGGTTGCAGAAATCCTTGACAAGACAGGGCTTACAAAAGAGCAAAAAGACAAAGTCAGTCTGATAGAAAGTAAATTATCGGTAATTGCCCGACAAGGTCGCGCTTTCGGTATTCATCTCATACTCGCTACGCAAAGACCGGATGCCAATATTCTCTCCGGTCAGATCCGCAACAATATAGATTGCCGAGTGTGCGGCAGAGCCGACAATGTGCTTTCGCAAATCATTCTTGATAGCACCGCCGCAGCCGAGCAAATACCGAAGGATGCCGCAGGACGTTTTCTGCTTCACGATGGCACGATATTTCAAGCCTTTTGGTTTGATCAATTAACATAAAAAGAGTACTTACTTTCGCAAGTACTCTCTTAATAAGAATGATTTAATTGTCCTGCTTTTTTACTTCAGTCTTTAAATAACTGATTAACTGTAACTTCTGATCAGGAGAAAATTTATGAGATGTGAACAAATAAAAGAAACTTTCATCAACATATTGTTCTGTTACTTTGGCTTGAGTAATTACATCCTTAAATCGTTTTACAGAATTATCAGAAAGAACAATATAAATATTAGAAACATTCATTTCTTTCAATTTAAATCCGGCAGGCTTAATCCATGTGTATTGATTTTCATTCGAAAATGTTTTTAATATCGAATTGTCAAATTCTGAACTATTTGCTTCTGAAGGTAATTCGTCTGAAGAAACTCCCATAGTAGTATTATTAAATAAAAGTTTCCACATTTTTTGACGTTGTTCAGAAGTTAAATTCGCAAAGAAATTATTATATTCTGCATAACTTTTCCATACTGGATACATATGATTTCGTGAAAGCCATTGTTCAGCAAATGGATTGTTTTCTTTACTTTTGATCAAACTCATCTTCATTTTATGAATAAGATCACCATCGTTTAATAAATAATTAGGTGATTTATTTGTCTCAAAGAACATGTCATCAATAGACATTGATTTTGCTAACAGTTCATTAGCAATTTGATTCTTTTCGAATTCACCCATATCGGTATGAGCTTCTTCTAGATATGACCGCAAAATCCCTTGCCTTAGTATATAGTCGTGATATGTTACTTTATGATGTGCATAAATCCAAAGATATAGTCTGTTACGTGCAATCAAAGTATCCTCTATAACACTGATTGCGGTTTTTAAATATCCAACACGATAGGTTAGCTTGTGTGAAACATCAGTATTGATATATCCAACAATTTCGCCAGCAATTTTCCCGGATATTTTTGCATTGATTAACCCATCAATTTTACCCAAATCAGTGTGGCTCATCATTTGTATATGCCCGTTAAATCTTCCGGTCATTTTACAAGACTCTCCAACAATAGCTGTAATTTTTGTTGGATTTTCAAAACGAGCAAAACCACTACATTGTTCTGAAGTTGGAGTTTTTAGATTGTTATTAACCCCTTTAAATTCTATTGTTCCTGTGAATAAACCTTCTAGTTTAACACCTGATAAATTCAAAGTGCATTCACAATTACTCTTTTCAGATTTATCTGCAACTGTACTATTACATCCGTTAAAATAAACAGAGTTATTTAATTCTAGATCCTGAACATCTGTTTCTTTTTCAAACTGGTGAATTTCAACTAAAGTGAGTGCATTAAGAATTCGTGGTATATCTATGGAAATGTTATTAGCACCAGATTCGATAGTGTCACGTATAATATAGTCCAATTTATCAACATCAAAGAAATTACCGTTTAGCAAACTAATCAAGCAATTTTTGAAGCAATTCTCAAGATAGAGTGTGCCATGATCAGAATCAATATCACTATATGGCAAACCCACAATAGCACGTTGAATAAAAATAATATATTCATACAATTGTTTGCTACTTATTTCTTCGTCAAGCAATTCGTTCAATATATCACAAATGACACCTTTTTCGCTGAGTATGCCCTCTTTACCGAAGTATTCTGAAACGAGTATAGCGCTTACCATCTCATGAGGAGCAATTTTCTTGGGATTTGAGAAATAAGCATCAACATCACGGTTGCATTGCTCTATTAAATTTTTATCTTCATTTTTATCCAACCCATGAATCATAGAGCTCAAAAAACGGTCTTTCTTCTCCTTACAATCTTCTGGGTTAGATGTTTGAATGTATCCATATTCAAAACTGTGAGACATAGGGGCGTGTGCGCAATCATGCAGTAAGCAAGCTAGTTCAAAGCAAATTCCGTAAGATTCCCAAAATTTCTTATTTTCTTCATAAAAAGATTGGGATTTAATATTATTAATTAAACCAGCATACGCCATTTTTCCAAGATGATAAACTCCCAACGAATGCACAAAACGATCATGATGTGCGCTAGGATATAATGCGCGCATACTAGTTTGTTCAATTTGACGTAATCTTTGAAAAACAGGGGTATCAATAATTTTATTTACAATTATTTCTGGAATCTCAATATAACCATGAATGCTATCACGAATAAGCTTGTTTTTCATTATCAAATACCCCTCAATTAAGAACTATCAAATTAAATCATTATATTACTAGTATATTATATATTAACACACCTGCGTGAATATATCAATACAAAATTTTTGCCAAAGATTAACATTTAATTAGAAATATAACGGCTTTTGACACAAGCATAACGGACAAGGAAGGCTTCATAATTTAGAAAGTGAAGAACAGATATGAAAATTACATTGATATATTTTGTTGACTATCGCAAAAAGAAGGTGGTGGGCACCTATGACAACATATATAACAGAAGCCCACGAAAAGTACATACGCGGTCAGGTTATATCTGTTGTTAATCTGACACCGAGTTTTCGTGAGGATCAAAAAAGTGCTGCGAAGAAAGCAATCGAACAGCAGCTTTATGAAATTTTCTGTAAATATATGTCAAGCAAGACTTGAACAAACGGAGTAGCTCACTTATAATATAAGTGTCAGTTGCTCCGCTTCTTTTTGCGAAGAAGGGAGTACAAGTTGAGTCTTTATGACGCTATTTATACAAGACAATCAGTTGACAGGATAGACAGCATATCCGTTGAAAGTCAAGTCGAGTTTTGTAAAAAGGAAGTGATAGGACAGGATTTAAAGGTATATACGGACAAGGGCTATAGCGGCAAAAATATTGACCGGCCTGCATTTCAGGAATTGATGCGCGATATTGAAGCTGGTATTATTCGCCGTGTTATCGTCTATCGACTTGACCGTATCAGCCGTTCGGTGCTTGACTTCGCCAACGTTATTGACATATTCCAAAAGCATAATGTGGACTTTGTCAGTACAATGGAGAAGTTTGATACAGGAACGCCAATCGGTAAGGCTATGCTGATGATCGTAATGATTTTCGCACAGCTTGAGCGTGAGACCATCCAACAACGTGTTATTGACGCCTATTCATCCCGTAGTAAACGTGGGTTTTATATGGGTGGCAGAGTTCCATTTGGATTTGACCTTAAAGAAACGCTGATTGACGGTATACGCACTAAGATGTATGAGCCGATTGAGTCTGAAGCAGAAATCGTCAGACTGATATTTTCACTTTATTCTGAACCGCAAACTTCTTTGGGTGATGTAATGCGCTATTTGGAAGCGCACGGAATACGAAAGCGTGACGGTAAACTTTTTAACCGAAGTCGTCTGCGTGATGTTGTGATAAATCCCGTGTATGTTAGAGCTGATTATCAACTTTATGATTTTTTCAAAGCGCAAGGCACCAATATTGCCAATATACCAGATGATTTTATTGGCACAAACGGAGCTTATTTGTATTCGGGTGATACCAAGAAGCGCAAAACTGTATCTCTTGAAGGCCATACCCTTGTAATTGCTCCGCATGAAGGTCTTATTGATTCGAGAACGTGGATCAAATGCCGTTCCAAGTGTCTGAATAATCAGAGTGTTGCAAAGCCTGTTAAAGCGAAAGCAACCTGGCTTGCAGGCAAAATCAAATGTGCTCATTGCGGATATGCCCTCACCGCCAAAATATACCGATGTAAAACCAAGTCCGATAACCGTTATTATCTATGTAATAATAAGTACAATGCCGGTGGCTGTAACTTCGGCTCACTTGATGCCGATATAGTTGATGAGATTGTATTTGAAGAAATGCAGAAGAAATTAGCAGAGTTCAAAACACTTTCCAAACAAAAGCAGGAAGGCTGTAACCTGCAAATCGTTAAGCTAAAAACACGCATAGATGCTATCAACAAGGAAATATCATCTCTGCTCGATAAAATTACGGCAGCCAATGAAACAGTTATGCAATACATAAATAACCGCATTGCTGAACTGGATGCCGAAAAGAAAGAACTGTATGCACAGATCACACAGTTTGATAATGATCGCAAGGATAACATAGGTGAAATTAGCGGTTATATGGAGCATTGGGATGAGTTGTCGGTTAGCGACAAAATCACGGTTGTAGATTCATTGATTGAGCGTATTAACGCCTCGGAAGGCAGTCTTGAAATCAAGTGGAAAATATAATTATTTTTTATCGCAAATGCATTCCACTCTGATTGTTCAGGTGAAGCGTTGCGGCTTACCACAGACAGGTTAAACGAAAAGAACTTCTATGCATTTAATCCTAATTTTGATACCAAACCCTGCAGTAGAAAAATGATGTAAATTTAAAACCGAATTTATAAGCCTAAATCTTATAAATTCGGTTTTGTTTCATATATTCGGTAGGTGTAAACCCAGTTTTTTCCTTAAAAAGACGGCAGAAGTGATACTGATTTGAAAATCCGCATTGCTCTGCAACTGCACCGACCTTTAAAAATCCGTCGGACAAAAGTTGTTTTGCCTTGTCAATACGAACATCCGTTATAAACTGTTTAGGCGTGGTTTTGTAAATCTCGGTAAAGACTTTCCTGAAGTAAACCTCGCTTATATTGCATTTTTCGGCTAACTCGGCGTTTGAAAGTTTTGGATTTTGATAGTTGCTTTCAATATGCTTTATCGCCGGCAAAATCACATTATGCACCGAACTTTCGGTTGAGAGTCGGTGCAATATATTATAAAATACGCTCATCATTTTAGCTCTGTTTTCCTCAAAGAGGGACAGAGCCTTCATTTTTTCAAAATCCTTAATATACGTTTCCGGATTTTGAATAGGTATTGAAATCACATTATCACACAAACTGTTGTTGCAATCAAAATTTATAACAGCAAATATACCCGTTTTGTCCCCGTGGAGGGAGTAACTTTGACCTTTAGGCAAAATAACAGCGTGATTTTCATCGGAGACTGCCTGTTTTCCGCCTAAGGTATAGGTAATTTTCCCCTCAGTGCAAAAGGAAAGCCCGTAACTTTCTCTATTGTGTATTTCCTCGCTTCTGCCCCGCAAGGACGTAACGGTGAACAGTTCCTTAATATCTGTTACCGTTATTTTATTGAGTATTTCCATCCCTCTACGCCCCTTTATTTATAATCATAACCTCTTTAGTTAAAAAAATCAACAAAATTATTAGAAATAGTATCAAAAACATCAAAATCATATCATTTTACACATTGTAACGGTATAAACATTCTTTTATAATAAAGTGATAAAAATAGATTTTAGAGGGAAAACCGCAATATCAAACGGTTCGGCACCGAAGAGTTTGTTAAAACCGGTCACGGCATATATATTCTCTTCTTTGACAGACTTTACGACCGCAAAATAGACAGTAGTAAAGTTCTCAAAGCAACCGGACTTAAAGCAGAAGATATCACTTCAATTGAGGACGGTATTAAAATTGAACTAAAAAATTCAGGCTTTTAGCAGAAAGGAAAATTATATGAAAGCAATTTTAGTAAATGATGACAGATCATTAAGATGGGACAATGTTCCCGACCCCGTTCTGGGTAACGACGACTGCCTTGTGAAAATTGAGGCGGCAGCGCTTAACCGTGCGGATTTAATGCAAAGAGAGGGAGATTATCCTCCCCCTGCAGGCTGTCCTGAGTGGATGGGTCTTGAAATTGCGGGAACCATTGTTGAAATAGCCGACGGTGCCAAGGAAAAATCCAACTGGAAAATTGGTGACAAGGTTTGTGCGCTGCTCGGCGGCGGCGGATATGCCCAGTATGCCAACGTTAAGTACGATATGCTTATGCCCGTTCCCAATAACTGCTCCATGGTAGAGGCTGCGGCTATTCCCGAAGCATTTGCTACAGCATACTTAAATCTCTTTATTGAGGGTGGCATTAAGCCCGGCAACACCTTACTTATGAACGCAGGTGCCAGCGGTCTTGCAAGTGTTATAATTCCTATGGCAAAGGCATTCGGTGTTAGAGTTGTCACCACCGTTTTAACCGATGAAATCGCCAATTCCATAAAGCATCTTAACGCTGACCGTGTTGTGGTTACAACAAAGGAAGACATTGTTGAGGTACTTAAGGAAGAATTAGAAAAGGGTCACAGCGTTGACGTTGCAATCGACTGCTTAGGCGGCGAAGTTATGGGTAAATGTATTCATTATTTAACCCACGGTGCCCGTTGGATTATGATAGCCGCATTGGCAGGTCAAAAAACCGAAATCGACCTTAAGAACATATATGTAAGAAATGTTCGTATTGTTGGTAGCACATTGCGTTCAAGAACCCCTGAGGTTAAAGCGCAGATTTTGGCAAACCTTGTTAAGGATGTATGGCCTAAGGTTGAAACCGGCGAAGTTAAGCCGACAATTTACAAGGTTCTGCCCATAACAGAGGCAGAGGCGGCACACGATATTCTTTATCGCGGCGAAAATGTGGGAAAGGTAGTATTAACGGTAGAATGAGCACTAAAAAAATTGATATAATCCCCGTTGATTATGCCAAGTCAACTTTACCTGAAAGTTGGGTGTTTTTAAAGGGCGATAAGGATGTAAAAGTTCCTATTATTTTTAGGGTATATCTGCTCAAAACCGAAAACCGTCTCATTTTAGTCGATGCCGGTTGTGTTACTATGCCGGGCTTTGATATGGTAGATTTTATAGGTCCTATTAAGGCACTCCAAAATATTGGAATTTCCCCTGAGGAAATAACCGATGTTATTTTAACCCACCATCACCATGACCACATCGAGTGTGTTAAGGATTATAAAAACGCTGTGATTTATATTCAAAAGGATGAATATGAAAAGGGAAAGCATTACATCGGTGCCGAACAGACCGTTATCACCTTTGATGATGAAATTCAGGTTTGTGACGGTGTAAAGGCTATTAAAATCGGCGGTCATTCCGTAGGCTCCTCCATTGTTGAGATTGACGGTGAAGATAAGCCGACTGTTATTGCGGGTGACGAATGTTATTCAAGGCAATGTATTGAAAGAAAAATACCCACGGGTATGCCGTTTAAACCCGAATTGAGCAAAGCATTTATTGAAAAATACAGCACCGGAAAGTATAACGTTTTGCTTTGTCATGACAATTAGAATCAAGTGTTTATTACTTCCTCCCACACCTAAACAGTGTGGGGGGACTTTTCATTGACTTTTGCAAAACAGAGGTGTAATATATATTAAAAATACGTTACAATCAAAAAAGAGGCAAGGTTATGATAATCAAAGAAACACTTGAAACTAACGTCACAGAAATCTGCGACGTTCTGGTGTGCGGCGGCGGATTTGCCGGCATTTCTGCAGCCCTTGCGGCGGCACGGCAGGGGAAAAAGGTCATTTTATTGGAAAAGCAGTTTATTTTAGGAGGTCTTGGAACCGCAGGATTGGTCACGGTATATCTGCCCTTGTGTGACGGATACGGTAGACAGGTCTCTTTCGGAATTGCGGAAGAACTGCTGAGACTTTCTGTTTCCATGGGTGCAGAAGACAGGTATCCCCATAATTGGTTAGACAGTGACGATAAAACCAAACGCACCGCCGAGGACAAACGCTTTGAAGTGCAGTATAACCCCCAACTTTTTGCTATTTTGGCGGAGCAGTTGCTCACCGAAAGCGGTGTTACAGTTCTTTACGGCAGTTATGCAGTAGGTGTCAGCAAAGAGGACGACAGAATTGATGCGGTAATTATTGAAAATAAATCAGGCAGACAGGCGATTAGTGCAAAAACAGTAGTCGACGCTACGGGTGACTGCGATATTGCTTATTTTGCGGAGGTTCCCACCGAAAATTTCAAACAGGGCAATGTATTGGCGGCTTGGTATTATTCGCTGGGGCAAAAGGGATATACCCTTAATCCGTTGGGTTGTGCCGATATTCCCGACGATCAAAAAAATGATTCAAACCGAGTAACCCCCCTCGTCCCAAAAAGGTTTACAGGACTCGACGGAAAAGAAATATCGGAAATGGTTGCTCTCTCCCACTCCGCAACCTTAAACGATATTATAAAAAACAGAAAAACCGATAATACCCTTGTTCCCACATCCATTGCTACCATTCCTCAAATCAGAATGACGAGGAAAATCGTGGGAGAATACACACTTCACGATACCGAAGTGCATAAATTCTTTGCCGATTCTGTGGGTATGGTTTCCGATTGGAGAAAAAGAGGTCCCGTTTATGAAGTTCCGTTTAAAACGCTTTTCTCGAAAAAAATTAAAAATCTAATCGTTGCCGGAAGATGCACCTCTGTAACCGACGGTATGTGGGATATTATGAGGGTTATTCCCTGCTGTGCCGTGACAGGACAGGCCGCCGGAACTGCCGCCGCTATTTGCGACGATTTTACAAAAATCAATATGGTTGAGTATCAAAACATATTAAAACAAAACGGTGTGGTTCTACACGAGGAAGATTTAAACAAAATATAGGTTTATAAAGAAATCTATATGATTTTTTTAAAAAATCCTTGCACTTTTTTAAAATTTAAGTTATTATATAAGTGTATAGAATGATTATAAGAGGTGTTATTTGTGAATGACAGAACTATGACCTTTTCTATTGGTGACCAAACCGAGCAGGTTATCCGTAATACCTTAACTCAGGTTTATGATGCCTTGAAAGAAAAGGGATACAATCCGATAAACCAAATCGTGGGTTACATTTTATCGGAAGACCCCACATATATCACAACCCACAATAACGCCCGTAACCTTATCCGCAGGATTGACAGAGACACCCTGCTCCAATCCCTTGTGAAATATTATTTAAGTACTTAAACAAAGCCGAGTGTTCCAAATAACACTCGGCTTTTTAATTTTACTGTAATATTGAGAAAACGGCTGTCGAAAAAGCGACAGCCGTTTTAATTATACTAACTCTTCCTCAGCGGGAATTTCCATATCATCGGGAATAAATACATCGTCCTCCGCCGATGTATTGTCCTCAGTGTTAATATCCATACATTTCATACCTGTACCTGCAGGTACCAACTTACCGATAATAACATTTTCCTTAAGACCAAAGAGGGGGTCAACCTTACCCTTAATAGCGGCTTCGGTGAGAACTCTTGTGGTTTCCTGGAAGGAAGCGGCAGAAAGGAAGGATTCGGTTGCCAATGATGCTTTGGTGATACCAAGCAAGGTTGCTTGGTATTCAGCCTTAGAAAGACCCTCTTCGCCGGCATCAATACGAGCCTGAATTGCCTTATTCGCATCGTCAATTTCCTTATATTCGTAACTTACATTCTGGAGCAGGTCGGTTGAACCGGCATCTGTAATGCGAAGTTTCTTCATCATCTGACGAACAATAACCTCAATGTGCTTATCATTGATGTCAACACCCTGAGTGCGGTATGCATTTTGGATTTCTGCAATGATATACTGCTGAACAGCCTCGGGTCCCTGAGCCTCTAAAATATCCTGAGGATACTTAGCACCCGGGATTAGCATATCTCCTGCTTTAACATAGTCGCCGTCATTAACGAGAGGACGTATACCGTAAGGAATGGTAACCTTTTCTTCGGTTGCCAATTCGTTATTGGTAATGATAATAACATTGCTCTTCTTCTCCTCGGCAATGCGTACAACACCGTCAATCTTGGCGATAAGACCGCAACGCTTAGGACGTCTTGCTTCAAAGAGTTCCTCAACACGGGGAAGACCCTGAGTAATATCTTCGGTGCTGGCGATACCGCCGGTATGGAAGGTACGCATTGTCAACTGAGTACCCGGTTCACCGATGGACTGAGCGGCAACGATACCGACAGCCTCGCCTGTGGTAACAGGTTTAGCGGTTGCAAGGTTTCTACCGTAGCACTTTTTACATACGCCGTGGTGACTGTGGCAGGTAAGAACGGAACGAATTTCGATTCTGTCAATGCCTGCACCAACTATCATTTGAGCGGCGTCGGAAGTAATCATATCCTCCTTAGACCATATAACCTCACCGGTCTCGGGGTGAACTGCATCGTGGAGCAAATATCTTCCCTCAAGACGCTCGGCCAAAGGCTCTAAGATATGGTTTCCGTCCTTAATATCGAACACGGTTAGACCCTCTTCGGTTCCGCAATCGTCCTCACGAACGATAACGTCCTGAGCAACGTCAACCAAACGACGGGTCAAATAACCTGAGTCAGCGGTACGCAAAGCGGTATCTGCAAGTCCCTTACGTGCACCACGGGAGGAGATGAAGTATTCGAGTACGTTAAGACCTTCACGGTAGTTGGCACGAATCGGAACTTCAATAACCTTACCGGCAGTGTTGGCAATAAGTCCACGCATACCTGCCAACTGTCTAATCTGAGCCATAGAACCACGGGCACCCGAATCAGCCATCATGAAAATGGGGTTAAATTCATCAAGGTTGCCCTTAAGTGCATCGGCAACATCCTCGGTTGCCTTATTCCATATCTCGATTACATTGCGGCTACGCTCGTCATTGTTAATAAGACCTCTGCGATAGTCACGTGAAACTCGGTCAATCTGAGCCTCGGCATCAGCCAAAATATCTTTTTTCTCGGGAGGAATTACAGCGTCGATAACCGCAACCGTAACCGCACCCTTGGTGGAATATTTAAAGCCGGTAGCCTTAATATTGTCAAGTACAATAGCAGACTCGCTTGTACCGTGGATATTTATGCAACGGTCGATAATCTTACCAAGTTGCTTTTTACCAACCTTGTTTTGAATAATATCTTCGTTGCTGTCAACGGTAAGTTTAGAGGGGTCTTTCAATTTGAAAGTCCACTCAAGGTTGAATGCCTCTTCGGGGTTATTTCTGTTAACAAAGCCTAAATCCTGAGGAATAGACTGGTTAAAGATAATAAGACCCACAGTGCACCAAACTAATTTATGCTCGCCCTTTTCGTTGAACATTCTGACACGGATAGGTGCGTGGAGACCTACAATACCGTCATTGTAAGCCATCAAAGCCTCGTCCTTATCACGGAAAACCTTGTTAGCACCCATTTCGTCAGCCTTAACAAGGGTCAAATAGTAAGAACCGAGTACCATATCCTGAGTAGGAACGGCAACAGGCTTACCGTCAGAGGGTTTAAGCAGGTTGTTAGCGGCAAGCATTAGGAAACGTGCCTCAGCCTGAGCCTCTGCAGAAAGGGGTACGTGAACTGCCATCTGGTCACCGTCAAAATCGGCATTGTATGCAGTACATACCAGCGGGTGCAATTTAAGAGCCTTACCCTCAACCAAAACAGGCTCAAATGCCTGAATACCCAAACGGTGAAGTGTGGGAGCACGGTTGAGAAGCACGGGGTGTTCCTTAATAACGGTTTCAAGTGCATCCCAAATTTCGGTGGAAGCCCTTTCAACCATCTTTCTTGCAGACTTAATGTTAACAACAGCCTTGGTTTCAACCAAACGCTTCATAACAAAAGGTTTGAAGAGTTCAAGTGCCATTTCCTTAGGAAGTCCGCACTGATACATTTTAAGTTCGGGACCGACAACGATAACCGAACGGCCGGAATAGTCAACACGCTTACCTAAAAGGTTTTGACGGAAACGGCCCTGTTTACCCTTAAGCATATCCGAAAGGGATTTAAGGGCTCTGTTGTTAGGACCTGTGACAGGTTTACCCCGTCTGCCGTTATCAATAAGAGCGTCAACGGCTTCCTGAAGCATTCTCTTTTCGTTACGAACGATAATGTCGGGAGCACGGAGTTCCAAAAGCCTCTTAAGACGGTTGTTACGGTTAATAACACGTCTGTAAAGGTCGTTTAGGTCGCTGGTGGCAAAACGTCCGCCGTCCAACTGAACCATAGGACGAAGATCCGGAGGAATTACCGGAATAACATCCAAAATCATCCACTCGGGACGGTTGCCCGACTGACGGAAAGCCTCAATAACTTCAAGTCTCTTAAGAAGTCTTATCTTCTTTTGACCCGATGCGGTTTCCAATTCCTCACGAAGTTCGTTGCAGGTAGCCTCAAGGTCGATTTCACAAAGCAATTTCTTAATTGCCTCGGCACCCATTCCTGCCTCGAAATCGTCCTCATATTTTTCACGCATATCACGGTACTGCTTTTCGTTGAGGAGTTGTTTCTTCTCAAGGGGTGTGGTACCGGGGTCGGTAACTATATACTGAGAGAAGTAAAGCACCTGCTCCAAAGCCTTAGGAGTTACATCAAGTACTAATCCCATACGTGAGGGAATAGTCTTAAAATACCAGATGTGTGAAACGGGGGCTGCAAGCTCAATGGAGCCCATACGCTCACGGCGTACCTTGGCACTGGTTACCTCAACACCGCAACGCTCACAGATTTTTCCCTTATAGCGGATTCTCTTATACTTTCCGCAGTGACATTCCCAGTCCTTTTGGGGTCCGAAAATACGCTCGCAGAAAAGACCGCCGGTTTCGGGTTTTAAGGTACGGTAGTTAATGGTTTCAGGTTTTGTTACCTCACCGTGGGACCAACTTCTAATCTGTTCGGGAGATGCAAGACCTATTTTAATGGATTCAAATTCTATTTCTGCCATAATGCCCTCCGTTACATTTCTTCGTCGAATTCGTCTGTGAATTCTTCGTCATTTTCTTCAAATTCAATAGCCTCACCGTTTTCATCCTCAAGACCGAAGCCTGTAAGGTCATCAACAACGGTTTCGCTGTCAAACTCACTGTTTTCAGGAACTACGGGAGTTCCAAGACCCATATCGTCATCATCAATAGTCTGTTTAAGGTCGATTTCTTCGTTCTTATCGTCAAGCACCTTAACGTCAAGACCCAAGGACTGAAGTTCTTTAATAAGAACCTTGAAGGACTCGGGAATACCGGGTTTCGGAATGTTTTGACCCTTAACAATAGATTCGTATGTCTTAACACGGCCCACAACATCGTCCGACTTAACGGTAAGGATTTCCTGAAGTGTATAAGCCGCACCGTAAGCCTCAAGTGCCCAAACTTCCATCTCACCGAAACGCTGACCGCCGAACTGGGCTTTACCGCCGAGAGGCTGTTGAGTAACAAGTGAGTAAGGACCGGTTGAACGGGCATGAATCTTATCGTCAACCAGGTGGTGGAGTTTAAGATAATACATATAACCAACGGTTACAGGGTTATCGAAAGGTTCACCTGTTCTACCGTCAAACAACTGGGTTTTAGCATCTTCACGCATAGGAATCTTGGAGAAATCAAGACCGGCACTGTTGGCAAGTGCATAGTCATCCTTCTTGGTGTATTCCTCAGCCATAGTGAAGCACTTCCTGATGTCTTCCTCATGGGCACCGTCAAATACAGGTGTGCAAATATTCCAACCGAGAGCACGGGCAGCATAGCCTAAGTGAACCTCAAGCACCTGACCGATGTTCATACGGGAGGGAACGCCCAAGGGATTGAGAACGATATCAAGAGGTGTACCATCGGGCAAGAAAGGCATATCCTCGCTGGGAAGAATTCTGGATACAACACCCTTGTTTCCGTGACGTCCTGCCATCTTATCGCCCACGGAAATCTTACGTTTCTGAGCAATATAGCAACGAACAACAACGTTTACACCGGGACTAAGTTCAGAAGAATCTTCACGGGTGAATACCTTAACGTCAACAATTGTACCGTATTCACCGTGGGGAACTCTGAGAGAGGTATCTCTAACCTCACGTGCCTTTTCACCGAAGATAGCACGGAGAAGTCTTTCTTCACTGGTAAGTTCGGTTTCACCCTTGGGTGTTACCTTACCTACGAGAATGTCACCTGCCGTAACCTCCGCACCGATGCGGATAATACCTCGTTCGTCAAGATCACGCAAAGCGTCATCGCCCACATTGGGAATGTCACGGGTGATTTCCTCTGGTCCGAGTTTTGTGTCACGGGCTTCAATTTCATATTCCTCGATATGAATAGATGTGTAGATATCATCACGAACTAAACGCTCGTTTATAAGAACAGCGTCCTCGTAATTATAACCTTCCCAAGTCATAAAACCGATAAGGGCATTTCGACCGAGAGAAATTTCGCCCTTTGAAGTTGCGGGGCCGTCAGCAATTACTTCGCCCTCTTTAATCTTTTGACCAACTGCCACAATAGGCTTCTGGTTGATACAGGTACCGTGGTTGGAACGCAGGAACTTAATAAGATTATACTCATCAATCTCGCCGTTTTTAGCCCTAACCTTAATGATATCAGCCGAAACAAAGGTAACCTCACCGTCACGTTTAGCCAAAACCACAACGCCGGAGTCAACAGCCGCTTTGTATTCCATACCGGTAGCAACAATGGGATTTTCGGGTTTGAGAAGCGGCACTGCCTGCTTCTGCATGTTTGAACCCATGAGTGCACGGTTGGTATCGTCATTCTCAAGGAAAGGAATCATAGCAGTTGCAACGGATACCACCATTTTGGGAGAAACGTCCATATAGTCGGCACGGTTGGCCTCAACCTCTTGGAAGCCCTCACGGTAACGGGTGTTAACACGCTTATTTACGAAACGGTTATTTTCATCCAAAGGCTCGTTAGCCTGTGCAACATAGTAATCGTCCTCTTCGTCGGCAGTCATATAAACAACCTCGTCAAGAACTACGCCTGTTTCCTTGTCAACCTTGCGGAAGGGAGTTTCAATGAAACCGTATTTATTTATCTTGGCAAAGGTTGCCAAGTAGGAAATAAGACCGATGTTAGGTCCTTCAGGGGTTTCAATGGGGCACATACGTCCGTAATGGGTGTAGTGAACGTCACGAACCTCGAAAGATGCCCTGTCTCTTGACAAACCGCCGGGTCCCAAAGCCGACAAACGACGCTTGTGGGTAAGTTCAGACAAGGGGTTTGTTTGATCCATAAACTGGGAAAGGGGTGAAGAACCGAAAAACTCCTTAATAGCGGCAACAACGGGACGGATATTGATTAAGGACTGGGGAGTGATATTATCGGGGTCTTGAGACTGCAAGGTCATTTTCTCCCGAACTACCCTCTCCATACGGGAAATACCGATTCTGAACTGGTTTTGGAGAAGTTCTCCAACAGAACGGATACGGCGGTTTCCAAGGTGGTCAATATCGTCAACACATCCCACATTGTGGGGTAAACCTAAGAAATAACTGATGGAAGCGAAAATATCGTCAACAGTAATATGCTTAGGAATAAGAATATCGGCACTGTCAATAATTGCGTTCTTTAAATCTTCTTTAGTTTCGGCATTTTCCAAAATCTCTTTGAGGGCTGCAAAGGAAACCTTTTCGTAAATTCCTTCCTTTTCGAGTTCTGCAAGTTCCTCGGCGGTAAAGTCGGTAAAATCGGCAAGATCAACCATTCCGTTGGAAAGAACCTTAACCTCGGCAACATTACCCTCAAAATCCATAACGTTAACATAAGCCTCGTTAACACCCTTGGTTTCGATGGTGTTGGCAAGTTCCTTTGTAACGGTGGTTTCGGCATCTGCCAAAATTTCACCGGTCATAGGATCAATAACGGGTCGTGACAAAACAGAGTCCTTAATACGAGCCCCTATGCTTAACTTTTTATTATATTTGTATCTTCCGACGGGTGAAATATCATAACGGTGAGCATCAAAGAACAACTGCTCCAAATAAGTCCTCGCACCTTCGATTGTTACAGGCTCGCTGGGACGAAGTTTTTTGTAAACCTCAACCAATGCCTCTTCAACACTCTTGGTATCGTCGGCATCTAAGGTGGCGGCAAGACGCTCGTCTTCACCGAAAACCTGACGGATTTGGTCATTGGTGGCAAGACCTAACGCTCTGATAAATGTGGTCAGAGGGAGTTTGCGGTTTTTATCAATTCTAACATACAAAACATCATTAACCGAAGTTTCGTATTCAAGCCACGCACCGCGGTTAGGTATAATGGTGGAGGAAAAAAGTCTTTTACCGGTTTTTTCATCAGCCTTTTCAGCAAAATAAACGCCGGGAGAACGAACCAACTGGGAAACGATAGCACGCTCGGCACCGTTAATAACAAAGGTACCGGATTCGGTCATAAGCGGGAAATCGCCCATTGAAACTTCGCTTTCCTTGATTTCGCCGGTTTCGTTGTTAATGAGGCGGGCAGTAACCCTTAAAGGTGCGGCATAGGTAATATCTCTCGATTTACACTCACCCACATCATACTTCGGGTTTTCATCGAATCGGTAGTCGATAAAACTTAACTGAAGATTGCCGCTGTAGTCGGTTATAGCCTCCATATCGCGGAATACTTCTTTTAGACCCCCCTCTACAAACCACTTGTACGAGTCCTTTTGAATTTCAATGAGGTTGGGCATATCAATAACTTCATTGATTTTCGAAAAGGTCATACGGGTATTGTTGCCCAAATTGACAGGCTTTACCATTGAAGTTGACTCCATAGGTATACAATCACTCCTCCGTAGATTTTAAGACATTTTTTGCCTTTTATATATCCTCGATAATAGGTCGTTTTCACTAATGTTTGTGTCGGTTTTTTGAAGCCTCAACACACAATAAGTGCATAATACCCTATTATCATAGTGAATAACAATTATATACCATAAAAAGGATATAGTCAAGCCCTTTTTGGAAAATTTTTTTTACAATCTGTAGGTTTACAATAGATGTGTTACAGTAACGAATAAAAAAAGAGTGACGAATGGAAAATCCTGTGTTACAGTTAAGTTGCCGAATCAAAACAGACAGGAGGATTAACCATTCGTCATGAAAACTGTAACACAAACAATGC
>JAZNOA010000001.1:0-6988 GCA_045580545.1 Acutalibacteraceae bacterium | reverse complement strand
CCCCTGCTTGCAGGGGTGACTCCCCACAGTGTGGGGAGATGTCACGAAGTGACAGAGGGGACCGCCGCCGTCAGCGGGTGGATTTTTGCGTAGCAAAAAGACGGAGGGGTTGTAAACTATGAAGTTGAAGACCCCTCCACCGCTAAAGCGGTCCCCCTCCCCTACAAGTAGTGGAGGTAAATTTGCACGCCAATTAAATAGTATATTATTTTCATCTTGTCGCTCATGCCGCGACGGGCACGCCCAATCTTTATGTGGGCGAAAAGAAAGGGCGGAAAGATTCGCCTTTAAAGGGGGATTTCGATTGCCCCTTTGAATTGTCGGGAGTAAAGCCTCTACTCAAAGTCTTTCAAGCGTGGCTTCGCCAATTGAAAGACAAGTTATATCTTTTTTTTGGTTAGCACGCCGACAATTCCGTCTCGGCTCCCGCCTCGGTCGGTGCTTCTAAGCATTCGCTTAGAGGTTGCCGCCGGCAACCCGCACCCCCCGAACGACAGGGGTTTCACCCTTGACCCACTGCAATTAGCGGAGCCGAGAGTAGGCTTTATCTTCACTCTGATCCAACCAATTCTTAAATTTAATCGGTTGGCTTTTGTGTATTACAATATGTTTAAAATCAAATACTCTTTGTGCAGGCAATTGCAATGGCTCCGGGACCTATATGGCAGGCAACGCTGAGTGACAGTCTGTCCATATCCACCTCATATCCCGAAAAACGGGTTTCAATCTCCGTCTTCCACGCCGCAGCGTCCTCGTCAGAGCAGGTATATGCTGCCTGAATATGAACTTTTTGACCCTTAAAACGCTCATTTATGTCCTTTTCTATAGCGTCCAGCATAATACCTTTCCCCTGCTTCAAACCTCTGGCTTTAGCGAAAGAGTCTAACTTTTCACCTTGAATTTGCAAAACGGGTTTTATGTTGAGAACAGTTCCGATTGCCGCTGCGGCAGGTGTAATACGTCCGCCCTGCTTAAGATATTTAAGTGTGTCCACCGTGATATAGATGCTGGACTCATGCCTTGTGTCTTCCAATATTTTTTTAATTTCTTCACCGCTTTTTCCCTGTTTGCTTAGTTCAACGGCATCCAAAACAGAACGCTTGAGTGTTACGGAAATTCTATGGTTATCAACCACAAAAACCTTGCCCTCATATTCACTTGACAGCATCATAGCGGTTTCGCAGGAATTACTGAGTCCGCTGGACATCGGAACGTAAACCACTTGGTCGTATTCTTCCAAAAGTTTGTCCCAAAGGTCGGTCACGTCGGCGGGAGAGGGTTGGGATGTGGAAATAGTGCAGTCGGACTGCAGTTTTTCGTAAAACTCCTCCTGAGTAAGAGTTATATCCTCAAAGAAAAGTTCATCGTTAATGTAAAACGGCATCGGCATGACCGAAATTCCCATTTCCTTTGCCGCCGCTTGGGTGATACCGCTGTTACTGTCTGTTGCAATTGCTACCTTTTTCATAATAATTCTCCTTAAACTAAAATTCCGTCAATTTATTCAGTTACACTCTTTGTTCGCAATACTATCAAGACCTTTGCTGATATTTTTAAGGTAATGATAAAACTGCAAACGTTCCTCTTCGGTCAGTTCTGTGCTGATTTCTCCGAGAAAATATGCTATTTTATCGGATATCTTTTGGGCAATCTCTCTGCCTTTTTCCGTAAGCCTCAGAGGACTTTTATATCTCTTCGCACTTTTTGACTCGCACACAATATAACCGCCGTTTTCGAGATAATCAAGGGAACGGGAGACCGTCGCCTTGTCCTCCTCACAACGCTCACAAAGGTCGGTGGCGGTAATTCCGTCGGACAGATAAAGATAATAAAGACAGGAAATATGGGTGCCTTTTAAATTGTATTCCGCCATTTCCTGATTTTCGATTTTACGTATATTTCGGCTTATTCGGTTGATAAGCAGAGTAAAAGTTTCAAATCTGTTGTTCAAGACATCGCCTCCTTTGACTTGTTGAAACCTCAACAAGTGTAGAGTATATCACAAACTTGTTGATTTGTCAACAAGTTATGATGCTATATCTTCATTTTACCGCTTCTATTTAAGTTGGCTTTTAAATCTTTAAAAATCCCGCCTTTTTACGAGAACGGGATTTTTGGTGCAGATGTTCATAACGGACTTAAAACGTGAGAGAAAAAACCGCAAAAAAGAAGAACCTCAGCTACGCATCTGCGTGTCGAGGTTCCAGGCTTGGCTATGTTGTTCAAAAAAACCGGGTGAAACTTAAGGATTTTCTTACATTTCTTTGAATTTCTTATAGGTTATACAATTTACATAATTCTCATCATATTTTTTTGAGCTTCTAAAAATTCCATTATCCAACCCCTCATCGCCCAGAGGAGTCCCCTTGACAACAAATATGGTATTCAAACATTTCTCATCATCAAATTTATAAATCGGTATTCTATCTCCATATTGTTTTCCTGCAAGGCGAGGAAAACGAGGAACTTGTTCCCAATATATCATATTATCAATGAAATAAATTATAGTTTGGTTGTTGGCTCTTTTCTTCGGAATAATGATTGTATATTCTTTTGCATCACATTTTACAAAATAAACATTCACAAATTCTGTTTCGTTAATAAGTTCTTTGTTTTCTTTAAAAGAATTAAACAATTTCATATACTTCACCTCTTGGATACATTATATGCTTGTGTCAAATTAGAGACAAATTTATATTTTTCATAATTATAACATACCTTTAATACGGTTGGCAAGATGTAAACAAAAATAGGTTATTTTATATATTTAATGTATCAATTTTATTGACAAAGAGAAAAAACCGCCTGCATTATTAAAATACAGACGGAAAACACAATGTTTATTTTCAAAAGGATATGGTTACTGTAAGTATTGATCTCGTTTTATATAGATTTATTTAATAGCAATCGTAATTTTTTTAAGTTCTTTTTCAAGATATAACTCTATCTGGCTGTCTAAATCAGGATATTTGTCTATATAAATAATATCTGAATTGTCAGGCTTTTTGTAGAGATTACTATCTTTAGCAAACCAATTTTTAAAGATGTTTTCAACATATAAATCATATGAATAATCATACAAAAGTTGTAAATATTCTTTTTCACTAATACTATATTCAGATAAAACAACCTTAACACTCTGATAATAATTTTCTGTTGTTTCATCACTTTTTAAACGATCAAATTCTTGATTTGTTGTCTCTTTGGCTAAATCGTAATCAAGAACAACATTTTTAGAAGCGAGGATAGATTTCCTAAGTTTAGCAATAGTAAGCTCTTTTACAACTTCACTTTGCTTAATTGGTTTGTATTGCTCATTAATTTGTTCTTTTGCATCATCTTTTGAAAAAGTTTTTAAAAGATAATTTTCATTAATAGAGTTTGTAATTTTATTAATTAAAATTCTATTTTCGATTTGCTCTTTAGTAAATTCGTACGATGTTTCGTGAGTTTTATGGTTTATATTTTTAATAATTAAGACCGACAATAGTGAGCATACAATTGCTACTATAACTATTATTGAAATTCTTTTCATGTAACCTACCTCCCGAGTTCAAAAAATTAAATGCTTACATGTGTTTCGGCATTTACTTCAGCATAAGGATTAATTGTACTATGGCACATTAATGTAGCTTTAGTAGAAAGTTCTGTTCCCAAAGTTACCCATTGATTCACATTAGATATTTTAGCATCATAAATCCAATCTGGAGATGCCAAAACATTATTTTCTTGTAAATTTAGTGATGTATTTCCAATTGAAATACTAGCAATTCCTATGCTCGGAGCTTCCACGCCAAATATAAGCACACTTCTATCATATTTTGTAAATGCAGAAACAGACTCCAAAAATACCCTATTATTATCTATTTTTGTTATATTATAAAACAATCTTAAGAGCACAGGGTAAGATTGGACGGAAATTCCAGGAAGATCATTTTCTCCAAATAACAAATCCCTAACAATTGTTTTCTCTACAGTTACATATTTAACAAGTTTTTCAACTTGAACATAGAAGTCTGCACTATATCCATTAGATGTTGTGGCTGTTATCCAAGCCGAGCCAACGCCAACTGCTTGTAAATGTCCTGAATAGTAATCCACTTTCATAATATTGGGGTTGCTCGTAGTCCAATACACTGTAGATGTGCTAGCACCATATAATGTGTTGTATCCAGTCCAACCAACATTGACATTCAAATTGCTATTTGAAAAATACAATGGATTATAATTAGTCGTACCGTAACCATACGAATAATACCGCATACCCTCAACAGCAAAAGCCGAAGTGTTTTCGTTAAGTGTCATAACCGATGCAGTTTGTGTCACAGGCTGTTCTTCATCGTTAGCAGAAAGAACAACAATTCTGTCTTCGCTGATACCGATTGCGGCGGTGCCGTTGTCTGCTGCTGCCTGTGCTTCTTGCATTGTGCAAGACTTCCAACCCATATAGTTATCAGTTTTGATAGTTTCATAAACAACCTTCATATCACCCTGCGGTAATGCAACACCCATATTGTCAAATATAGCTCTTGCTGTGCTAAGTGAATCGTCTGTATTTTCGTGCTTTAATGTGTTTTCTATTACATTATTATACTGTTTCTTGTTCATTTTTATTATACCTCCTTTACCACATTTTTTCAAGTACTTTCTCGTCCTTAGCGTATACGTCTTCTACCTGTGTAAAATCAAAGGTAGTAGTGCCGCAAGACCAAAGAGAAATATCCTCGGGCTGTAATGCTGATGGGCAATAAGGTGTCCATTCTTCAGGCATTGTATCAAGCTTAGGCTCGGTTGCCATAAAGAGTGCACCAAAATAATTTGCATCCTTTGTTGCCTGTACATAGTGACTGCACTGGCGGTCAAAGTTGAAATTCTTTGACGAATCGGTATTACCAATAAATGCAGGAATATAACCGTTTGCTGAAATAACCTGTGCAAACGAAATCATCCAGTTGTGATTTACACTCCACTCAGGTTTAATTTCTGCAAACAAAGCGATACCCTCATTTTGCGGAACGCCTAATTCTTTTGCGGCTTCTACTGCTTTAATAGCATCTTCTGTACCGTTTACACCCGATACCTTGGCTTCGGTAAGGTCATGCATAACCAAACCAATTTTGCAATCCTTGCCTTTTAAAAACTCAATTTCTTCTGCAGTGATTTTGTCTTCACCGCAAAGTGTTCTCATACAAAAAGCAGGAAAGCATTTTTGTCTTTTTACCCAGTCATACATTGTATAACCATTTTTCAGCTTTTTGTTGATGGGTGTAGCTGAACTAACACCGAAAATAGTTTTCATTTTATAGTTCATACTTTCTATAATTTTATTTTTTCTTTAAAATGTAACTATTTTTTGAAACCAGCGTCCCGATTTCCTACAGCTGTAAGCACATTTTAAAATTTAACCCTGACAACTAGTGTCATAGTTAAAAATAATTTTAAAAAATTTTTAGGATTTTTAAAACGGAATAAAACAACAGACCTTAAAACAGGATTTTTTCCTGCTTTAAGGTCTGTTTTACGCCTTTTGTTTAAAATAAACTTAGTAAATTTAAGGTATGAAAAAAATCATACCGACATGTTGAAAATCATACTAAAGAAAATACAGTTAAAAACTTTGTTTTTAAGCAGTAATGTTACCAACAGTATGACGGTTATTCCTGCCTTGCCTTACAAATTTGATGGAAAAGGCAAGGAAAAATAAATGTTTGTCCCTATTGTAGCACAAGCATATCTTTTCTCTTTCATCTTTTATCTAGAAAAGTTGCTCGTTATTTTAGAAAAAAAGAAATGTATCTGAAAAGCGAGTGTTTTTACTGTTCAACAATTGAAAATGTTTCTCTTAAGGGTTCCGCACCTGCCAAACCCAAGATGCTATTTCCAACCTCAATTTCTACTTCAGAAGCATCATCTATCAATCTATAAGCTTCATCTACTTCAATTGATGCGCCGTCCTTAATGTTAGTTCCTGCATTATCATTATAATCTGTAAGCCCGTCAATATATAGCAATTCAGGATTGTTTAATTCTACTCCGCCTTGATAGGCATGTGCAGAAAAAGCATAATTAAACGACTGAGGATTTTTCGAGGTGTTCTTGAATTCATATGTGACTATTACACATTTGCTGATACTATCTTCAAACATTTTTACCTCTTTTATTCTAACACCATATTCTCCCACACAATAAAAACCATCTCCTGCATTTTGGGATTCCTCAGTATTTTGATTTTCCACAGTCAGTGAACTATCCGAAACATTATCGCGCGGTATTTCACCATCATCGCCAATTTTTGCAAAAACAGCAACACAAACTATTAATACAATTACACCGATTAACAACTTTTTCATATTTTGGTACCTCCATATACCATATTGGGATATTTTTATTATACCAATATGGGATAATAAAGTCAAGGGGTGATCTTATGAGATTGAAAGAAATTCGCAAATCAAAAGGCATTTCCCAATTAAAATTAGCTATGGCCCTAAATACAAATCAAAATACTATAAGCCGTTATGAAACAGGCGAACGAGAGCCTGGCATAAATGAACTCATAAAAATCGCTGACTACTTTAACGTTTCAGTGGATTATCTTTTAGAAAGAACAAATAATCCAAATATACAAAAATAAGCCGTGAATTTCACGGCTCTTTTCATATCATAAATTTATTCGCACTGCAATTTTGTCCCTATTGTAGCACAAGCATAGCATAAAAGCGGTGAGGCTACAAGAATTTTCGAAACGCAGCAACAATTATTCATTATTAATTAGCGTAAGCGACTTACATTTTCATTATTCATTCGAAAATCCGTTATCGCTTAATGAATAATGAATGATGAATATTGGAAAGTTGTATAGTAAAAAAGGACTGTTCAAAGAGTGAAAATGTTGGTAAAATATTTTCAGGAGAGTGAACAAAATGAAAAAGAAAGTGAATTACACAAAGGAGTTTAAAGTCAAGGCCTGTGAGTTGGTTTTAAAAGA